>CAMLFP010000397.1 GCA_946479335.1 uncultured Archangium sp.
GCGATGTGACGCGGCGGCCGCTACTCAACGACCATGGAGATCGACCATCTGACGGGCGCCGAGATCCCGGTGCTGCATTGCGCGTTTCGGGTCACCGACGCGGAGTTCGACGCCATCCTGGCGCGGCTCCAGCGGTTCGGCGTCGCGTACCGGAGCACGCCCACGGGCCCCGACGATTTCCGCATCAACACGTGGTTCGGCGGGCGCGGCGTGTACTGGCGTGAGCCCGGCGGTCACGCGTGGGAGGCGTTGACCGCCAGCTACGCGCACCAGAAGCAGATCACTTCCGCTTCTTGAGCGGCTTCTTCGCGGTCGGCTCCGGCGCGATCTCACCGGTCATGTGGAATGAGAGTTCCCAATCGTTCCAGGTGCCGCCGGCCTCATCGGTGATGACGGGGCCGAGCTCGGCGTCGAGCTTGAGCGTGTAGTCACGGCCCGACTTGAGCGGCTCGGACGGCGTGAGCACCCACGTCACACCATCGGCCTGCAGCGCGTCGTCAGAGACCACGACCTTGTCGGTCCAGTCCATGAGCCGGAGCCGGAAGTCCTTCAGCCGCGCGGGCAGCGCGACGGTGAGCGCGACGACTTCTTCGACCTCCGCGTTCGCCGTGATGGCGCTGACGCCGCCGTCTTTCTGCGACGCGGTGACGGTCGGCTCGAGGTTCGCGGGCGGCGGCGGGCCGGCGTCGACGAGCTCCACTGAAGCGTCCACGACACCGACCACCGCAGCGTCAGGCGCAACTGACGGAGCTGGGCAACCAGCCATGAGCACGAGCGATCCAAGGACAACTCCCCTCGGAAACCATACCAAACAACGTCGAATAATAAGCGTTATGTAAACTAAGCACATGTTGGTTTTCGAGGCGGTTGATAGCACTCCAGCCTCTGTCACCGGGCCGTCGCTTGACCGCGTCTGGCGTTTCCGAGTTTGAGGCGCGCCCAAGTGCGCTCCCTCGCCGTCGCTGCCCTCTTCTGCGTCGTCGCCGTCACCGGCTGCGATTGCAAGCCTCAGAAGCTCAAACAATGCACGCCGGAGATCTGCGACGACCTCGACAACGACTGCGACGGCGAGATCGACGAAGACCTCCCCGTTCTCAAGTGCGGCGTCGGCGTCTGCGCCCGCGAGATCTCCAGCTGCAACAACGGCGTTCAGGTGTCGTGTCAGCCGGGAGACCCGGTCGCGGAGGTCTGCAACGGCCTCGACGATGACTGTGACGGCGACTCCGATGAAGGCCTCGGTGAGCCGGTCACCTGCGGCGCCGGCGCGTGCGCCAGGACCGTCATCGCCTGTGCCGATGGCGTCGGCGCGACCTGCGTGCCTGGCGCTCCCGGCGACGAGGTCTGCAACCGCCTCGACGACGACTGCGATGGAGAAACCGACGAGACCCTCGACCTGCCGGTCACCTGCGGCGTCGGCGCGTGCCTCTCAACGGTCTCCGCGTGCTTCGACGGCGCGGCCCAGCAATGCACGCCCGGCGCGCCCACCGACGAGGTCTGCAACGGCGTCGATGACAACTGCGACGGCGCGACCGACGAAGGCCTCGACGTGACGCTCAACTGCGGCACCGGCGCGTGCGCGCGCACCGTGTCTGCGTGCAGCGGCGGCGCTCCGGCGACGTGTGAGCCCGGCCTGCCCGGCACCGAGATCTGCAACGGCCTCGACGACAACTGCGACGGCACCGCCGACGAGGCGCTCAACAACATCGTCAGCTGCGGCCTCGGCGCCTGCGCGCGGTACATCTCGAGCTGTTCGAACGGCATCCCCGGGAACTGCGTGCCCGGCATGCCGACCACCGAGATCTGCAACGACCTCGACGACGACTGCGACGGCACCGCCGATGAAGACTACGTGTGCGGCGCCCCGACGGTGATCTGCCCGCCCACCGTCTACGCGACGGTCGGTGAGCCGGTGTCGGTGACCGCGAACGCCTCGGGAGTTCCGGCCTCGAACATGGGCTGGTCGATCTCCTCGCGCCCGGCGCCGCAGGTGTTGCCCGACGGCGGCACGGCGACCTCCTCGGCCACCAACAGCCCCACGCTCGGCGCGTCGACGACCTTCACGCCCGATCTGCGCGGCAACTACACGCTGACCTTCAACGCCTTCACGCCGGCCAGCGGCTTCACCACCTGCAACACGCTGGTCTCGATGGACACCTGCGACACGCCGCCGCCGCCGCCCGCGTCGACCGCCTGCAGCACCAGTTGGGATGGCCGGCCGATCATCGAGCTCGCCAGCGCGGTGCTGCCCAACGAGCACTACGAGCTGAACATCGCGGGTGAATCGACCCTGCGCGCGACGGCCACCCCGTACCAGACGTACCTGCGCCCGGCGTCGCGCATCGCGGCGGGCGGCGCCATCCCCGGGGTCGACACCACGCTCGAGCTGCGCCGCTGCGTTGACGGCGGCGCGCGGTGCTGTTCATCGCCGACCATCATCCACGTCAACGTGGTCGAGGCGTGCAGCATCCCCGTGTCGCCGAGCGCCGCGAACGTGGTGATCAGCGAGTACATCGTGGCCGGCGCCTCCAGCCCCGGCGCGCAAGAAGGTGAAGCCATCGAGTTCACCAACCTCTCGAACTGCCCGGTCTCGCTCGACGGCTACCACTTCGCGTACCGCAACTCGTCGGCCAGCTCCGGCAGCTACCGGTGGATGAACTTCGGCCCGCAGGAGATCATCCCCCCGCGCGGCGTGTACGTCGCCATTCGCGATCGCGCGGCGGCGCCGTCGGCGTGCACCGCGTCGCTCGATCAGATGACGGAGAGCGCGGGCCTGTACGGGCTCAAGATCTCGTCGCTGGCGATGGAGGGCCCGAACCTCCAGAGCGGCTGGTTCAACAACACCGGCGGCGGGCTGAGCAACCTGCAGATCGCGCCGGGCACGGTGGTCGACGCCGCGTCGCTGGGCTTCGCGAACCCCATCACCGAGGTGGCGCCGTACACCGGCTACGCGGTCTGCCACGGCGCCGGGTACAACGCGGTGAACTCCTGCGGCGACATCACCTCTGCCTCGCGCGTCGACTTGAGCCCCAACCAGCTCGGCCGCCTCTGGCACCCGTGCGACAACCTCACCTCGCCGGTCCCCGCGTGCGTGCGCGATTGATCACCCGCTGAGACGGAAAAGCACCCCACTCCGCGGCGCCGCTTGACGGGCGCGCACCCCGGGAGTTTCTCCCGCGGCCGTGCGCGGTCTCTCGCTGTTCATCGCTTTGCTGTTCGCCGGTTGCGACTGCGGCGGCTCACACCTCCAGCACGTGTTGGACGCCGGGTGTGTCGAAGAGCTCTGCAACGGCCTCGACGATGACTGCGACGGCGTGGTCGACAACCTCGGCTTCACGTCGTGTGGCGTCGGTGGCTGCGCGCGCACGGTGCCGCTGTGCACCGCCGGCGTCGCGCAGTCATGCACGCCTGGCGGCCCGACCGTGGAGGTGTGCGACGACATCGACAACGACTGCGACGGGCAGACCAACGAAGACGGCGTCTGTGAGTCGAACCACGGGCCGCTCGCGATCTGCTACGGCGCGCAGTCGGGCTCCATCGGCGTGCCGGTGCAGCTGAGCGCCACGGCGTTCGCGACCTCCGGCACCATCGTGTGGACGCAGTGGTCGGTGGTGATCCGCCCGTTGGGGTCCTCCGCGGAGCCACAGCCCGCTGACGTCGCCGAGACCACGTTCACGCCCGACGTCGGCGGGAGCTACACGCTCGCGTATTGCGTTCGCGACGATCGCGACGTGACCACCTGCTGCTCGCTCAGCCTGAGCGTCAACAGCTGCAGCGTCCCCCCGGAGAGGCCGATGGTCTCGACCTGCGGCACGAGCTGGGACGGCCGCCCCATCATCCAGTTCGACCCGGTGCCGGTGGGCGTGCGCTACCTCTTCACGCAGCCGGGCGACTCGCAGGTGCTGGCGGAGGCGACGGAGGGCGACACCTACCTCCGCCCTGCACTTCGCGTCGCCGTCGGAGGCCCGCCCCCGGGCATGGATCTCGGATTCGAGGTACGGGCGTGCGCGGCGGGCGGCGGCGTGTGCTGCTCTGACCCCACGCCGGTGCACGTGCGGGTGATCGAGGCGTGCGACACGCCGGTGCCGCCGACCAGCGCGAACCTGGTGCTCAGCGAGTACGTCGTCGACGGTGAAGGCGCGTGCCCCAACCTGGCGTCGTGTCAGGCGGGTGAAGCGGTGGAACTCACCAACCTCTCCAACTGCCCGCTCGCGCTCAACGGCTACCACTTCGCGTACCGCAACGCGGCGGGCACGACCTCCAGCGCCCGGTGGATGAACTTCGGCGTGGGCGACGTGATCCCTCCGCGCGGGGTGTACGTCGCGATCCGCGGTGAACCGTACGCGCCGACCTGTGCCGCCTCGCTGGCCGCGACGCCGGAGAGCGATCAGCTCTTCGGGCTCCACACCTCGACCCTGGCGATGCAGGGCGCGCACCTGTCGAGCGGCTGGTTCAACAACGCGGGCGGCGGGATCAGCGTGATGCAGGTCGCGCCAGGGCACGTCGCCACCACCGCGCAGCTCAACTTCGGCCACCCGGTGACGCAGATCGCGCCGTACCTCGGGAACACCGCGGTCTGCGCGGGCACCGGCTTCGACGCGCTCAGCACGTGCGGCGACTTCCCGTCCACGCAGCCCACGACGCTGCTGCAGCCCAACCAGCTCGGGAGGCTCTGGCACCCGTGCGACGCAGTGGCCAACCCGGTGCCGGCCTGTGTACGAGACTGATCATGCACAAGGTGAACCTCGCCGAGGCCTTCGCGACCTTCGCTGATCACTGGAACCCGCGCGTCGCCGGGCAGATCAACGACTTCCAGGTGAAGGTGGTGAAGCTCAAGGGCGCGTTCGACTGGCATCACCACGACGTCGAAGACGAACTCTTCCTCGTGGTGTCGGGCCGCATGCGCATGGGGCTGCGCGACGGCGACATCGAGGTGGGGCCTGGCGAGTTCATCGTCGTGCCGCACGGCGTGGAGCACCGCCCCGAAGCGCTCACCGAGGAGTGTCACGTGCTGCTGCTCGAGCCGGGCACGACGCTGAACACCGGCAACGTCGTCACCGAGCGCACACGCCGGGAGTTGAAGCCGCTGTAACGCGCTCCAGATATCGGGTTGCCGAGGCGCACGCTCGGGAGCAAGAC
>CAMLFP010000398.1 GCA_946479335.1 uncultured Archangium sp.
CCTCTCGTACGCCGCGCCGGTGATGTGGAACGGCTGCATCATCGCCGCGCTGCTGCTGGTGCGTGGCAGCGCGCAAGACGTCGTCGCGACCTGGGCCGCATGGGGCACGGTGGCGGGCTCGGCGGCGCAGTTCTTCATTCAGTTGCCGAGCGTGTTGCGCGTGCTCGCCCCTCACCCCGGCCCGCTCCCCACGGGAGAGGGCGTTCGTACCGTCATCACCAACTTCCTCCCCGCGGTGCTGGCGCGCGGCGTGGTGCAGATCAGCAGCTGGGTCGACACCGCGTACGCGTCGCTCATCTCGGAGCGCGCCGTCGCGGCGCTCTCGTACTCGCAGACCATCGCCATCCTCCCGGTGTCGCTCTTCGGCATGGCGATCTCCGCCGCCGAGCTGCCCGACCTCTCGGCCGACGCCACGAAGTCACATGAAGAGCGCTCGAAGGCGATCCTCGAGCGCCTGCGCGCCGGCCTGGAGCGCATGTCGTTCTTCGTGGTGCCCAGCGCGGTCGCGTTCCTGACCGTGGGCGATCTGATCTCCGCGGCGCTGCTGGAGTCGGGCCGCTTCACCGCCAACGACTCGCGCTTCACCTGGTACCTGTTGATGGGCTCGGGCGTCGCGCTGTCCGCGCAGACCTCAGGGCGGCTCTATTCGTCCGCGTACTACGCGCTCAAGAACACCCGCACGCCGTTGCTGTTCGCGGCGGTGCGCGTCGGGCTGGGCATCGCACTCGGGTACTGGGCGGTGCGCATCCTCCCCGGGCAGCTCGGGTTGCCGGAGTACCTCGGCGCGGTGTTCATCACCGTCACCACCGGCGTCACCGCGTGGGTCGAGGTCACGCTGCTCAAGCGCGGCCTGCGCCAGGAGCTCGGCGCGCTCCCGCACATCCGCGGGCAATTGGCGCGCGTGTGGCCGTCGGCGTTGATCGCCGGTGCCGCGACGCTGGGCCTCAAGGTCGCGCTCGGCGTGCGCTTCGGCACCGTGCCGCTCGACGAATTCGGAGGCGCATTCTTTGCGCCGCCCGCGCTGCCGCGCCTCGCCACCTCGCTGGGGATGCTGGTCTTTTTCGGTGCGGTCTACGGCGTCGCGGCGCTCGTGTTCCAGGTGCCGCAGGCGCGGGCGCTGGTCGCGCGGGTGACACGACGCCGTGGGCGTTGAAAGTCGTCGGCGTTTTTGCGTCAGGCAGGCGCAAAATCGCCGGTGAACTTCGTCGGCGCGTTCGTCACTCCGTTGTCACATTGCGCTGACCGGCCGGTCTGTAGAAGCGCGCTCCGTGAGATTGCTCGCGGTCTTCGCTCTGTTGTTCGTGACGTCGTCCTTCGCTGCTGAGCGCCCGCGTCTCGGAGTCGTCATCGTCGTTGATCAGCTCGGTGCGGACACCTTCCGCGCGCGGCTCCCGGAGGCGACCGGCGGCTTCAAGCGCCTCGCGTCGGAGGGCTACCGCTTCTTCGAGGCGCGGTACGAGGCGGTGCCCACCATCACCTCTGTCGGCCACGCCACGCTGCTGACGGGCGCGTACGGCGAGGTGCACGGCATCGTCAGCAACGACTGGCTCGACGTGGCCAGCGGCAAGCCGCGCCTCTCGACGGAGGACCCCGCGTTTCAGGTGCTGGGCCGCGAGTCGCACGGGCGCGATGGCACCTCACCCAACTCGCTGCGCGTGCCGACGCTGGCCGACGCCGTGCGCCGCTCGAATGAGAAGGCGCTCGCGCTGTCGGTGTCGGCGAAAGATCGCTCGGCGATCCTGTGCGCCGGGCGCGCGGGCCTCGCGGTGTGGTTCGACGCGGAGCTCCCGTTCTTCACCACCAGCACCTTCTACGCGAAGGAGCTCCCGGGCTTTTTGAAGCCGGTCAACGAGCGCCTCGCGAAGATGGTCGCCGCGGGCACGTTCGCGTGGGGGCTCCCCGCCGGCGGCATCACCGGTAAGGCGCCGCAGCTCCCGTCGCGCACCGACGACTCGGAGCCGTTCGCGGAGCGCCGGGAGATTCAGGCCTTGCTCGACGCCGCGGAGGTCGATGTCGCGCTCGACGGCGTGAAGGCGCTGGGCCTCGGGAAAGATGACGTGCCCGATCTGTTGACCATCAGCTTCAGCGGGCACGATCGCATCGGCCACGAATACGGCCCCGACTCGCAGGAGAGCCGCGATGAGTTCGCCGTGGTCGACCGCGAGATCGGCCGGCTGTTGGCGGAGCTCGACAAGCTGGTCGGCAAGGGTCGCTACGTCGTCGCGTTCTCGTCAGACCACGGCGTCGCGCCGCTGCCGGAGCTCTCGCTGGCGCGCGGCCTCGACGCCGGCCGCATCGACATGAAGGGCGCGCGCGAGCGCCTCGATCAGCTGCTCGACGAGAAGCTCGGCAAGCAAGACTGGTTCATCGGCTCCAAGACGCCGGGCCTCACGTTGGCGCCCGCGCTGCGCGAGAAGGCGCTCACGCAGTTCGAGGCGTTGCGCGCGACGGCGAAGGCGCTCCCCGGCATCGAAGATCTGCTGCGCACCGCGCACCCGCACGGCCCGTGGGCGGCGCTGGTGACCCGCGGCGCGTACGAGGGCCGCTCGCCGGATCTCTTCATCGTCAGCCGCCCGAACTGGACCTACGGGACCGTCGACAAGACCGGCCACGCGTCGCCGTACCTCTACGATCGCGCGGTGCCGCTCATCTTCTTCGGCGCGGGCGTCAAGAAGGGGCAGGGCGGCGTGACGGAGCCCATCCACCTCGCGCCCACCCTCGCCGCGTTGCTCAACGTCTCTCCACCAGCCGGTGCTCAGGGCCGGCCGCTCGTCGAAGTCTTCTGAAGAACCTCCGCTTCCCTCACAGGAGTCCATTCCATGCCGTTCGCCTTGTTGCTGTCGCTTGCGCTCGCGCAGGCGGATGCCGGTACACCTGCCTCGCTCGACGTGCAGCTGCCTGAAGGGCCCACGCCCGCGCCGTGGAATGATCAGCGCGCGTCGCTCGGCGCCGGCAACCGCACGGGCGCGTCGCTGTCGGTCGACTCCACGTTGCCCTGGTACCAGCGCCTCACCATCGGCGGCTACGCGCGCATGGGCGCGTACTTCACGCTGCCGTTCCGCGATCAGGCGCTGGTGGGGAGCAACGGCGGCTTCCGCCTCGCGCAGATGCGCTTGAACCTCGACTTCCACCCGACCGAGAACTTCGTGGTCTTCACGTCCATCGAGCTCGCGGCGCCCATCGTCGACGCCAACGACCCCACCATCGGCAAGCGCGTCATCGACCTGCGCGACGCGTACCTGCAGTACCACTTCCACGACGCGTTCAACGTGCGCGTGGGCCAGCAGCGCCCCGGCTACTACGCGGAGATGCTGCTCTCCGACGGCGCGGTGCCCTTCGTCGATCGCTCCATCATCGCCAACGGCATCGCGGCGCCCGAGGGCTACCCGCGCAACGCGCTCGCGCCCGACCGTCAGCTGGGCATCAACCTCTACAGCAACCGCCTCGGCTCGGAGTGGGTGGGCTTCAAGTACGCGGTCGGCGTCTTCAACGGCAACGGGCAGAACCAGCTCTTCAACGACAACAACTCGGTGCAGCCGGTGGCGCGCGTGGAGCTCGACGTGAAGCAGGTCGTCACGCTGGGCCTCAACGGCTACTACAACAAGCGCACCGACGGCACGCGGCCCACGCAGCTCTCGACCGATCAGCTCGCGTTCGGCGCCGACCTCGCGGCCAACTACCAGGGCTTCAGCGCGCTGGCGGCCTTCCTCGGCAAGCGCTCGATGTACAGCTACCCCGGCCTGCTGCCCGACATGTCGCTCGGTGCGTTGGGGCAGGCGCGCTACTTCCACGAGCCGACGGGCCTCGAGGTCGCGGCCCGCTTCGCCTGGCTGGAGCCCTCGCAGGTGCAGACCGATGATCAGATCATGGAGATCGCCGCGATGATCGGCTGGCGGCCCTTCAAGCTGCCGTTCCGCGTGGTGCTCCAGTACACGCACCGTGAAGAAGAGAAGAAGGCCTCGTACCCCAACGACAACGTGGACCTGATGTTCCACGCGGTGTGGTGAGCCATGAAGAAGCTCCTCCTCTTTTCGCTGCTGGGCCTCGCCGCGTGTTCGAAGAGCACGCCGCCGGCCCGCGCCTTTCAAATCGAGACGCGCTCCGAGTTGATCGGCGGCAAGCGCGCGCTCGGTGACGTGGAGCAATCGGTCACCAACGCGACCGACCTCATCGGCGGCAAGCGCGCCAGCGGCGCCAACGGAGACTTCAAGCTCACCAACGGCGTCATCCACGCCATCGTGCAGAACGTGGGCACCAGCCGCGGCTTCGGCAGCTTCGGCGGCTCGCTCATCGATCTCGATCTGGTGCGCGGCGAGGGCTCCAGCGGCGCGCAGGGCGTGCAGGGCAACGACTACTTCACCGAGATGTTCCCCGCGTTCTTCCTCACCGCGGTGGAGCCCTCGAAGGTGGAGGTGCTGAAGGACGGCAGCGAGGGCGGCGAGGCGGTGGTGCGCGTCAGCGGCCACGCGGGCAGCTTCATCTCGCTGGTCAACACCATCACCGAGCTGGTCGACCCGCAGCAGCCGGTGACGTTCTACGTCGACTACTCGCTGTCGCCCGGGAGCCAGTATTTGAAGATCACCGTCACCGTGAAGAACGAGACGCAGGAGGAGGCGACGTGGGGCCTCGCGATGCCCTTCGGCTTCATCACGCTGCTGGGCGAAGGCCAGCGCCTCTTCGTGCCCGGCAAGGCCGGCTTCGACATGCGCTTCCACCTCGAAGACGTGTACGCGCAGACGGGCTGGGGCCTCGACGCGCTGCCCGGTGAGGTCACGCCGATGTGGGCCACCGAGGGCGACGGCGTCAGCTACGCCTTCGTGCCCGGCCGCAGCCCCAACGGGAACTACCTCGCCGGCAAGCCGCAGTACCCGACGGCGACGCAAGACTCCTTCCTCATCCCCATCGCGTCGTCGAGCTTCCTCGGCACGTTCTACGCGAAGTCTCCCGAGAAGGTGCCCGCGGGCGGCAGCTACAGCTACACCGCGTACGTCTTCGTCGGCGCCGGTGACGTCGCCAGCGTGCAGCAGGTCATCTACGACACGGAAGACAGCGTGCCGCGCCCCGGTGGCAAGACCTTCGCGGTGCGCGAGAAGACGGCGTACGGCACCCTCTCCGGGCACGTGCGCGAG
>CAMLFP010000399.1 GCA_946479335.1 uncultured Archangium sp.
AACCGCGAGGTCACAGGTGTCGACCGCGGGGCCTCACGAGACGCGCGCCTACCAGTCGAGGAACTCCGCGCCCGGGTAGAGCGCCACGCACTGGCGCTTGAGCTCGCGCAGCTGCGTCGAAGACAGCGCCTCCTTCAGCTCGTTGATGAGGGCATTGAGGCCCGCGTTGTCGCTGCGATGACAGGCCGCGGTGGTCAACGACGTGAGCCCCTTCGCCCGCGCCTTCGGCGTCTGCAGCGTGAGGCGCAGCGAAGCGCGCATGTCCCACAGCTCGCTCCACTTCTGCTGCGTCATCAGCGCGGCGACGTCGTCGAGCAGCTTCTGCTCGTCGGCCGTCACGGGGACATCCTTCACGTGCTTCACGGGAGCGGCCGCCACGCCCGCATCCGGCTCCGGCTCGACCACGCCCGCGTCGACCGGCGCCTCGACCGCGCCGGCGTCAACCGGCGTCACCGCCCCTGCGTCGGGGAAGATGAAGGTGCCGTCGGGCAGCATCACGTAGCCCGCGTCGCGCATGCCCGAGCGGTACACCTCGCGCTCGGCCCAGTTGCCCATGCGCACCTTGGTGACGACGCCGGCGATGAGCACCGTGCCCACCAGCATGCTGATCATGATCTTCCGCCCTGACACCATCGGCGCGGGCGGCGGGCCCGAGGGCTGCTGCGGCGGCGGTTGGCTCGCCGACGGCACCCGGGTCGCGCCGGAGTCGATGGAGGGCGTCACCAGCATGCCCGGCGCGGCGACTCCGGTGGGCTCGATGGCGCGCACCTCGCCCAGCGGCTGGCCGGTCAGCTCCGCGACGAAGGTGGCCACGTCGGGCGTGCGCAGCGCGCGGTCCTTCATCAGCGCGTGGTCGATGGCCTTGGTGACGCGCTCCGGGAGGTCGGGCCGCTGCGCGCGCAGCTCGGGCGCCGCCTCGTACGCGATGCGGAAGACGACCTTGGCGATGTTCTCCGCGGCGAAGGGCGCGTGGCCGGTGAGCAGCTCGAAGCAGATGCCGCCCAGCGAGAAGACGTCGCTCTGCGCGGTGACGTCCTTGTTCTGCCCCAGCGCCTGCTCCGGCGACATGTAGAGCGGCGTGCCCAGCAGCGTCGACTCGGTGGTCTGCACGGTGTTCGAGTCGGCCAGCTTGGAGATGCCGAAGTCCAACACCTTCACCTGGTCGCCCAGCGCGGTGGGCACGAGGAAGATGTTCTCGGGCTTCAAGTCGCGGTGCACCACGCCGGCCTGATGCGCGGCCTGCAGCGCGGCGCCCACCTGGCGGATGATGGCGAAGAGCGCGTCGAGCGGCAGCGGCTGGCCGGCGGCGCGCGCGGCGAGGCTCTGCCCCTTGAGGAACTCCATCACCAGGTACGGCTCGCCGGTGGGCAGGGAGTTGAAGTCCAACACCTGGACGATGTTGGGGTGCTCCAGCTTCGCGGCGATTTCGGCCTCGCGCTTGAAGCGGGCGAGGCCCTCGGGCGTGGCGCCGCCGCCCAGCTTCAGCACCTTGATGGCCACCTGTTTGCCCGCGAGCCGGAGGTGCCTCGCCAGCCACACCTCGCCCATGCCGCCGCGGCCCAGCTGTCGTTCGATTTCGTAGGTGCCCGCGACCGTGAGGCCCGGAGAGAGGAGTGACGTGCCTTCAGTCATCGCCCGCGTCGTCTACCGGGTTTTGTCCGCGCCGTGCGCGCAACTTCGGCGCGGTGTGAAAGCTGGAGTTTCCGGGCGAAGTTGCACACACTTTCGCGCGTGCTGACTCCCCTCCTCGTCACCCTCCTCGCGCAGACCCAGCCGCTCGACGCCAGCGCCTTCCGCGACAAGCTCGCGCTCTTCACCGACGGCAAGGGCCACTACCTCGCGGTGGACCCCGCCGAGCCGTACAACAGCGCCACCGACTTCTGGGGCGACGGCAAGACCTTCGCGCAGCTCCGCGTGCCCAGCGGCGGCCGCAACGGCGACGAGTCGTGGAGCTTCTCCTTCTGGGACCCCCGCGCGTGGACCATCACCGGCGGCCCCGCGGGCGTCGACATGCAGGGCAAGGGCGCGAAGTACACCGTCACCTGCCGCAAGAAGGAGACGCCGCTGACGCCCGTGCCCGCCGAGGCCGCGAAGAAGCTGCTGGAGAGCGCCACCTTCACCACGCCGCTGTGGTGGCGCATGCCCGAGAAGCTGCTGCGCGACGACACCGGCGTGTACTACTTCGTCGACCGCTTCCGCAGCGATGAGCCCGGTGACCGCCGCGACTTCCGCGTGTTCGTCGGCAAGAAGGGCGCGCTCAAGCAGCTCCCCCTGAAGGACATCGTCGACGACGCCCAGGGGATGATCTTCGCCACCAGGAACGGCAACCTCCGCCTCGTCACCCGCGAGGGCAAGCTGGAGGGCAATTGGATCAACGGCAAGCAGACCACCGCGCTGGTGGAGGTGCCGATGGACACCTTCGAGAGCGGCCGCATGGTGTACGTCGACCTCGGCCCCTACTCCGGCCAGCGCCTCGGCACCCCCTGCGATGACCTCATGTAAAGGCCTGGGAGGCACCTTTCGAAGGGCAAAAGCCGACAAATGTCATGGTGCTGCACGCACCGGGACGTCGTGAATCAGCCCACTTTTCCTCGCATGAATCAGGGTTCGGCCAGCCAGCGCTTGAGGCCGTTCAAACCGCTGCGGTTTGGGCGCTACACCTTGCTGATGCCGCTCTCGACGGGCGGCATGGGCGAGGTCTTTCTCGCGCGCCTCGAAGGCAGCCACGGCTTCGACAAGCCCTGCGTCATCAAGAAGATCCTCCCGCACCTCGCGAAGGAGCCCGGCTTCGTCTCGCGCTTCGTCGACGAGGGGCACATCCTCGTGAAGCTGTCGCACGGCAACATCGCCCAGGTGCTCGACATGGGCGTGCACGAGAGCGCGCCGTACATCGCGCTGGAGTTCGTCGACGGGAAGGACCTCCGCCGCGTGCTGGCGCGCACCCGCGAGCGCGCGCTGCCGCTGCCGCTCTCGTTCGTGCTGGCGGTGATGACCCGCGTGTTGGACGCGCTGGCCTACGCGCACCGCAAGCGCGGCGAAGACGACCGCGAGCTGAACCTCGTGCACCGCGACGTCAGCCCGCAGAACATCCTCATCTCGTACGAGGGTGAGGTGAAGGTCATCGACTTCGGCCTCGCCAAATCGGCGATGTCGGCGTCGAACACCAACCCCAGCATCCTGCTCGGCAAGTTCATGTACATGTCGCCCGAGCAGGCGCGCCACAAGCCGGTCGACCGCCGCGCCGACCTGTACTCGGTGGGCCTGTGCCTCTGGGAGCTCATCGCGGGGAAGAACCCCTTCGAAGACGTGCCGCCCGGCGAGATGATTGCCCGCGTGGGGAACCCCAGCATCCCCGCGTTGAACACGATTGATCCACTCTGCCCGCGCGCGCTGTCAGACGCGGTGCTCAAGGCGCTGCAGGTCGACCCCGCGCTGCGCTACCAGTCGGCGGAGGAGTTCCGCGCGGCGCTGCAGTCGATTCTCACCGCCATCGACCCCTCGGCCGGCGCGGAGAGCGCGAGCCGCTTCATGCGCGACGCCTTCGCGTCGGAGTACCAGCAGGAGCGGCGGATGCTCGCGAGCGTGAAGGAGCAGGCGCGCGCCCTCGACACGCCGGAGCGCGGCGGGCACGAGGAGACGCTCCAGCCCAACACGAAGTCGCCGTTCGCCGGCAAGCCGATGTTCTTGAAGGGCGATGAGCCGACGCCGCTGGCCACCAAGGCGCTGGAGCTCCAGCCCACCGCGCTCTCGTTCGCGCCGACGCCGAAGACGGTGCAGCTCTCGGGCACGCCGAAGAAGGACGACGTGCACGAAAAGGAGACGCTGCCGGCCATTCAACTGAAGACCGACGTCTCGAAGACGCCCGCGCCGTCGGCCGCGCTCACCGTCGAAGAGTCGGAGTCGGAGCCGGAGCCGCTGCCCGCCGCCTTCCAGCCCACGCCGATGGCCGCCGCGCCGATCCGCGCGAAGGTGTTGCCGAAGAACTTCGACGCCGAGGCCACCGAGGCCGCCGCGCCGGTCATCGAAGCCGCCGTCGCGCCCGCGCCGGAGCCAGAGCCGCTCCCGTCCATCATGCTGGATGGCGTCGAGGAGAGCGCCGCGCCCGTGCCCGCGCCGCGCCCCACGCCCGCGAAGAAGAAGGCGCCCCTCAAGCCGCG
Source organism: uncultured Archangium sp. (assembly GCA_946479335.1). The sequence goes on from CAMLFP010000399.1 coordinate 4,158, forward strand.
CCGCACCACCGCCAAGGCGTTGAAGCAGCCACCGGTGCCCGCCACCCCGCCCGCGCCGCCGTCGGGCCCGCTGCGCACCGACACGATGGTCATCCGCAACCCGTTGCTCGATGGCCCGCCGCGCGGCGCGCCCGTCGCCCCCGCGAAGAAGAAGAGCAGCACCTGGGTGTGGCTGGTGGTGCCGCTGCTGGCGCTCGCGGCCGTGGGCGCCTTCATCGCGTGGGACCTCCACCTCGAGAAGCTGAAGCAGCAGGCCGAAGAGGCCGGGCAGGAGACGCCCGCGCCCGCTGAAACACAGTAAGGGTGGCGCCGTGACGGCGCTCCTCCAGCTCACCGACATCGACGCGGGGTACGGCGCGCGCGTGCTGCACGGCGTGTCGTTGACCGTGCGCGCGGGTGAAGCGTGGGTGGTGCTGGGCCCGAATGGCGCCGGCAAGTCGACGCTGGTGCGCGTGGCGCTGGGGCTGCTTCAGCCGACGGCGGGCGACGCGAAGCTGTGCGGTGACGCGCTGCCGGCGCTCGACGCGAAGGAGGTCGCGCGCCGCGCCGCGTGGGTGCCCCAGGTGGTGGACGACGCGAGCCGCTTCACCGGCCTCGAGGTGGCGTTGATGGGCCGCGCGCCGCACCTCTCCGCGTGGGGCGTGCCGGGCGCCGCCGATGAAGCGCGCGCGCTGGAGGCCCTCCAGACGCTGGACGTCGCGCACGTCGCGCACCGGCCGCTGGCGGAGGTGTCGGGCGGTGAGCGCCGCCGCGTGTGGCTGGCGCGCGCGCTGGTGCAGACGCCGAAGCTGCTGGTGCTGGACGAGCCCACGGCCTTCCTCGACGTGCGCCACCAGGTGGAGACGCTGCGGCACGTGCGCGCGCTGGTCGACGCGGGCCTCGGCGCGCTGGCGGTGCTGCACGACGTGAACCTCGCGCGGCACCTGGCGACGCACGTGCTG
>CAMLFP010000400.1 GCA_946479335.1 uncultured Archangium sp.
CGTCGGTGGCCGTGAGGAACGCCTCGGCCTCGGGGCGCAGCGTCGTCAGCGAGAGTCCGCGCGCCTGCTCCTCGAAGTCGGCGCCCAGCCCGAGCTCGACCAGCACCTCCGCGCGCTTCGGGTCGCGCTTCGCCAGCGCGTCGTCGAGCTGCTTCGCGGCCTCGTGCGAGGCGGCCCACAGGGCGCGGCGCTTCACGGCGCTCGGCTCGCTCGCCAACAACCGCGGGAGCTCTCGCCACGCCAGCGCGCGCCCGTCGAGGGTGAAGGTGGCCGTCGCCTCCAGCTGTGACAACGCGCGCTGCTCCGCCGCCACGCCTTCGGCGAGGAGCTCGCCCGCGATGAAGCGGTGCAGGTCGGGGCGCTCGGCGGCCAGGGCCAGTGACTCGCGACTCAGCAGCGCGCGGTACGGCTGCTTCACCGCGGCGAGGTCGAGCGGCGCGCCGGTGGTCCAGTGCGCCCAGAGCGCCTCTTCTTCTGCGCGGTGCAGCGCCAGCGCCGACGCTTCGAGGCCATCGAGCTTCGCGAGGCGCGCGGCCTCTGCGGTGGCGCCCGCGTCGACCGGCTCCGCGTCGCGCATCACGTTGGCGTTCGTCGCGCACCCCGCCAACAGCACGGCGCACAGCCCCAAGATTCGCTGCGAAAACATGCGCGCGAATGTACGAAGCGGCATGCCCCGTTGGTACTTCGAAGACTTCACGCCCGGCCTCACGCTCGAAGCGAAGGGCCCCACCGTCACGAAAGAAGCGGTCATCGCCTTCGCAACACAGTTCGACCCGCAGCCCTTCCACCTCACCGAGGAGGGCGCGAAGAACTCGCTGTTCGGCAGCCTGTGCGCGAGCGGCTGGCACACCGCCGCGATGACGATGCGGATGATGTGCGACGCGTACCTGCTCGACTCCTCGAGCCTCGGCAGCCCCGGCATCGAGAACATGCGCTGGGTCAAGCCGGTCTTCGTGGGCGACACGCTGCACGGGAAGCTGACGGTGCTCGAGCAGCGCCCCTCGAAGAGCAAGCCCTTCATGGGCAGCGTGTTGGCGAAGTGGGACGTCTCCAACCAGAAGGGCGAGCTGGTGCTGGAGATGACGAGCTGGGCCATGTTCCGCAAGCGGGACGCCGCGAATGCCGGGTGAGAAGCAGTGGCGCGCGGCGAGGGCGCGCATGCAGATGTACGCCGCGTTGCGCGCGCACTTTGGCGGCCTCGACTACCTCGAGGTCGAGACGCCGACGCTGCTGCGCACGCCGGGCATGGAGCCGCACATCGACCCCTTCGAGGCGCCCTTCATCCCGCAGACGGGCGTGGGGGAGCGCCGCTCGTTCTGGCTCCAGACGAGCCCCGAGTACGCGATGAAGCGGCTGCTGGCCGACGGTTCGCCGCCCCTCTTCCAGATCTGCAAGACGTACCGGAACGGGGAGATCTCCAGCACCCACAACCCCGAGTTCACGATGCTGGAGTTCTACCGGCCGCACGCCGACTACCACGCCATCATGGACGACCTCGAGGGCGCGCTCGCGGCGGTGGAGGCAGCCATCGCTCCGGGGCGCGGCGTCTTCTCGCAGCGGCCCTTCGAGCGCCTCACCGTGCAACAAGCGGTGCTGCGGCACACCGGTATCGACCTCTTCGCGCACGCCGACGGCGACTCGCTGGCCCGCGCCGCGAAGGCCATCGGCGTACACGTCGGTGACTCGCGCAGCTTCGACGACGTCTTCTTCCACCTCTTCCTCGAGCGGGTGGAGCGCCAGCTGGGCCACGAGCGCCCGACCTTCCTCATCGAGTACCCGGCGTCGATGGCGTCGCTCTCGCGCCTCAAGCCTGGCGATTCGCGTGTGGCGGAGCGTGTGGAGCTGTACGCGCGGGGCGTGGAGCTGGCCAACGGCTTCTCGGAGCTGACCGACGTGCAGGAGCAGCGCGCCCGGTTGCTGGAGGAGCAGGCGCTGCGGCGCACCCTCGGCCGCCCGGTGTTCGAGCTCGACGAGGCCTTCCTGGCGGCGCTCCCGCGTATGCCGGAGGCCGGCGGCATCGCGGTCGGGCTCGATCGGGTGTTGATGTTGGCGCTGGGATTTGAGGAAATCGCCGACGTCGTGCTGTTTCCGGCGCGCGATTTTTTCTGAAGCGCCCGGGAGCCGGTCCACAATGGGGGGGCCGTGAACATGAAAGTCAAAGGGAACGCCTGGCTCGCGCGCTGCGAGGCCATGGAAAAGTCATTCGGTGCCGAGGCCTGGCAGGTCTTCTTGAAGGAGCAGACCCCGCTGCACGCGTTCTTGCGAACGCCGGTGATGCCCATCTCGCGCATCGAGGTCGATGACTTCCTCGCGCTGCACGACAAGCTGGTGGCGCGCTTCTACAAGGGCGACACCCAGGCCTACTGGCGCTTCGGTGAGACCTCCGCCGAGTGGGCGTTGCAGCACCAGCTGCGCGGGCTCTTCTCTGCCGGCGAGGCGCGCCGCTTCCTCGGGTTCGCGCCGCAGATCTACAAGAATTACTTCGACGGCGGCGAGCTGGTCATCGAGCAGGCGCCCACGCACGTCGACCTCGTCATCCGCGGTGTGTCGCGGCCGCACGTGTACTTCGAGTACTCCATCATCGGCTTCGCGTACGGCGGCATCCGCGCGCTGCAGGTCGACGTGAAGCCGGAGTGTCTGCAGGGCTTCTCGAAGGGCGACGCCGAGGTGCGCTACCGCTTCGCGGTCACCAAGTGAGCGCGCGGCTGAGTTAGCTTCCCGCGCGTGCTTCGTCCGAGAGAGCTCCTCCGCACCGCAGTCTCCGGCTCGGCCGCCGTCGGTATCACCGGGTTCCTGTCGCCGGTGGTCGCGGGCCTGAGCTTCGTCGACACCGACGCCGCCGACTTCGCCTTGTGGACCTGGGCCGAGTCGGTGCTGCGCAGCGCCGGCGTGAAGACGGTGTGCCTCGGGCTCGAGAACCTGCCGAAAGGCAACTTCGTGCTGGTGGCCAACCACCAGTCACACTTCGACGCGCTGGTGCTGTTCCGGCACATCCGCCGGCACATGCGCTTCGTGGCCAAGAAGCAGCTCCGCGGCATCCCCGTGTTCGGGTGGGCGCTGGAGAAGGCCGGGAACATCTTCGTCGATCGCTCCGGCGGCGAGGGCGACAAGGCCACGCTGCACGAGGCGGCGCGGGCGGTGCGCGAGCGCGTCAGCGTGGTGTTCTTCGCGGAGGGCACGCGCAGCGAAGACGGCGTGCTGCGGCCGTTCAAGAAGGGCGCCGCGGTGATGGCGCTCGAGGCGCGGGTGGCGATGGTGCCCGTCGCCGTCGCGGGCACGTGGCGCATCCTCGAGAAGGGGGGCCGGGCGATCCACCCGCGGCCGTCGGCGCTGGTCATCGGCGAGCCGATCTCCACCGCGGGGCTGCCCGCCAGCGCGCGCGACGAGCTGACGCTGCTGGCGCACGACCGCGTGGAGGCGCTGCTGGCGGAGGGGAACCGGCTGGTCGACGCGCTGGAGCGCTGACGCCTCAATTTGTTTGCACACCCCGCGCGCCTCCGGTGTGAAGCACGAGTCCCTCACTCAAGGAGTCTCCTGCACATGAAGCGCCTGGTTCTCGCTGTGGTGTCTGCCTCGATGTTCGTCGCGTGTGGTCCCCCGCCCAGGGTGTACTGGCGCGAGATGCTCGGCAAGGCCATCTACGACTTCGCTGAGCCGCTGCCCGCGGGCTCCGCCAGCAAGACGTGGATTCACAACCAGGACGACAAGGAGTGCGACGGCGGCAAGCCCAAGGGCGTCGAGTTCGTCACCTCCGACAAGGGCCTGGCGCTGCCCGCGTTGCCGGCGCTCCCGTTCGGTGGCGGCGCCTCGGGCGGCAGCAAGTTCGACGGCCTCGCCTACGAGGTGTTCGCGAACTACCTGACCCAGAAGCGCAAGGGCCGCGTCATCGAGGCGCACGACCACAACTACTGGACCGAGCTGAACCCGGCCACGCACCGGCAGATCACCGTCATCTCGCCCGAGAACAAGGCGCAGGCGACCTTCGACAGCCCCGAAGATCTCTGCCTGCTCGACGAGGCGAAGAAGCGCCACGCGGAGAAGCTGCTCACGTACCAGATCCTCGAGATGAAGAACGATGAGCTCCTCATCCACCTCCGGTACTCCGACACCAAGACCGGCCTCGTGGAGATCTCGCGCACGCTGAAGGTCATCGGCATGTCGATCTCCGACGTCAGCTTCTGAAGAATCGTCGCGCAGTCACCGGAAGCCGTGTCGCGACAGCACGTCGCGCGCGGCTTTCGTGTTCAAGAAGTCGAGGAAGCGCTGCGCTGCCGCCGGGTTCTTGCCCCGCGTGCAGCGCACCCGCGTCTGGGTGATGGGCGCGTGGAGTGACTCGTCGAGCAGCTGCACACCACCGTCGCGGGTGTTCACGTTGGCGTACGCGACCAAGGCCGCCTCCACGTTGCCGGTGTCGTAGAGCTGCAGCGCCTGGCGCACGTTCTCGGTGAAGACCAGCCGCGGCTGGAGCGCCGGCCACTGCGCCTGCGTCTCCAGCGCTTGCCGCGCGGCGAGGCCATAGGGCGCGGTCTCGGGGTTGGCGAGGGCGATGCGCTTCGCGGTCGCGAGGTCGCCCAACAAGGCCAGCCGCCCGCGCGCGTACGGCTGCACCGTCGCGGCGTCGCACGCGCCGGCGGCCACTGCGTCATCGACGAACTTCGCGTTCGCGGAAAAGAACACGTCGAACGGTGCGCCCTCCTGCAGCTGCTTCGAGAGGAGCCCCGACGCCCCGAACGTGAACTGCACCGGCTCGCCGAACAGCGGCTGCAACTCGGTGAAGGTGTCGGTGAGGTCTGCTGCGGCCGCGACCCGCAGCGGCGGTGGCGCCGGTTTCGTGCAGGCCAGCGCGAAGAGCGTGCAGCAGAGCAGGGCGTGACCGAGGTGCATCAGGCACGGGTTCTACGTGGAACGCCGGCGCTCGAGGGTGGCGCTCTTTCACGGTTGCGGTGGTGCCCAGCTCGCGCAGGCCCCTCGCCGCGATCGCACTGGTCCAGGCTGTGGACCTTCTCCGTCCGCCCAACTGAGCGCTGGCTCTTCGACAGGCGTCGCCTCCACCAACC
>CAMLFP010000401.1 GCA_946479335.1 uncultured Archangium sp.
CGTCGGCGTGGTCGGAGTCGTCGGCGTGCGGCCCAGCACCTGCTCGAGGAACGCGCGCGCGCCCGGGTCGAGCTTCAGCGTGCCCTTGTCGAGGATGGTCTCGAGGTCTTTCTTCTCGTTCGCGGTGATGCCGTCCTTCGCGAGCGCGATCTGCTTGTCGGCCGTCATGCCCGGCGCCTTGAGCGCGTCGGCCAGCTTCACCTGACCCCACCGGCTGCTGTCACCCAGATGCGAGAGGATCTCGAGCGCCTGGCTCTGGCCGATGGGCTGCGACGACGACTCCCACGACTTGTACAGCGCGCTCAAACGACGGTCTGAAATCGTAACAGGCATGTGGTGGAACTCCCCGGAAAGTGTGAGGCGAACAGCCGCAGCACTGTAGCGGATCAGCGCGAGCCGAAAAGCCGCTTGATGCCGCGAAACAGCCCGCTGGGAGTCGACGGCTGCGGGCCCTCTTCTCCCGGCAGCGGAGACTCCGCCAGCAGCTGCGCCTGCTGCTCGTCGCTTGCGTCGGCGGTGATGAACTGCACCTGCGCCTGCTTGCCGGTCGGCGTGTGCGCGGTGAGCTGCAGCCGCCCGTCGGTGCCGACCTGGAAGCTGACGCTCATCTCGCCTGCGCGCTCGCTGCTCAGCGTCAACGCGCCGAGGTACTCATTCTCGTCGGCGCGCGCCGCGGTGCCCTGCAGCACCGCCAGCCGCACGCTGGAGTTCGCGGCCACCGGCACGCTCAACGACTTCTGCGCGGGGAGCCGGGTGTTGCGCTCCAGCACCCGGCGGAAGCCGCCGCCCTTCACCGCGACGCCGATCGGCGAGGAGAGCACCTCGGCCAGCGAGAGCCCGCGCTTGCCCTTCTCGCGCTGCACCAGCGAGTGGCCGTAGAGCGCCGCGCCGAGGGCCACCGCGCCCGCGGGGTCGACGTCGGTGCGGCCCGGCCGGCCCAGGAGCGCCTCGAGCGCGCGCCGCACCGCTGGGGCGCGTGACTGCCCGCCGACCAGCACCACCTCGTCGAGGCTCTGCGGCGTGAGCCGCGCCGCCTCCAGCACCGCCTGCGTCACCTGACAGGTGCGATCGACGAGATCCTGCGTGCTCGCTTCGAGGAAGCCGCGCTCGACCTCCACGCGCAGGTCGACCGGCTGGCCGGCGGTGTCGGTCGAGGCGAACGGCACGTGCACCGGCGCGAGGTCGGCGTCGCTCAGCTTGATCTTCGCGAGCTCCGCGGCGTCGCGCACGCGCTCGACGGTCATGCGCGACTCGAAGAGCTTCTCGCGCGGGCCCTCGGGCAACGTGGAGATGAGCGCGTCGGCCAGCCGGGCGTCGAAGTCCATCCCTCCGAGGAAGTTGTCGCCGCCGGTGCTGACGGCTTCGAGGTCGTCGCCGGTGATCTCCACCACCGACGCGTCGAAGGTGCCGCCGCCCAGGTCGTAGACCAGCACCCGCTTGCGCGCGAGGCCACGGCCGTAGCCGAAGGCCAACGCCACCGCCGACGGCTCGTTGAGGATCGAGAGCACGTCGAGCCCGGCGAGCTGCGCGGCGTGCAGCACCGCGGAGCGTTGATGGTCGGTGTACCAGGCGGGGACGCACAGCACCGCGCGCGTCAGCTCGCGGCCGAGGAAGTCCTGCGCGGCGTTCTTGAGCTCCTTGAGCAGCAGCGCCGCGATCTCGGGGATGGAGAAGATCCTCCCGGCGATCTCGATGCCCACGTCGCCTTCCGGGTCGGCCGCGAACGTGTACGGCGACACCTTCGCCAGCTCGCGCACCTTCTTCGACTGCGCGCGGCGGCCCATCACCCGCTTGAACCCGGCGACCGCTTCTTCCGGGTGATCGACGCGGTGCTTTCGCGCGGCGCTGCCGAAGAGCAGGCGGTTCTTCGCCGAGTCCCACGCCACGACCGACGGGAGCGCGAACGCCCCGCGCTCCGACGCGATGGGCACGAGCTTCGGCACGCCGTCTTGCACCACCGCCACGCGGCAGGTGGTCGTGCCCAGATCGATGCCCAGCACCACGTCGTCCGCGAGGGCGACCGGGCCGCGCTTCTGCGGCGGCGGAGAGGGCATGGGCGCGGGAGGCGGCGGCTCCGGCGCGCGCTGCGGCGTCGGCGTGACGCGCGGCGGGGAGGGCGGCGCGGGCGGCGCTTCACGCGCCTCGACGATCTGATCAATCAACGCGCGCGTCGCCGCGTCGATGCGGGTGAAGCGCACCAGCATGCCGGCCTTGCCGGGCTGCTCATCGACCACCAGCTTGTGCACCACGCCTTCGCCGCGCATCAGCCGCGCGCCGTCTTGCAGCACCAGCTCGAAGGTCAGCGGCGTGCCTTCGGGTTTGCCGGAGCGCGTGGCGATGAAGATGCCGCCGCGGGTGACGTTGGCGCCGTAGCGCTCGACGAACTCCTGCTGCGTGGTGAAGGGCAGTCGTACCCGGAGCGGAACCTTCTTCGGCTCATTCGGGGGCGACGTCATTGCAGGGGAAGTTCTACCCTGCTCCCGGGGGCGGTCAGAACAATCTTCAGCCCTTTGCCGATGCTGGCGTCGGGGAGCTCGAAGTACACGATGATCTTCTGCGACGTCGAGGCGTTGAGCTCGATGGGGTTCGACGCGCCGTGCCCGAGCCGTTGCGCGTCGCCGGCGATCTTCCAGCGCTGCTCGCCGTTCTCCAACTGCACGCCGTCGAGGCTCAGCGTGGTGGCCTTCTTCGCGCGCGCCAGCAGCGCCACGCGCACGAACCAGTCGGTGGTGGAGACGCTGACGTTCCCGTTGCCGACGTTCTGCATGCGCTGCACGTCCTGGAGCGACAGGGTGACGTCGCCGAGATCCGCCGACACGCCGGAGGGGATGCCGAGGTGCTCCGGCTTGCCGGTGGTGGTGGCGATGCGCGCCAGCGGGTCGAGCGCCTTCTGCGTCTCCTGCTTGCGGAGCGCCTGTTGGTTCAAGCGCTCCTGCTCCGCCTTCAGCTTGCGGATCAGCGGATCATTCTCGTCGATGGACGGCTCGTCCTTCGGGCAACCGCAGAGCAGCAGACCGAGGACGAGCGCGAACCTCATGCGCCGCGCACCATGGCGACCAGCTTGTCGAACGCCTGCGGCAACTTCGACGCGTCGGTGCCGCCGGCCTGCGCGAGGTCGGGCTTGCCGCCGCCCTTGCCGCCGAGCTCCGCCGCCATCACGCGCACCGCGTCGCCGGCCTTGAAGCCCTTCTCGACGAGGTCCTTGGTGGCCGCGACGACGATGAGCGCCTTGCCGTCGCTGGTCTCGCCGCCGAGGCCGATGACGCCGCTCTTGAGCTGATCGCGGTAGCGGTCGGCGAGCTGCTTGAAGACGTTGGCGTCGGCGGGGTCGATGCGCTGGGTCAACACCTTCACGCCGTTGACCTCCTGCACGTTCTCGCCGCTCTTCGCGCCGCCGGAGCTCGCCTTGAGCTGCAGCTCCTCGAGCTTCTTCTCGAGCTCCTTGATGCGCTTCTGCGAGGTCTCGATGCGCTTCGGCAGATCGTCGGGCGTCGACTTGTAGAGCGCCGCGGCCGAGAGCAGCACGCGCTCCTGCCCGCGCGCATAGTGCGCCGCCGCCGCGCCGGTGATGGCCACGATGCGCCGCACGCCGGAGGCGATCGACGACTCCTGCTGCACGCGGAAGTAGCCGATGTCGCCCGACCGCGAGACGTGCGTACCGCCGCACAGCTCCGTCGACTGCTCGTGCACGGTGACCACGCGCACCCGGTCACCGTACTTCTCGCCGAACAGCGCCACCGCGCCCGCGGCCTTCGCCTCGGCGAGGCCCATCAGCTTCGTCTGCGCGGCCTGGTTGTCGCGCACCCAGCCGTTGACGAGGTCTTCGACGCGGTCGACCTGCTCCTGCGTCATCGGCGAGAAGTGCGAGAAGTCGAAGCGCAGGAAGTCGGGCGTGACGATCGAGCCCTTCTGGTTCACCGTGTCGCCCAGCACCACCTTCAGCGCCTTGTGCAGCAGGTGCGTCGCGGAGTGGTTGGCGCGGATCTTCTGACGGCGCTCGCCGTCGACCTGCGCGGAGAGCGTGTCGTGCACCGACACCGAGCCCTCCAGCACCTTGCCCTTGTGCACCAGCAGCCCGCCCGCCGGCTTCTGCGTGTCGGTGATCTCCACCTTCACGCCCTTGGCCAGCAGCACGCCGGTGTCGCCCACCTGACCGCCTGACTCGCCGTAGAAGGGCGAGGCGCTGAGCACCAGCTCCACCGTGTCGCCGGCCTGCGCGATCTGCACCTGCGCGCCGTTCTTCACGAGGGCCTGCACCTGGCCTTCACCGGTCGTGCCCTCGTACCCGAGGAACTTCGTCTCGGAGAGGGTCGACGCCAGCTTCATGTAGATGTCGGCGATGCCCTTCTCCGAGCCCAGCGCGCCGGCCGACGCGCGCTCGCGCTCCGCGTCGAGGAGCTGATCGAAGCCGGCCTTGTCGATGCCGAAGCCCTCTTCCTTCGCGATGACCTCGGTCAGGTCCCAAGGGAAGCCGTAGGTCTGGTGGAGGTCCCACACCACCGCGCCCGACAGCGTGTGCTGTTTCGACTGGCGCAGCTTCTCGAACTCGGTGGCGATGAGCCCGAGGCCGCGGTTCAGCGTGCGGCGGAACGACTCTTCTTCGTGCTTCGCGACCTCGAGGAGGAACGCGCGCTTCTCGTTCAGCTCCGGGTACGCGCTCGACATGTTGTCGATCACCGCCTCGACCACCTTCGCGAAGAAGGGCTCGCTCAGGTCGAGGTTGTGATCTCCATGGCGGATCGCGCGGCGCATGATGCGGCGGAGCACGTAGCCGCGGCCTTCATTCGACGGCTGCACGCCATCGGCCACCAGGAACGCGGTCGCGCGCGCGTGGTCCGCGACGACACGCATCGCCGCGTCGGTGATGGAGTCCCACCGCGCGCCGTAGGTCTTGCCCGACAGCTTCTCGATGACCGTGAAGAGCGGGGTGAAGAGGTCGGTGTCGTAGTTCGACTTCTTGCCCTGCACGTACGCGGTGACGCGCTCGAGGCCCGCGCCGGTGTCGATGGAGGGCTTCGGCAGGTTC
>CAMLFP010000402.1 GCA_946479335.1 uncultured Archangium sp.
AGGCCCGGCCCGCCACCGGCGCGCCGCCGCGGGGCGCGCGCTTCTTCCCTCCCCAGCCGCGCTCGCTGCAAGACGCCGGGCTCTCGCAGACCATGGGCGAGGAGCTGGTCATCAAGGCGCTCTTCTTCGCCGGCGAGCTGCGCGGCGCGGAGCTGGCCAACCGCATCAAGCTGCCGCAGATCATCGTCGATGAGCTCATCGAGGGTCTGCGCAAGCAGAAGTACGTCGACCTGAAGGGCGGCGCCGGCATGGGCGTCGGCAAGTCAGGCATGATCTATACGCTGACAAGTTTCGCCACCGACATGCTGCGGCAGATTCTGGACCGCAACCGCTACAACGGCCCGGCGCCGGTGCGGCTCGAAGACTGGTTCGAGGCGGTGAAGGCCCAGACGGTGCGCGGCATGCGCGTCACCCGCGAGAAGATGAAGGAGCGCTTCGGCACCAACCTCATCATCAAGGAGGAGATGTTCGACGGCCTCGGCCCCGCGATGAACTCCGGCAAGGCCATCTTCTTCTACGGGCCTCCCGGCAACGGCAAGACGGCGCTCTGTCAGGGCCTGGTGCGTTGCTACGACGGCGAGATCTGGGTGCCGCACGCGCTGCTGGTCGACGACTTCATCATCCGCGTCTACGACGAGAACCTGCACGAGCAGCTCCCCGACGACCCCAACGGCCCGGCCAACGACGCGCGCTGGGTGCGCTGCAAGCGCCCGCTGGTGACGGTGGGCGGCGAGTTGACGATGGAGATGTTGGACCTCGTCTACTCGCCCGACGTGAAGTTCTACGAGGCGCCGTTTCAGCTCAAGGCCACCAACGGCATGCTGCTCATCGACGACTTCGGCCGTCAGCGCGTGTCTCCGAAAGACCTGCTGAACCGGTGGATCGTACCGCTCGAGTCTGAAATCGACTTCCTCACGCTGCACACCGGGAAGAAGGTGCAGATCCCCTTCGACGTGTTCGTGGCCTTCTCCACCAACCTCGACCCGGGAGACCTCGTCGACGACGCGTTCCTCCGGCGCGTCCGCTACAAGCTGGCGGTGCTGCCGCCCGACGAGCAGCAGTTCCACGACATCTGGGCGACGGTCTGCAACCAGAAGCGCGTGGCCTACGACGGCGACGCCATCGAGTGGCTGGTGAACACCCACTACCGCCCGGAGAAGCGACCGTTCGCGGCGTGTCAGCCGCGCGACCTCCTGGGGCAGGTCATCGACATCGCGCACTACCGCGGAGAGACGCCGCAGCTGACGCCGGAGCTGCTCGACGCGGCGGCGAAGAACTACTTCGTGAAGTTCGCGAAGAAGTAGCGATTCAGAACGTGCCGGCCACGCCGGTCGGCGTGACCTGCAACTGCAGCGGCCGCGCGCGGGCGTGGGGCTGCGAGAGCTCCAGCACCACCACCGCGCTCGCTGCGGCGGGCAGCGACGCGATGGCGCCCACCAGCAGCGGGCGCAGGGTCGGCGTCACCTGCGCCGCGTAGAGGATGCCCGCGGCCCCCACCACCCAGGGGATCGCCGCGAGGAAGCCGAGAATCACCTCGCCCTTCCCGCCCAGCGCGGTGTGCACCGCGAAAGCCACGCCGCTGGTCATCACCGCCACCAGCGCCGCGGTGGAGAAGGTCGAGTCGAAGCCGGTGGAGTTCATGCTCAACAGCGCCACCAGCCCCATCGCCGCGCCGCCACCGAACGTACCCGCCGCGGTGCTCAGGCTCGCGCGCAGCGGCACCGACGGCCCTTCAGGCACCGGCGCCGGCGTCGGCAGCTCGGCCTGGCCGCACAGCATGGAAGCCGTCAGCGCCAGGGCCAGCACGCGTCAGCTCCCGTCGGCCTTCCGCGCGGTGACTTCCTTGATGCCGCGGGTGGTGACGTTCAGCAGGTAGAGCTGCCGGCGCGCCTCGCGGAGGTCGTCCATCGACAGCGTGCCAGTGGCGCCCTCGAAGCCCTTCACGTGCTGCAGCACCTCGCGGAACTGCGCGCGCGAACCCGGCGCCTGCTGCTCGATGACCTTGCGCACCAGCGCGCCGGTGTCGAAGCCCACGGCGTCGAGCAGCGTGATGGAGGCGTCGCGGTACTGGTCGCGGAACGCGGAGACGAAGGCCTTCGTCGCGGGCCGGTCGCTCTGCTCGTAGAAGGCCTCGACGTACACGCTGCACAGCACGTACTTGCCGCCGCGCTCGATGAGCTGCGGGTCACCCGACGCGCCCTTGGGCGAGCTCCACGTCGACGGGCCCAGCAGCGTCACCGTCTTGAGCTTGTCCTTGCCGGTGGTCTTCTGGATGCGCTCGATGTCCTTCTTGTCGCAGGCGTTGGTGATGATGTCTTCGACGGCCAGCGCGGGCGCCACCAGCGAGACCTGCTGCCACGAGTCGGGGATGAGCATCGCCTCGAAGTCGACCACCGGGTCGAGCGCGCCCTTCATCTTCTCCAGCGCCTTGCGGCGCAGCCGCTCGTCGGTGGTGTTCTCGCGGATGTCGCGCAGCTTCTCGTAATAGTCGGCGCGGTCTTCGAGGTAGTAGCGGCCGGCGAGCTTCTTGGCCTCTTCCGTGAAGGTCTTCTGGTCGTGGTTGTAGCCCTCGATGCCGCGGATCTGTCCGCCGCGCTTCTCCACCGCGTCCCAGAACTCGGCGGAGACCTCCTCGCCGAACGAGGTGTTGGGGTGGAGGATGGCGAACGACTTGTAGCCCAGCGTGCCCATCGCGTAGTCGGCCAGCGCGTCGGCCTGCTGCGAGTTGGTCACCATGGTGCGGAAGATGTGCGGCCCGATGGCGGTCAGCCCCTCGGCGCGCGAGAGGGTGATGAGCGGCACCTGGAGCTCCTCGGCCACCAGCGCCGCGCGGCGCGCGTCGTCAGACAGCAGCGGCCCGATGATGGCGATGACGCCGTCTTCGAAGGCCAGCTCCTCGACCCACTTGGCGGTCAGCGTCGGGTCGCCCTGCGTGTCGCGCACGATGAGCTCGATGTCGCTGCCCTTGAGCGCCAGCTGCAGGCCGCGCATCGTCGTCTCGCCGAAGGCCCTGTACTTACCGGTCATCGGGAGCACCGCGCCGATGGCCTTGCTGTGCACCTGCGTGCGCTTGCTCAAGCGCTCCTGCAGCGCCTTCGCCTCGGGCGCGTACGGTGACGAGGGCGCGGTGGCCAACAGGTCCTTGAGCGTCTCGTCGAGGCGGGCCCAGTCGCGGAGGTGGTAGTAGACGCGCGCCATCTTGAAGGTCAGCAGCGGCCAGCCCGGGTGCGACTTCGAGAGCGAGTTCCACGCCTCGGCGATGGAGAGGAAGGTCGTCTTCGTCTCCACCACGTCTTCGAGGTTGGCCAGCGCCTTCGGGAGCTCTTCATTCGACGCGCGCTCGACCTGCTGGAGCGCGTTCTTGAGCGCCTCGCCGTACTGCTGGCTCCCGGCGGCGGCCTTCTGCAGCGCCTCCTCGGCGAGCTTCTTGTCGTCGCCATCGAGCTTCTCGAGCAGCGGCTGGAGGATCTGGAAGCCGTCGCGGTACGCCTTCTGCTCCACCGCCGCGAGGCCTGTTTTCAAGCGCGCGTCGTCGGCCTTGGGGTGCAGCGGGTTCTCGAAGAGCAGCTCGCCCAGCGACTTGCGCGCCAGCGCGTAGTCACCCTCTTCGAACGCGAGGATGCCGGCCTCGTACAGCGCGTCTTCGCCGGCGGTGGAGTCGGGGTACGTCTTGCGCACCGCGAGCAGCGCCTCGATGCCGTCTTTTCGCGAGCGCTTCGCCGACGCGCGCGCGGCCTGCAGCGCCTGGTCGGCCTCCGCGGAGGCCTTCACTTCGACTTTCCGGTCTCCGGTGCCGGTGCCGGCCTTCGGAGGACACGCGCACAGACCCATGACGGCGAGCGACAACCACATCAAGCGCATGGGGGCGCACATAGCAGCATTCAAAACGCCGCGACTCGGCGATGTGTTTCGTCGCGCGCCGTGGCCGAGCGATGACAGTCGCGGCCGTACGGTGGGCCCATGCTTTCGTTCAGCTCCGCAGAGTCCGCCTTCAAGAAAGACCTCTTCGCGCAGGTCGACGCGCACTTCGCGGGCCGCAGCCGCCACGCCACCGCCGCGTACTGGCTCAAGGCGGCCTTCTGGCTGACCTCCACCTTCGCGCTGTGGGGCGCGCTGGCCTTCGTGGCGATGCCGATGTGGCTGTTCTGCCTTCTCGCGCTGGCCGCGGGCTTCTCGATTTCGCAGGTCGGCTTCAACGTCGGCCACGACGCGATCCACGGTTCGCTGTCGGGCAAGCGCTGGGTGAACGCGCTCTTCTCGCGGAGCTTCGACCTCATGGGCGCCAGCTCGAAGATGTGGGGCTGGGCGCACAACGTGGTGCACCACACGTACACCAACGTGCCGGGGACTGATCACGACCTCGAGCCCGGCTTCTTCCTCCACCTCTACCGGCGCGAGTCGCGCGGCTGGCTGCACCGTTTTCAGCACGTGTACGCGTGGGCGCTGTACTGCTTCACGATGGTGGTCTGGGTCTTCAAGAAGGACTTCGTGCAGCTCGCGGAGCGCGAGGGCACCACGAAGCGAGAGGTCATCGACGTGGTGGCCGGCAAGCTGGTGCACCTCGCGTTCTGGCTCGGCGTGCCGATGGCCTTCGGCGTCAACCCGTGGTGGCAGGTGCTCGTCGGGTACGCGCTGGTGCTGGCGCTGTGCGGCCTCACCGCCGCGGTGGTGTTTCAACTGGCCCACGTGGTCGACGGGCCGAGCTTCCCCACCGCCGCGGACGGCAAACTCGAAGACGATTTCTGGACGCATCAGCTCAAGACCACTGCGAACTTCGCGCCACGCAGCGCGCTGGCGGGCTTCCTCACCGGCGGGCTGAACCACCAGGTCGAGCACCACCTCTTCCCGCGCATCTGTCACATCCACTACGCGGAGCTGTCGACGCTGGTCGAAGCCACCGCGAAGAAGCACGGCGTGCCGTACCACGCGAACCCGAGCTTCTTCGGCGCGCTGGCCTCGCACGCGCGGTGGCTCAAGGCGATGGGCGCGAGCGAAGAGGTGTCACT
>CAMLFP010000403.1 GCA_946479335.1 uncultured Archangium sp.
TCAGAAGCGCCCGGAGAGGCCGACCGACGCGCCGTTGGGGCCGATGGCGACCTCCGGGCGGTAGTCGCGCAGCGGCGCGGCGAGCACGAGGCCGGTCAACACGGTGGCCACGCCGACGCCCACGCAGGCCCAGCCCGAGACGAAGAGCGGCCCCTGCGACTTCGACGCGGCGTCGAAGACCGAGGTGGAGTGCTCCGTCGCCCCGGCGTTGCGGAGCGCGGTGCCCAGCAGCACCGAGCCGACGGCGCCGACGATGAACCCGCTGATGGACACCACCCACCAGTACGGCGTCACCGCCATCTTGCGCGGCGGGCGCGCGGGCGGGAGCTCCGGCTGGTCGACCAGCGGCGCGGCCAGCATCGAGGCGGCGGTGTCGATGGCCTCGAGGAGCCCGGCCTCGTCTTTCGCGTCGAGCGTGGTGAGGGCCAACGTCTGCCCCGCGGGCTCCGAGACCATGCGCGCCTGACCGCGGAACGCGCCGTCGGGGAGCTGCTCCAGCGTCACCTCGACGCGCGCGATGGCGACCTCGATGTCGTCGACCATCACCTCCTGCCGGCGCAGCTGGTCCTTCATGCGCTCGCGCCACATCGCGACGTGCTCGGCGTCGACGCCCAACACGCTCCACTCCGGGGTCGAGACCTGCGGAGCTGCGCCTGCCACCAACATCGAGAGGATGAGCGTCGTCATGAGGGCACCGTGTCTGCCGCGAAGTGTACGCCAGCCCACACGCGGCGGCGCCCAGTCAATTGCCCCGCAGAATCTGCGCAAAGGCTCACGGCTCTTCGCGCACCAGCTTGTTGAAGGTGGGGTGCGAGATGCCCAGCGCCTTCGCGGTGTCGAGGCGGCGGCCGCCCAGCTGCTCCAGCGCCCAGCGCGCGTAGCGGCGCTCCAGCGCGTCGAGCGCCTCGACCTCGTTCGACACGAAGCTGGCGCCGCCGGGCGCGCCAGCCACCGGCATCACCAGCCAGTCGAGCGAGAGCTCCGCGCCGGTCTCCAGGGCCAGTGCCCGCTCGAGGATGTTGCGCAGCTCGCGCACGTTGCCGGGGAAGCGGTAGCGCTTGAGCCGCGCCAGCGCCTCGTCAGACACGCGCGGCACCTGGCGGCGGCCCTGGTCAGCGGCGACGCGCGGGAGCAGCCCTTCCACCAGCCGCGGCAGATCTTCCGGGCGGTCGCGCAGCGGCGGCACGTCGAGGCGGAAGACAGAGAGGCGGAACCAGAGGTCTTCACGGAAGCGCCCCGCCTTCACCTGCGCCTCGAGGTCGCGGTTGGTGGCCGCCACCACGCGCGCCGACGAGGTCAGCTCCGCGGCGCCGCCCAGCCGGCGGAAGCGCCCCGCGTCGAGGAAGGTGAGCAGCTTGGCCTGCATCGCCGGCGAGAGCTCGCCCACCTCGTCGAGGAACAGCGTGCCCTTGTGCGCCAGCTCCACCAGCCCGCGCCGCAGGGAGCGCGCGTCGGTGAAGGCGCCGCGCTCGTGGCCGAAGAGCTCGCTCTCCGCCATCGCCTCGGGCAACGCCGCGCAGTTGAGCTGCACGAAGGGCGCGCTCGCGCCCGCCCCTTGCGTGTGGAGGTGCCACGCCAGCGCCTCCTTGCCGCTGCCGGTCTCACCGAGCAGTAATACCGGGCTGCGCGGAGACGACGTCGCGACGCGCTCCAGCGTGGCGACCAGCGCCTTCATCGCCGGCGACTCGGGGGGAATCAGGCTGCGGCGGCCGGAGAGCTCGCCCTCCGCGTGCTGCAGCCGGTCGCGCACCCGCAGCTCCTCGGTCGCGCGGCGCGCCTTGAAGAGCAGGTCGGTCAGCTCGATGGGCTTGGCGAGGTAGTCGGTGGCGCCCAGGCGCACCGCGTCGACCGCCGACGCGATGTCGCCGTGCGCGGTGACCATCACCACCACCGCGTTGGGCAACGCCGCGCGCAGCTCCTGCAGGTACGTGAGGCCATCGCCGTCGGGGAGGCGCCGGTCCAACACCACCAGCTCGAACTCGCGCTTGCCGACCTCGCTGCGCGCCTCGTGGAGCGAGTGCGCCAGCGTCACCTGCGCGCCGTCGCGCTGTAGCGCCGCGGCCGCGATGGAGAGGAAGCCGCGGTCATCGTCAACGAGCAGCGTGGCCAGCATGACCGCAGTGTCTACCGCAGAGCGCGGTCGCACGGGGCGCCGCGGCCTCAGCGCCGTCGAGGCGTGCTCAGGCGAAGCGGAGGCTCGGGAGCCGGACCCGGCGGTGCGAGCGACGCGCGGCCAGCTCGCGGGCCAGGGTGCGGCGGGCGAGCTCGCTCGCCTCATCGACGGCCGAGGTGACGTCGCCCGAGTCGCGGTGCACGACGAGCGTGCCGCAGCGGCTGCTCACCAGCTCGATTCGGCAGCGCTTGTCGACCCCGCCGCGCGGACCGTTCACGTCAGCGACGAGCACCCTCACCCGGCGCAGGTCGTCCGCGAAGCGGTCGAGCGCGAAGTCGAGGCGCCTCGAGACGTGGGCGCGCAGGTCGTCGGTCGGAGTGAGGCCACGGAACTTCAGCTCGAGATGCACGGTGATGACTCCTTGCGTTCGGGTTCGTTCAATTGAACGGCCGACGCAGCGCCCTCATTCCGTCTCGCATGGCAGGCCATCACCTCGGCATCTCGCCGGGCGATCCTCCCGGTGCGTCAGCGCGCGCGCCGATACACGCCGGTGCACTCGGGCACGCGCGCCCATTGCCGCGCACGAACGCGCTGCTCCATCTTCTCTCCGAAGAAGAAGCCCAGCGTCTGAGCCGCGTCGTCGACCGACTCGAACGCGTAGTCGGTGCGCAGGTCGACGCGCGTGAAGCCCAGCGTCTCGCGGACGAAGGCATCGAAGGGAATCAGCGAGTGCGGCTCGGCGAATGGCGTCTCCACGCCCGTGCCCAGCGTCTCGATGAGCACCAACAGCCCGCCCGGCCGCGTGACGCGCTCCAGCTCGCGCACCCACCGCCGAACGTCGTCGCGCCAACCGTCGGGGTTCCACCCCACCGCGTGCCCGAAGGCCCAGCCCTCGATGGCGAGGTCGGCGCACGCGTCAGGCACCGGCAGCGCGTCGTGCTGGGCGACACCCCACTCGACGTCTGGCTGCTTCGTCTTCGCGACCGCCACCATGGCCGGAGCGCCGTCGAACGCGCGCTGCGAACGTGCGCGCGGCGCGAGGAGCCGCGTCACCCGGCCGGTGCCCGCACCCGTCTCCACGATGTCGAACGCGCCCGCGCCCAGCAGCTCGAAGAGCGCGCGCGGCAACGCACCGTCGGCGTCTTCGTGCGAGACGAGCCGGTCGTAGCGCTCAGCGTGATGGTCGTAGACCTCGCGATAATCAGCCATGCCACCGCCGTAGCTTCATTCAGCGAGCGGGGCGAGCGCTTCAGTCACGCGTCTCCCGAGAGCAACAGCTCGAAGCGCGTGCCGTCGGCGAGCCGCGTGAAGCGCAGCGCACCGCCGAGCTGCTCCGCGGCGCGCAGGGTCATCGCCAGGCCCAGCCCGATGCCCTTGGCCTTGGTGGTGAAGAACGGCTCCCCGAGGCGCGCCTCGAAGCCCTCGGGCGCGGCGCCGTTGTCGGTCACGCGGAAGATGAGCTGCCGGCCTTCGCGCAACGTCTCGACGCGCACCACGGGCTCCTTGACGCGGCCGGTGTCTTTCGCGGCGACCGCGGCCTCGATGGCGTTGCGCACCAGGTTGTCGACGGCGGTGGTGAGCAGCAGCGGGTCGGTCGCGACCGTCGCGCCGCTGCCGAGCGCCAGCTCCACCTTCGCCTCCGGCCACTCGGGCAGCGTGGCGAGCGCGGCCACGGCCTCGCGCACCACGGCGTCGAACTCCACCGAGACCCGGCGGAGCTGATCAGGCTTCGAGAACGAGAGCAGCGAGCGCGAGAGGTGGCTCAGGCGCTCCACCTGCCCATCGACGGTGCGAGTGACGAGCGCGAGGTCGCCGCCCGACGCCAGCAGCGAGTTCGCCGCCTTCAGCCCGTTGAGCGAGTTCTTCACCTCGTGCGCGATGAGGCTGGCCGCCGAGCCCAACGCCGCCATCTTCTCCTGCTCCGCCAGCTGCAGCTCCGCGTCGAGGAAGGCGCGCCACGTGCGCCGGAGGAAGATGAAGAACGCGCCGAGCGCCGTGAGCTGCACCAACAGCAGGAAGCCCAGCTGCAACTCGAGCCGCCGGCGGATGGGCGCGATGGCGGTGTCTTCTGATTCGAGCGCCAGCACCTGCAGCGCCGTGCCGCGCACCGCGAAGCCCTCGGCGAGCACCTCGGAGCCGTCGATGGTCCACGAGGCGAGGCCGCCGCTGCTGAGCAGCGCTTCGAACTTGTCGTCGAAGTCAGCCGCGTGGCTCCATGCAGGCTCGGTGAGCGGCAGCACCACGCGCTCGTTCGACGCCAGCAACAGCAGCTGCTCGCCCATCTTCCCCGCGCCGTAGAGCAACTGGTCGGTGGCGTGCACCACCCCGACGAGGATGCCCTTGAGCTCCGCGCCCTCGTGCACCGGGAGCGCGACCGCGATGCGCGAGGTGTCGTCACCCACCAGCTCGTCGACGGTGGGCCGGTCGAACGCCAGCACCTCGCGGAACCACGGCTGCGCGTTGGGCGCGGCGACGGCGAAGTTGGGCTCGCTCCACAGCTCGTTCCCGTCGCGATCGAAGAAGCCCACGCCTCCCGAGAAGAGCGCGCGGTCATCGCGGATGCCGGCGCGCACCGTGGGGTCGCGGGCCAGCAGCGTGGCGAAGCCCTTGTCGGCGAGGCGCTGCAACTCAGTGCGCAGCAGCTCGAAGTGGAGGCTCAACGCGTCGGAGTACAGCGACCCCTGCCGCGCGACGCGCTCGCGCACCTGCCGCCGCGCCTCCTCGACGTCGGCCCGGTACGAGAGCACCGCCGCCAGCGAGCCGAGCAGCGCGACGACCACCAGCGCGGCCAGCACGCTGCGCACCGTCTCGAGCGCCGCGCGACGACGGGCCGGGAGGAGCTCGGTGCTCACGCGTGGACCTCGCGCGCAGGCGAGAGGAGCGGCGGCGC
>CAMLFP010000404.1 GCA_946479335.1 uncultured Archangium sp.
AAGCGGCGCGGCACGTACCAAACGGCCCCCAAAAGACAACGGGAAAGCGGATCACTCCGGAGCTTGTATCAGCCCTGCTTCTGGCGTTGCTTCGCCCCCTCAGACCGAGGGGGTCCCATGCGGCGCGGGTTTACGTTGATGGAGATGGCGGCGGTGTTGACGGTGATGGGGCTCATCGTCGCGGTGTCGGTGCCGGCCTACGACCAGCTCGTGAAGCGCGCGCACACCGAAGAGGCGCGCGGGTTCCTCGAGGCCATCGTCGACGCGGAGCTGCGGCACTTCCGCGACACCGGCCACTACCTCGTCTGTGAGGGCGCCCCGCCGGGCGAGGCCGGGTGTTGGCAGACGCTGGGGCTCCATGCAGAGGGCCCGCTGCGCTACCGGTACGCGGTGCGCGTGAATGACGCGGGCTTCGTGGCCAGCGCGCGCGGAGACCTCGACCAGGACGGCGTCGAGAGCCTGTTCGAGCTCGATGGTCGCACGCGCGTGTGGACCGTCACCGGAGCGCTGGAGTGAGCGAGGCAGAGCTGTTGGTGGTGCGCCAGCTGGAGGCGCTGCGCACCGCGGGCAAGTCACAGCTCGAGGGCGTGCAGCTGGTGGCCGACGCGCTGCCTGACGGGGCGCTCAAGGCGCGCTGTGTGGAGGCCGTGCGGCAGCTGGCGTCGGGCGCGGTGCAACCCGCGGCGTCGGCGTTCGACCGGCTGCTGCGCTCGGCGAACGCGACCCCGAAGTCGCTCTCGTGTCTCGCCCAGTCGCTCGAGGCCCAGCTCGAGGCCTCGGAGGTGACGAGGTCAGCGGTGCTCTTCCTGCGCTTCGTGGTGCTCGGCCCGTTCCTCGGGCTGGCCCTGCGCGACCTGTCGCACGTGGAGTCGATGTTCCGCGAGACGATGAGCACGCTGCCGGTGCTGACGGAGGCGGTGCTCTTCGTCAGTGACGTCGGCCACTACGTAGGCCCGCCGCTCGCGCTGGTGCTCGTCGTCGCCCTCGGGCGCTTCAAGCCGAAGTGGGTGCCCGGTGCGCGCCAGCTGGAGGTCTCCGCGCGCGCGTTCGAGTCGGCGGCGCTCGGGGCGCCCGCGTCGTTGGACCCGTCGGCGCAGGCGCTGTTCGAGCAGCTGAGCCGGTTCAGCCCCCGGGAGCAGGCGCTGGAGCGCGTCGGTGAGGAGTACCGCGCTGAAGCGCGCCGCGCGGCGGTCGTCTCGCGCGTGCTCGCGCCGATGGTCGGGCTGGTGGTGAACCTGCTCATCGTCGGCACGGTGTTGATCGCGCTGTACCTGCCCATCTTCAGCATCGCGGGGGCCATCAAGTGACGCCGCTCCGTCGCGCGCAGGTGGTGTGCATCGAGTCGCTGGCGGCCGGCGTGCCCGCGAATGTTCCGGAGTTCAGCGAGGTCTCACGGCAGCTGCGCCTCGGCGCGCTCGACAAGGCCCTGGCCGCGCTGAGCCTCCCGGGCGACTTCGCGGCCGTGGTCGCGCGCTGGCCGCTCGCCGCGTCGGCCGCCTGGCGTCGCGTCGACGCGTTGCCTGCGCAGCTGCCGCTGGCGATGTCACTCACGCAGACCGCCGCGTACGGCGCGTTCATCTTCGGCTTCGAGCGAGTCGTCTGGTCGCTGCTGGAGCTCAAGGTCTTCAAGGCGATGCCGTTCGCCGGCGTATGGCTCGACGTCGGCGGGCTGCTGGTCGAGCTCGCCGCGGTGCTCTTCATCGCGCTCGGCATGCTCGGCGTCGGCCAGTTGTGGGGCTGGCGGTGGGTCTCGCCGTGGCGAAGGCACCTCGACCGGGCGCGCGCTTTCGCCCTGCTGGCGGCGCTGCGCGAGACGAACGCTCCCGACGATGTGCGCGCCGCGTGCGCTGCGCTGTTGCCGGTCGCGTCGCCCGCGCCGCGCGCCGCCTCGTTGGACCAGCTCGTCGCCGAACACGCCGCCCGCGCCGCGAGCTCGATGGAGCGCGCCTCCGCGCTGCTGCGCACGGCGATGTACGTGATGCTGCTGGTCGGGGCGCTGGGCATCTCGCTGGCGCTCTATGGCTCGCTCCCATTCTTGTCGCAGGTGACGCCGTGAGCCCCGACCCGCGCGCCGTCACGCTCGTGCGCCTCGCGTCGCCGGCTGATGCCCCGGCCGTGCTGGAGAAGGCCGACGCCTCCTCGCGCTACGTCGCCGCGTGGGAGCGACAGGTGCGCGCGGTCGCCGCCTGGCCGCTGATGCTCTCGGTGGCGATCTCGCTCGCGGCGTCGGTCCTGGTGGGCGTCGCGGCCCCGGCGCTGCAGGCCACCGTGCTGGCCCGCGAGCCGGTCAGCCTCGCGCCGCTGTGGGCCTCGCTGGTGCTTGCCTTCGTCGGCTTCGCGCTCATCTCCGGCGCGTCGTTGGGGTGGATTCCGCTCTCGGCGCTGGGCGCCTTCCGCGAGGTGCGTGACGCCTGTTTCACGTTGCTGCTCGCCGATGCCGTGGAGGGCGGGGTGCCGTTGCCGGTCGCGCTGCGGGTCTGCGGCGAAGTGTGTGGCGGCGACTCCAGGCCGGCGGGCGCTGCGCTGGCGCGCGCGTTGGAGAGCGGCGTGGCGATGCCCCCCGCGGTGCGCGTGCCCGGAGAACTGGAGGCCCGCATGCTCTTCGTCGCGGCGCGTACCGGCACGTTGACCGTGGCGGCGCAGACGTTGCGGTCACTCGGGCGCGCGCGACTGGAACGCACCGCCCCTCGCTTGATGGCCCGCGCGCGGTTGCTGGCGCTCGGTCTCGCCGCGGTCTGCCTGCTGACGTGTGCGGTCACATTCTACCAGATGTACCTGCACGCCCTCGTCGGTTGATGGAGCAACGATGACGAACACGATGGATGGTCTGGTGCTGAAGTCGGGGTGGTTCGGCCGCGAGTTCATCCCCTTCGATGAGATGGCGGCGCTCGAGCAGGCCGCGGTTCGCTTGAAGTCGGGTGCGCGTCACGCGGTCTCGGAGGCGCAGCGCGGGCTGGTGTCGCGGGCCCTCTCGCCGCCGCAGGTGGCCGGGGACCTGGAGGCAGACGGGGCCGCGCTGCGCACGTACTTGAGTGCTGCGTTCTCTCCGGAGCGCGCGGTGCGCGCGCTGCTCGAGGCGGCGACGAAGGCCAGCGCGTCTGACGTGCACCTTGAATCATCGGAGCACGGCGTGGTGGTGCAGGTGCGGCTGCAGGGCGAGCTTCGCGCATGGTTCGAGGTGCCCGGCACCGCCAGCGCGCGCTTGTTCGCGGCGCTCAAACATCTCTCGGGGTGCCTGCCGTATCGCAGTGACGTCTTTCAAGAAGGCCGGCTGCCGCGCGAAGGGGTCGCTGCCGATGTGCGCACCTCGTTCGTGCCCACGGCGATGGGCGAGCGCGCGGCGCTGCGGTTGTTCGGCGCGCTGCGCACGCTCGACGCGCTCGGTCTCGATGAGGCCTCGCTGGCGTCGCTGAAGGCGCTGCTGCAACGGCAGAGCGGGCTGGTGCTGGTGGCGGGCAGCACCGGCGCGGGGAAGACGACGACGTTGTACGCGGCGCTCGCGCACCTCGCGGCGTCGCGCGCCGGCGCGCACCTGAGCCTCGAAGACCCGGTCGAGCAGCGGCTCCGCGTCGCCGGCATTCCCGTCTCGCAGGTCGAGCTGTGCCCAGAGCGCGGCGTCACCGGTGAGTCGGCGCTGGTGGCGGCGCTGCGGCAAGACATCGACGTGCTGGCCGTGGGCGAAGTGCGGACCTCCGCGGAGGCCGCGCTGGCGTTGAAGGCCGCGCACACCGGGCGGCTGGTGCTCGCCGGTCTGCACGCGAGCTCGACGCACGAGGCGGTGCAGCGGCTGCTCGACCTCGGCGTCGACGCGACGGTGCTCGAGAAGACGCTGGTCGGCGTGTTGCACCAACGGCTGGTGAGGCACGGCACTGGGCGCGTCGCGCGCGCCACCGTCGAGGTGCGGCCATGAGGCGCGGCTTCACGCTGGTGGAGCTGATGATCTCCGTCGCCATCCTGGGGATCATCGTGGTGGGCGCGGGCTCCCTCTCGGCGCTCACCGAGGCACAGGGAGCGCGCGAGCTGCAGCGCGAGCGCGCGCAGACGCTGCTGGAATACGTGGCGTCACGCGCGGCGACGCGCCAACCGCTCGACCCGCGGTTGTACGACCAGCTCGCGGAGTCGCTCCCCGGCGCGGAGGTGACGACGCGCGTGTCGGGAGACAGCGTGTGGCTCGAAGTGCACTGGCACTCCGAAGGGCGCCCCGAGCAGCTCGCGCTCACGGTCTTGCGGGGAGGTCGGCGATGAGGCGTGGCTTCACGGCAGTGGAGCTCGCGGTGGTGTTGAGCATCTCGGCGGTGCTCACGCCGCTCGTGTACCAGACGCACCGGCGCTTCGAGCAGTCTGGGGAACTCGCGCGCTTCCACCTCGACAGCGCGCTGATGTTGCGTGACCTCCGCGAGGAGGCGCGCGCTGATGCTCGGTGTGATGCGCGCTACGAGCTGCGCGAGTCAGCGTTGTGGCGGAGCGGCTGCGGCGTCGAGCGCGTGGTGGCCACGCGAGTGCGCACCTTCGAGCAGCGCCACGAGGCGTTGGTGGTCACGCGTTTCTACGTGTTCTCTCCCGACGAAAAACGCTTCGACACGCTCGTGGTTCCCAGGGAGGCGCGATGAGCCGCCGCGGGCACGTGCTGTATCTGGTGATGATGGTGCTGGCCGCGTCAGTCGCGCTCGGCGTGGCGTTCGCGTCTCGCCACACGCTGGTGCTGAATGGCCATCGCGACGACGCCGTGCGCACGCAGGCGCTCTGGTTGGTGCGCAGCGGTTGCGCGCTCACGCAGATTCCGCGCGTGGTGAAGACTCCCGCGGGGGACGCAGTGCTCTCGCGCGAAGGCCCGCGGCTGCAGGTGCGCCTCGCCGGGAGCTTCGCGACCGCCGACTGCTCGACGCGAGAAGAACGCTTCTTACCTGCGCCGCGCTAACGCTTTGCCGACCAGCGCGGTCTTCTTGTACGAGGTGATCATGAAAAAGCTGCTGCCGAAGATCCTGCTGGGAGTCGTGGTGG
>CAMLFP010000405.1 GCA_946479335.1 uncultured Archangium sp.
GCGCAAGCAGACGTGAAGCGACGCGGCGCGTGCTACGCGGGGCGCATGAACGAGAAGCTCTTCGGGCGCATGCAGGAGTTGCGCGATCTCTCGGGCGTCGTCGGCCTCGCCAGTTGGGACCAGGAGACCTACCTCCCGAAAAAAGCAGAAGGGCTGCGCGCGTCGCAGTTGTCCACGCTCCAGGGGCTGTACCACGAGCGCCTCACCGACCCGCGGCTGGGCGAGTGGCTCGAGAACCCGGGCGCGTCGGGTGACGACGAGCTGGCGATGGTGCGCGTGCTGCGTCACGAGCGCGACCGCGCGGTGAAGGTGCCGGGCGCGCTGGTGAAGGCGTTGGCCGAAGCGCAGAGCCGCGCACTCTCCGCGTGGCGTGAGGCGCGCGAGAAGCGCGACTACCGTGTGTTCGAGCCGCACGTCGGCGCGCTGTTGAAGCTCCGCCGCGAGCAGGCCGATGCGTGGGGCCACGGTGGCGAGCGCTACGACGCGCTGCTGGAGGGCTTCGAGCCGGGCATGCGCGTGGCGCGACTCTCGCCCGTGTTGCAGGGGCTGCGCGAGAAGCTGGTGCCGCTGGTGCAGGCCATCGACAGCCGGCCGCCGCCGCGCCGCATCTTCGAGGGCAAGACCTTCGATGTCGACACGCAGTGGCGCTTCACGCTGACGCTGCTCGACGCGATGGGCTTCGACGCCGACGCCGGGAGGCAGGATCGCTCCACGCACCCCTTCACCGGCGGCACCGGGCCCACCGACGTGCGCCTCACCACGCGCCTGTTCCCCGCGCTGCCGCTCTCGAGCGTGTTCTCCACCATCCACGAAGGCGGGCACGGGCTCTACGAGCAGGGCTTCGACGTGAAGCACACGCGCACCCCCATTGCCAACGCGCCGTCGATGGGCCTGCACGAGTCGCAGTCGCGTCTGTGGGAGAACATCGTCGGGCGTTCCCCCGCGTTCTGGGCGCACTTCTTCCCCGCGTACCGGCAGTTGTTCAGCGCGCAGCTCGAAGGCGTCTCGCTGGAGGACTTCGTGCGCGAGGTGAACCGCGTCGAGCGCTCCTTCATCCGCGTGGAGGCCGACGAGGTCACCTACAACCTGCACATCGTGCTGCGGTACGAGCTGGAGCTCGCGTTGCTCCGCGGCGAGCTCGACACGCGCGACCTCTCCGACGCGTGGAACCAGAAGACGAAGGAGCTCCTCGGCCTCACCGTCACGCAGCCGGGCGAGGGCGTGCTGCAGGACATCCACTGGGCGTGGGGCGAGTTCGGTTACTTCCCGACCTACGCGCTGGGGAACCTGTACTCAGCGTCGCTGTGGAAGGCGCTTCGTCGCGACGTGCCCGACGTCGAGGCCGGCATCGCGCGCGGCGAACTCGCGCCCATCAAGGCGTGGCTGCGCACCAACATCCACTCGCACGGGTACCGCGTCGATGCGGAGACGCTGGTGACGCGCGCGACCGGCGCTGGGCTCACCGATGTCGATTTCATGGCGTACTTGAAGGCCAAGTACGGGCCGCTCTACGGAGTCTGAATGCGCGTCATGCTCTTCGCGGCCGCGCGCGCGCAGGCCGGCGCCGCGACCCTCGACATCTCGGTGCCTGACGGAGCGCGCGTCGATGCGCTGCTGCGCGCAGTGGGCGAGCAGGTGCCCGCGTTGACCGCGTTGCTCCCGAAGCTCCGCGTGGCGGTGAATCAGGAGTTCGCCGCGAAAGACGACGTGATTCCCGCCGGCGCCGAGGTCGCGCTCATTCCTCCTGTCGCGGGAGGGTGAATGTCTGACGTGCGCCCCTCACCCCTCGCTTCGCGAGACCCTCTCCCCACGGGAGAGGGAGTTTTTCGGCTGAGCGCTGAGCCGTTGAGTCTGAACGAGGTGGTGGAAGCGGTGTGCCCCTCACCCCTCGCTGCGCGAGACCCGCTCCCCAGGGGAGAGGGAGGCGTGGTGACGTTCACTGGTGTCGTCAGAAGTGTTTCGCGCGGCAAGCGCGTCACCCGGCTCGACTACGAGGCCTACGGTGAGATGGCCGAGAAGCAGCTGCGCCGCATCGGCGAAGAGGTCACCGCGAAGTGGCCCGGCACACGCGCCGCCGTCGTGCATCGCACGGGCTCGCTGGTGCCGGGGGAACTCGCCGTCGTCATCGCGGTCGCCGCTCCGCATCGCGCGGAGGCCTTCGACGCGTGCCGGCACCTCATCGAGCGCCTGAAAGAAGACGTTCCCATCTGGAAGCGCGAATTTTCCGAAGACGGCGAGGAGTGGGTTGGCGTCGGGCCGTGAAAATAGCTAACACCGTCGCCCTCGTAGGCCGCCCTCACAAGGACATCTGGACATGATCTCTCAACACCTCCGCTTCGCCGCACTGGGAGGCCTCCTCGGCCTCTTCGTGGCGCTCACTCCCGCCTGCCCCGCGCCGAAGAAGTGCGACGCGTCGACCTGCGCCACCGGCTGCTGCACCGACAAGCTCGACTGCGTCACCGCCACCACCGACGACCAGTGCGGTACCTCGGGCGCGGCGTGCTCCGCCTGCGGCGCCACCGACAGCTGCTTCCAGGGCGCGTGCACGCCTGACGACCAGATCCCGCTCCCTGACGGCGGCACGCCTGACGCCGGCCCCCCGCCGTGCATGAGCGACGAAGACTGCGCCTCGCAGCCCGGCACCACCTGCTTCCCCGACCACGTCTGCCGCCCGTGCGTGACCGACTGGGACTGTGGCGAGCTCAAGGTCTGCAACGCCGACGGCTCGTGCGGCGCCGGCAGCGGCCTCCACGGCGCTGCGTGCACCGGCTCGGAGTTCTGCCAGGAGCAGAGCGACAACAACAACCCGTGCTTCGCGTACGGCCTGCAGTGCGCGTGTGACATCCGCTCCGGCACCACCGGCACCTGCCGCGTGCGCAAGAACCAGTGCCAGGAGTGCAACACCGACATCGAGTGTGGCAGCGAGCAGGTCTTCACCAGCGGCTTTGGTGTCGGCCGGTGCGCGGCGCTCGACGGCGACGACGCGGGCGTGAAGTACTGCGAGCAGAAGCCGGAGGGCTTCCCCTGCGGCTGCGGGTACGTCTCGGGCCCGGGCGGCTACTGCGTGCCCCAGTCGGGCAGCTGCGGCGCGGTCGCGTGCAACATCGACAACGACTGCCCGGCCGGCAACGTCTGCTCCGTCAACCGCCCCGACGCCGGCGTCAACTCGTGCGGCGGCGTGTGCATCCCCAAGTGCCGCTGGGACTTCCAGCGCAAGGAGGTCTCCGCGCCCGGCTGCCCCGGTGACAAGACCTGCTGGGTCGACCAGGCGAACCTCGACGCGAACTCGCCGTACTTCGGCGCCGGCCGCTGCCTGCCCGCCTGCAACACCGACGCAGACTGCACCGTCGCCGGCGGCGACCCGTGGGGCGGGCCGGATCTCGTGTGCCGCGGCGAGAAGCTCCCTGACGGCAGCATGAGCGCCAAGCGCTGCCGCGCGCGCGGCGAGTGCATGGACACGCTGGAGTGCCCAGTTGGCGTCTCGCCGTCGAAGGGCTACTGCGACCGCACCAACTTCACCTGCCACGACACCGGCTGCCGCAACGGCGAAGACCCGACCACCGGCGACCCGTTCGACGACTGCATCCAGAGCTACACCTGCGCCGAAGACGGCGGCGTCGCGTACTGCCGCCCGTTCACCTGCGTCGAGAAGGGCGTCGGCTACGCCTGCAGCCGCGGCCAGTACTGCTGCGGTGACGACAAGAACGGCGCGGGCGGCCCCGACGTGTGCCCGCCGGCCGACCAGCTCGATGATCGCCTCTGCTACAAGGCGCCGGCTCCGCCGTTCTGCACCAAGTGCGGTGACGGGCTCGATCTCTCCGGTCAGAACCCCATCGACCCGGCGCAGCTCGCCGCGGCCAACGCCGAGTGCCAGGCGCTCGTCTCCGCGACGTGGGGGTGCCCGCAGGGCTCCGGCTTCCCCAACTGCAGCCCGCTGCAGGCGCGCTGCATGTGGGCCGGCTCGCCCGACGGCATGGCCTACGGCGTGAACGTCTGCTGGGTGCCGACCTACGCCGACACCACGGTGCACTCGACGCTCGGCTGCCCCGCCGGCCTCGGCGTCGAGTGGGTGAAGCCGAACACGAACCCCGACGACAACGGCTACTGCCAGACCGACGACGACTGCTCGCCGCAGGGCCCCGACGGCGGCCACATCGGCCAGGGCCACTGCGAGGCCGACCCTGAGATCCGCCTCGTCGACGGCGGCTTCCCCAAGACGTGCCGCTGCGACCAGGGCTCCGGCACCTCGCAGTGCCCCAACGGCTACTACGCGAACGCTCCGGAGCCGGTCGGCGTCACCTCGTTCTGCCGCGACGCGCTGGAGCGCACCGACGGCGGCCGCAACGCCTGCATCGAGACCGCGGTCTGCCGCATGCGCGGCGCCGCCGTGTACCAGCCGCCCAGCAACAACGGCTGCGGGCTCCAGTGAGTTGACGTGAGTCGAGGCCCTCTCCCGCTGCGCGCGGGGGAGGGCTTTTTCGTGTGCGGGGAAACTCCCTCTCCCATGGGGAGAGGGGCGGGGTGAGGGGCGTGTCGCTTCAAGGCACGGAGCCGCTCCGAGCACTTGCCGCGGATCTGGGGACACTCGCCGTGGTGCCGGGCAACACTTGCCGTGGTACCGGGCGACACTTGCCGTGGTGCCGGGCGACACTCGCCGCCTTTCGTGGGTCACTTCAACGATTCCGCGGAGGCGCTTCTCGCGTTCCCGGACGCGCTGCGCAGGTTCCTCGACGCACTTCGCAGGCTCCCGGACGCACTTCGCAGGCTCCCGGATGCACTTCGCAGGCTCCCGGATGCACTTCGCAGGCTCCCGGATGCACTTCGCAGGCTCCCCGGAGGCACTTCGCAGGCTCCCCGGAGGCACTTCGCAG
>CAMLFP010000406.1 GCA_946479335.1 uncultured Archangium sp.
CAAACTGCATGTCGCGCAGGGGCGGGTTGTAGACGGGCATGGGTGAACTCCTGTGTGACCTCCCGCGTGAGGCGCACCGCCTGCGAGATCCCCAGCTGCGCGCGCACCGCCGCGGCCAGCTCGCCCGGCACGGCGCTCAGCACCACCTCCGCCAACGCCGGGCGCTCGCTCTTCAACAGCGCCGCGAGGCGCTTCGGGTCTGCGTTGCCAAGCTGCCGGCGCCGCTGCTGCACCAGCCTCTTGATCTCCTGCACCAGCAGCGGCACGCGCTTGTCCCGGGGGATCTGGTTGAGCCCCTCCGCGCGGTGCTTGAGCAGCTCCTCTTCGTCAGGGGTCAGGTGCGCATACGCGCTCACCGCCTCGGAGCCCCCGAAGGCCAGCGACGTCAGCAGCAGCATCGTCTGCCGCTTGGAAAGTGAGGTGAAGAACTGCTCCACGCGTCACCACCTCAAAAGAGAGCTCACCCCTCCGCGTTCGTGCGGCGCGGCGGGGAGGCCTTGGGCGCCGACGGCTTGCGGACCACCATGAACGCCGTCACCGCCGCCATCAAGATGAAGAGCAGCGCGAACACGCCGATCAACGTCTTGAACGCGCCGGCGCTGGTCTGCCCGACCTCGATCCCGAAGACGTACTGAGTGCGCGGGCCCTCGCTCGTCTCCGTGACGAACCTCGCCTCCGTCATCAGCACTTTGACGTTCTCTTTCTTCAGCTCCGGCACCGCGTTCGCGACGAACGCCTGGACATCGTCGATGGACACGGGGGTCGCGTTGCCTTCACCCGCCATGTACTTGATGAGCACCGATGCGGCGGGCTGCGGCTTCTTGTCGGGCTGCGTGAGATCGCTGATCTCGGGGATCATCACGATCGTCTTCGCTTCGAGCACCCCGGGGATGCGGTTGAGCGCGTTGCTGACCTCGCCGCCGAGCGCTTCGATGAACATCGCGCGCTCTTCGGTCTGCGTGGGGATCATCCCCTTCGTCATCTTGAAGATGGCGAGGCCGTCAGACTTCGGGCGCGGCAGTGAATGCTCACGCAGCAGCTGCGCGGCGGTCGCGACGTGGGCCTTGGGCACCGAGATCACGTACTTCGCGTCTTTGCCTTCGCCCTCTTTGATCTTCGTCGCGTCGATGCCCTTCTTCTGCAGCAACACGTAGATGTCGTTGGCGTCATCTTCGGTGAGGTCGTGCTGCAGGTTGATGGAGCACGCCGACGCCAGGAAAACGACACAGAGGAAGATCGCGGAGCGGAAGGACCAGCTCATGAGGGTCGTGACCCTACTTCAGAAACGAAAACGGCGGCTCCAACTTTCGTCGGGAGCCGCCGCGGATTTCGTGGTCAGGAAGCGCGCTTCAGACGTTGGTCTTGAGCGTGTCCTTCAAGCCGGAGGTCGCCTTCTCGACGACCTTCGAGCAGAGGTCGAGCTCCTGCGTGTACTTGTACATGCCCGCCTGGAGCTGCAGCAGCTCACCCTGCGACATGTTCTTGTTCGAGAGCCCGCCGTTGATCATCTTGTCGATGTTGACCTGGCCCTTCTCGAGGCTCGACATCATGTTCATCACCATCGAGCCCGACTTGTTCACCTCGTTCTTCTGCTGAACGGGGTCCATGCCCTTGCCGGTGACGTTCTTGTCGAGCTTGTTGAGGTCGGCCTTGTTGGTCTTCGCGACCTGATCGATGTGCTTGGTCTGATCGATCTTCTGGATCTGCTGCGCCTGCTGAACGTGGTTGGCCTTATCGACCTGGCCCGCGCCCTGCGACTTCATCGACTGATCGAACTTGCTCGCCCCGGCCTTGTTGGCCTGTTGCGCCTGTTCGGGCAGCTTCTGCTGCGTAAGAGCCTGAGCTGAAATTCCTGCCAGTGGGCCTGCCATGTTCGCTCCTCCGATTCTGGTCTAACGAGTTGTCGTCTTCTTCTTCGAGAAGTTGCTTCAGGGTCTCGACCGCGCGCGCGTGGAGCCTACTCGCCCAGCTCTTCGATTGACCAATCTCCGCGCCCGCCTCCTCCAGCGTCTTGTTCTGGAAGTAGTAACCCTGCAGAAGCTTTCGCTCTTTTTCGGGCAGCTTCTCGATCGCGGCGCGCACCCGGCGGCGCATCTGCTCCAGCTCGATGCGCTCATCGGCCGGCAACTGCTCATCGCCGATCTGTAAACCATCTGCACCTTCCAACGAGGTGGCGAACACCACCGCGAGGTTGGTGACGGCGTCGCTGATGTCGCGCACGTCGTCGCTCAGCTCCCGGCCGCCGCTCGGGCGATCGGAGACGTTCGTCATGTACGCGTTGGCGCGCTCGGCCGCGGCAGCGCCGCCCTTCAGCACCCCCATCTTCCGGAGGCCGTCGTAGATGGCGCCCTTGATGCGGTAGTGCGCGAAGGTGAGGAAATTGGCGCCGACCTTGGCGTCGAAGCGATCAGCCGCCTCGAGCAAACCGATCTGCCCCCAGGCAACCAACTCATCCATCTCGAACTGCGAGTTGAACTGTTTACGCACCTGGGCTGCGAGCGAGCGCACGTAGGGCCCGTACTTCTCGAGAATCGCAGGTTTGCTCTCGCCGAGCGCCACGAGGAAGAACCTATTCCTGTTCCTCGGCGCGGTCCCAGAGCCGCTCCAAGGTCTTGTTGAGACGGGGATCTTCCTTGAGCTGCTCGAAGATCTTGTCGGTGAGTTTCTTCGACTGGGTATTCACCTTTTCCCGGAGGATATCTGCAACGAGCTTCTTCGTCGCCTCATCGCGGCTCTTGAGCTCGCCGCTCTTCAGCTGCCGAACGAGCTCCATCGCCTGGGCCGTCACCGCATCAACGGGAGCCGCCTCGCCGACGTTGCTGCCGGCGACGAGCCCGCTGGCGCCGACCAGCGACTCCGAGCGGTCGACCTTACCGCCGAAGCCCGCGCCCCCGGTCTTGGTGGCCGCACCGGCTCCTGAAGCGCCTCGCGCTCCTCCGGCTTTTCCTCCACGGCCGACGCCTCTGACAGACATGGCGACTCCTTACCTGCGTGTGAACTTACTTCTTCGCGGGCTTCTGCGGAGGCAGCGCACCCGACTCCTTCGCGGCGATCAACGACTCGGCGAACTTCGCGCCGTCGCTGTCAGGCTCGAGGTCCATCGCGGCCTTGAGCTCCTTCATCGCCTCATTGACCTTCCCCATGAAGAGCAGCGCTTCGCCACAGTGCGCGCGCGGCAACGCGGCTTTCGGCGCCAACTGCTGCGCGCGGCGGAAGATCTGCAGCGCTTTGTCGTGGTGACCGAGGTTGAACTCCAGCGTGCCCAGCGCGATCTGCGGCACTTCGCTCTTCGGCATCAACACCGTGGCGCCGTTCAGCACGTCGCGCGCATTGTCGACCTTGCCGAGGTCCATCCACAGGTAGGCGGCCTCGAGCATCAGCATCGCCTGCATCTTGGTGGTGGGAACGAGGCTGCCCGAGATGTCTGACTTCGCTTCGGCCATTTTCGCTGAGTCCTTCTGTTCGGCTGCGAGGGAGAGAAAGAAAGCCGGCGCACAATACACGAAGGGCGGCCACCTGGGCCGCCCTCGTTTGCAGCATGAACCTCAGCTCAGCTTCAGCGGACGTTGCTGATCGAGTTCTTCGCGGTCTCGTGGCGGGTCTTGAGCACGTTCGAGATCGAGGTGAACATCTGGTTCTCGCGCTGCATCTGGATCTGCACGTCGATCATCTGCTGCATCTGCGACGCACCTTCAGAGATGCTCTGGTTGTTCGACGCGACGTTGCCGGTGCTGGCGCCGCCGGTCAGGTTGACGCCGCCCGCCGCGCCGCCCGTGATGCCGGTCGAGCCCGCGCCGCCGCCGAAGTTCAGCGAGCTGACGCCCGCCGCGTAGGAAGACGAGGTCATGCCGCCCGGCTTCGCCGTCATGCCGCCGATGCCGGAGGCCGCCGCCGAGACGACGCCCGCGAAGTTGCCGCCGAGCGCACCGCCGAGGAGCGACGCACCCTGCGTGAGCGCACCCGCGCCGGCCTGCAGCGTGGTCGCGACCTTCTGACCGAAATCCATCCCCTGAGTCTTGCGGTCAGTGGTGGGGGTCATCGAGAGGCGCGACGGCATGGAATTGATAGAATTGATCGCCATAAATCCTCCAAAGAGTGGAACTACGAGAAGTTGCCCAGGCTCCAGCTCCCCGGCCCGTGCCGAAGTCGCCCAGTACAAGTGTTATCGGCGCCCGCTAAATCCAGTTGCGTGAGCGTAGATGATCCCGCGCTTTACTTTCGAGCCCCGGGCTTACCCTTGCGATCTGCTTCAAGTTTTTCCCGAACCTGGAGGAGGTAGGACAACAGCTCCTCTGTACGTTCGATGGCCTTGCTGACCCTTTTTCCCTGTTCCGCGCGAGGGCCTTTCAACCCGCCAAGCTCCGCCTTGAGGGTCTTGAAGGCCTCGGCGACGTCGGGCGCCTTGGCCTTTTCGATGAACCCCTCGATCTGCGGGTAGCTGGGCGCGGGGAGTTCTTTCGGGGCCTGCTCCTGCGGGGGCTCCTGCTTCTTCGTCGCCATGGCGTGGTTGCTTTCCTTTGGTGAAGGGAGAGGTGGCGGACGGTAGAGGAATCGCCGCGCGCCATCAACGAATGTGCGCAGGCTGGGTCCCCTTCCACCGGCGGTGCAGCCACAACCACTGCTCCGGGTTCGCGCGGATCCGCCGCTCCAGGAGCGCCGTCAGCGCCGCGGTGTGCGCGGTGATTCTCTCGTCGCGCGTGCCTTCGAGGGGCAGCGGCACCGGCCCATCGAGCTCCATGCGGAGGCGATCGCCCACGCGCACCGCCGCCACCACGTACACCGGCGCGCCGGTGTGGAGCGCGGCCATCGAGAGCGCCGGCGTCGTGGACGCCAGTCGCCCGAAGAACGGCACCCACACCGCCTGCGC
>CAMLFP010000407.1 GCA_946479335.1 uncultured Archangium sp.
AGGGCGACGAGCCCGCAGTGCATCCGGAGTCACTCGCTGCGCTCGCGCGCACCTTCGACGACGCGTCTGTCGAGATGGCGACGCTGGTGCGCCCGCTGCACGACGATGAACGCAGCAACCCCAACGTGGTGAAGGTGGTGCGCGACGAAGCCGGCTTCGGGCTCTACTTCTCGCGCGCTGACATTCCCTACGCGCGCGACGCGAGCGTGCCGTTGCAGCGCTGGGCCCACCTCGGGCTCTACGGCTACCGCGCCGCGACGTTGAAGCGCCTCGCGTCACTCCCGCCCACCGCGCTCGAGAAGACCGAGTCGCTCGAACAACTCCGCGCGCTCGGCAACGGCGTGCGCATCCTCTGCGCGCAGACCCCGCACGCCACCCAGGCCGTCGACACGCCGGCCGACGTCGCCCTCGCTGAAGCCGCGCTCCGACGTCTGCTGGGCTGAAAACGCGCGTGCGCTGCGGCGGCAGTTTTTCAACCTGCTGCGAGGCGCGTGCACCCACCTCGCACCGCGCCCTACGGTGCCCCGCGAATGAGCATTCGCATCGGAGTTTCGGGGCTGTGGTTCTCGCTGTTCCTCCTGTCGGGCTGTCACACCACCTCAGGTGACGACGCCGGGCCCGGCCTCCGTGTCGTCGTCGAGACGCGCTACCTCGCCGGCGGCCCACACGGTGACGGCGGGTTCCTGCAGTCAGACATCGCCAGCTATTCGAGCATCAAGCTCTTCGTCGGCGGTGACGCGGGCGTGGTGCGCACCGGCCGCTTCGACGACGGCCGCCTCGTCTTCGAAGACGTGCCCACCACCGACAACGTGCTGGAGCTCCGCTACCCGCACCCGCAGCTCGACGGCGGCACCCTCGTGGTGCGCCAGGAGACGCACCGCCGCGCCATCTACCTCGGCTACTACCAGTGGGCGCGCAGCGACGTGGCGCTGGCCGAGGCAGGCACCAACCTCCGCATCGACGCCACCGGTCTCGTGCCGTGGAGCGACAGCGACGACACCTTCTACGCGTACTCCGCGCAGGCGCAGTTCGCGCGCGGCTGGTGGCCCGACCCAGACCTCACCACCGCGCCCGCGCAAGACGCCACCACCGTCACCGGCACCGAGGTGAACACCGCCGACATGAGCGCCGACGACTTCCGCACCACGCCCGCCATTGTCGACGCGTCACGCGGCGACACGCTGACGCTCTTCCAACAACGCCAGCCGCAGTTCCGCGGGCTCGACGGCGGGCTCCTCGACTCGTGGGATCCCTGGGCCGCCACCTACCCGCTCCTCACCATCGCCCACGCGCAGGTGTCGATGCCGCAGTTCAGCGCCGCGGAGCCGGTGCAGCTCACCGCGTCGTTCACCGAACTCACGCCCTCCCCCCTCACCCTCGCCGTCAACGCCGACAGCTTCGCCGCGTCGGCCGCAGACCTCGAGATGCCCGCTACCGCGCGCATGGCGAGCAACAACACCATCTACTTCGAGGCCGGCGACGGCGAGACGCTCTACCTCGCGCCCTCGCCCGTCATCTGGACCCACTCCAGCCGCTCGTCGCAGCGCATCCCCCAGAACCCGGAGTGCTACCCGGACCAGCTCGGTGCGTGTGGCGCCGGCTGCGGCGCGTGCGACTCGCCGCTGACCAATGACTACCGCGCGCCGGGCAACATCGCGCTCCCCGCGTACTTCACGCACCCCATCACCGAGCCGGGCACCGAGATGCTGGCCACCGACTGGCGCATCTCCACCACCGTCATGGTGCCCGACGCCGGCGCGCTGAGCTTGACCGCGTGGAACTACAACAGCCGCCCGGTGCCGTCGTCGACGAGCGTCGTCGTGGAGCGGGTGCTCTCGCCTCCGCGCTCGGTGCGCGTCGATGGCGCGTCGGTGCCGCCCAACACCCCGGACGTGACGACGCTCAACAGCGCGACGCCGACCCTCTCGTGGAGCGCACCTTCGCAGGGCACGCCCGACTTCTACCGGGTGCAGGTCGTCGAGCACGTGGTGCGCGGCCCGGGCAACGTCGGGACGTACATGATGTTGAACCTCCTCACCTCCAGCACCACGGCCACCATCCCCGAAGGCGTGCTGCTGCCGGGCCACCTCTACGTGCTGCGCGTGGTGGCCACCATCGACCCCAACGACCCCGATGACCTGCGCCTCGTGCGCCGCGCCGCGAGCTACCACCGCGCCGAGGCCATTACCGGCGTCGTCACCGCGCCGTAGAGTGCGCGCCCATGGGCTCGACGTTCTTCCTCGGTGCGTTGCTGCTGCTCGTCGTGGTGGCCGGCGTGGTCGTCTTCTGGCCACGCGCGCCGCGGCGGCGCGATTCGACCTTCAGAGACCACACCGAGTTCAAGTACGACGACCGCTCGTACACGCAGTCGCACGACTCCTCTTCACACGATGGACCCCACCACTCATGACTCCTTCACTCACGCAGGCGCTCGGCCTCTTCTTTCAGGCGCACCCGTGGCACGGCGTGTCGCCCGGTGAAAAAGCGCCGGAGCTGGTCACCAGCTACATCGAGATCGTCCCCACCGACGCGGTGAAATACGAAGTCGACAAGGCGTCGGGCATCTTGAAGCTCGACCGGCCGCAGCGGTACTCGAACCAGTCGCCGTGCCTGTACGGCTTCATCCCCCGCACGTACTGCGCGGAGCGCGTCGGCAAGCGCTGCGAGGAGCGCACCGGCAAGAAGATCGTCAACGGTGACGGCGACCCCATCGACATCTGCGTGCTGACCGAGAAGCCCATCGCGCACGGCGCGATTCTCGTCGAGGCGCTGCCCATCGGCGGCCTGCGGATGATCGACAAGAACGAGGCCGACGACAAAATCATCGCGGTGCTCAAGGGCGACTCCGTCTACGGCCACTGGCGCGACATCAGCGACGTGCCGCAGCCGCTCATCGACCGCCTCCGCCACTACTTCCTCACCTACAAGCAGCTGCCGGGTGAAGCCGCGCCGGTGGTGGAGATCGCCGAGGTCTACGGCCGCGAAGAGGCGTTCGCCACCATCCACGAGTCGTTCGAGGACTACCGCGCGAAGTACGGTCAGCTGACGAACCTCTTCGGCTGACCACCAGCGAAAGGGAGTCGGTCTTAGTCGAAAACCGTCACCCGAACGAGGCGTTGACGAGGCATGGTGCCGCGGTCCATACGCGCCTATGCGCCAGCGAAAAACCAAGTTCATCTTCACCACCGGCGGCGTCGTCAGCTCTCTCGGAAAGGGCATGGCCTCTGCCTCGATGGGCGCGCTGCTCGAGAACCGCGGCCTCGACATCACGCTGGTCAAGCTCGACCCGTACATCAACGTCGACCCGGGCACGATGAGCCCCATCCAGCACGGCGAGGTGTTCGTCACCGACGACGGCGCGGAGACCGACCTCGACCTCGGCCACTACGAGCGCTTCACGTCGGCGCACATGTCGCGGCTCAACAACTTCACCACCGGCCGCGTGTACCACTCGGTCATCAGCAAGGAGCGCCGCGGCGAGTACCTCGGCAAGACCGTGCAGGTGATTCCGCACATCACCGATGAGATCAAGGCGATGATCCACGCGGCGGCCGAGGGCCACGAGGTGGTGCTGGTCGAGGTCGGCGGCACGGTGGGCGACATCGAGTCGCTGCCGTTCCTCGAGGCCATCCGCCAGATGCGGTACGACGTGGGCGCGGGCAACACCTGCTACGTGCACCTCACGCTGCTGCCGTACATCGCGGCGGCCGGCGAGGTGAAGACCAAGCCCACGCAGCACTCGGTGATGAAGCTGCGCGAAATCGGCATCCAGCCCGACGTGCTGATCTGCCGCACCGACCGCGAGATCACCCAGGAGCTCAAGGACAAGATCGCCATGTTCTGCAACGTGGAGACCGGCAACGTCTTCACCTCGCCCGACGTGGCCAGCATCTACGAGCTGCCGCTCGAGCTGCACCGCCAGGGCCTCGATGAGCGCGTCGCGGAGATGCTCAACATCTGGACCCGCGGCCCCAAGTTGGAGAAGTGGGAGCGCATCGTCGAGACCGTCACCCGCCCCAGCAAGGGCGAGGTGAAGGTGGGCATCGTCGGCAAGTACATCGAGCTCAAGGAGTCGTACAAATCGCTCAACGAGGCGCTCGTGCACGGCGGCATCGCCAACGACTGCCGCGTGAAGCTGGAGTTCGTCGACTCGCAGGAGGTCGAGACCAAGGGCGCCGACGCGATGCTGAAGGGCTGCGACGCGGTGCTGGTGCCCGGCGGCTTCGGCGTGCGCGGCACCGAGGGCAAGATCCAGGCGGTGAAGTACGCGCGCGAACACAAGGTGCCCTTCTTCGGCATCTGCCTCGGGTTGCAGATGGCGGTCATCGAGTACGCGCGCAGCGTGCTGGGCCTCGCCGGCAGCAACTCGCTGGAGTTCGACGAGAAGACGCCGCACCCCGTGGTCACGCTGATGGAGGGCCAGAAGGGCGTCGCCGACAAGGGCGGCACCATGCGGCTCGGCGCGTACAAGTGCGCGCTCAAGGCCGGGTCGCTCGCCGCGAAGCTGTACGGCACGCCGGAGATTTCAGAGCGCCACCGCCACCGCTACGAGGTGAACAACGCGTACCGCGGCAAGCTGGCGGAAGCGGGCCTCATCTTCTCGGGCCTCAACCCGGAGCTCGACCTCGTGGAGATGATTGAGCTCGCCGACCACCCGCACTTCGTGGGTTGCCAGTTCCACCCCGAGTTCAAGAGCAAGCCCTTCGCGCCGCACCCGCTGTTCTCGGGCTTCATCCGCGCGGCGGTGGCGCAGCGCGATTCGAAGTGAA
This sequence comes from uncultured Archangium sp., assembly GCA_946479335.1. The sequence continues at coordinate 4,770 of CAMLFP010000407.1, forward strand.
GAAGGTCCTGCCGCTGGTGTTGGCGTTGGCCGGCTGCAAGCTGGCCGCGCCGAGCACCGGGCAGGTGGTTGAACCGGGAGTCGC
>CAMLFP010000408.1 GCA_946479335.1 uncultured Archangium sp.
CTCGGCGGCGGGAGCGGGGTCGTCGACGACGGCAACCACGCCGAGCAATTCTGGAAGGCGTACCAAGACGCCCGGCAGCGCATGTTCGCGCTCGAGGCTGACGAAGCGCGCCGCCCGCTGGGCTGGTTGCGCACGGCAGCGCAGGCAGCGGGCCACGTGGTGACCAGTGGAACGCTCACGGAGGACGCCCAGGGGCAGTACACATACTCCGCCGGAGGAGACACGCTGCACGTCGTGCGCGCGAGCGGCGGCTCGTTCGACATCGAGGTGCTGACGATGACGGGCGACCCCACCGACGGCGATTTCCCCGGAAACCAGGACTCGTTGGAGACGCACCTGACCCTGTCTGACGGCCGCGTCTGGTACAGCTCGATCTCAGGCGATCGGAATTCGATCGGCGATCGACTGTCGCTCACGTACTGGAACGGCGTGTTCGATGATGACGACACCGGCGAGCAGCTCCAGGCGTCTCTTTCGTCCTGGTCCTCGGCGAGCGGCAGCGCGGACACGAGCGGCTCCGTGACGATCGCGGAGCGAAAGCTGGGTGGCACCATCGTGCGTGGCGACACGACCGTGCAGGTGGACTTGAGCTCGTTCGTCTCCTTCTGCTCCGGCACTGCTGCCTGCTCGAGTCGCTACGAGTCGTCCGACGTGACGGCCAACGTGACCCGTGGCTCGACGACGGCGAAGGGCGAATGGGTCCGGAAGGTCGACGTCCAGACCCGCTTCAGCCCGGCGACCGTCACCTGGAGCGGAACCATCACCCGCGACGGGAATCAGGTCGGCGTCATGACGAAGCGCCCGTTGGTGCAGAACGAGGTCTCGCTCGACGTGCAGCTCGACGGCGACGTGTGGGTGACCGAGACCGTGTTCGGGAACTGAGTCACATCACCAGCAGCGTGAAGCCGGGCAGCGCGTCGAACACGTAGCGGCCCGGCACCGCGCGCAGCGTGGCGCGGAGCTGCCGGGCGGCGACCAGCGACAGCTTGAGCGTCGCGCGCTTCGGCGTCACCTCGACCCCGGGGCGATCGGCGCTCATGACCTCGACCTGCTGTTCGTCAGAGATCACCGAGAAGCTGCGCAGGTGCCCGATGCGCCCCTTCAGCAGCGCGATGAAGGTCTCGATGGCGTCTGCCGAGAGCCGCCAGGTGATCGCTTTGCCGGCCATCGTCATCTGACTCGACGTGGCTGACATCGACGACAACGAGCTGCCTTCTTGCGCGACGCGCTGCTCGATGACGGCGCGCGCGCGCGGCGTCTGCAGGAGCGAAGGGCGATCGAGATCAGTCATCAACCGCGCGTCGAGCTTGCTGAGCACCTCGAGGAGGCCGGCCGGAGACCATTCGCGCACCAGCTGCGCTTCGTCGCGGGTGATGGCCACCACCAGCCAGCCGGTGTCGATGGGGCTGAAGAGCAGGGCGGAGAGCTCCGTCGCCACGCCCGGCGCGAGCGGCTCGGTGAGCTGCAGCACGAAGTGCTCCGCCGGCCGCAGCTCGCCGCGCTGGATGCGCGCGACCAACGAGGTGAGCAACGCGGTCCCCCAGGCGGGCGCGTCGAAGTCCTCCTTCCGCTTCACCACCCGGAGCGTCAGCTCCTGCGCCAGCCCCTCGGTGCGGAAGGCCCAGTGCGGGCGCCCGATGGTCAGCAGGCCGTGCTTGACGACCACCGGCGCGGGCGGAACTTTCTTCTTCGGTGGGGGCGCTTTCCTCGGAGCCGGCTTCGCCATTCAGGGGGCCATTCGTACTTCGGGAATGCTGTGCGCCCAAAAGTTCTCTTGCTAGCGTCCTCGCGCCTTGAGCAACCAGCCCATTCCTCTCACCGAGCTCGCTGCCCCGAAGCCGACCGCCCAGGTCTACGCGCCCGGCCACCTCAAGGGCCCGCGGCTGTCAGGCAAGTTCGCCGATGGAAAGGTCGGAGAATTCCCGCTCGCTGATCGCACCTCGATGGGGCGGCACCCGAACAACACGCTGCGGCTCGTCGACCGCGAGGTCAGCAAAGAGCACTGCGTGATCGAGAAGGTCGGCGGCACGTACCTGCTGCGCGACCTCAACTCGTCGAACGGCACCTTCGTCAACGGGCGCAAGGTGCGCGAGCTGCGGCTGCGCGACGGTGACGAGATCGCGCTGGGCAACTCGCGCCTGGTGTTCCACGACGGGAGCGCGGGCGGCGGTGGTGCGAGCTCGGCGGGCGTGACGGTCGTCGCCTCCGCGCAGTCGATGCCGGCCTTCCTGGCGACGGTCGCCCAGCAGGAGTCGAACGAGTTCAGGCCGGCGGACAAGCTCAGCGACATCGAGACGCTCAAGCAGGACTACGAGAAGCTGCGCATCGCCAACGAGTTCCACCGGCTGGTGGGTGGCGAGCGCGATCTCAAGGCGCTGCTCGACAAGATCCTCAAGGTGGCCTTCGAGCTGCTCGCCGCCGACAACGGCGTCATCTTCCTCGCGGGTGAAGGCGGCACGCTGACGCCCGAGGCGATCCACAAGCGGAAGCCCGACGGCGGCGACGTGGTGGTCTCCGACACGGTGCTCAAGCGCGTCACCGACACCCGCAGCGCGGTGCTGACGGCCGACGCGATCCTCGACTCGCGCTTCTCGTCGTCGGAGTCGATCGTCGCCCAGGGCATCCGCTCCGCGATGGCGGTGCCGCTGATCTCCAAGGGCGTGCTGCGCGGCGTGCTGTTCTGCGACACGCGCGAGCGCACCAACGCCTTCTCCGAGAAAGACCTGAAGGTGCTCTCCGGCATCGCGTCTCAGGCGGCGATCGCGCTGGAGAACGCAGAGCTCGCGCAGAAGGTGGAACAAGAAGCCGTCACCCGCGCCGAGCTCTCGCGCTTCCTCGCGCCGGCCGTGGCCGAGGCGGTGGTGAGCGGCAAGGTCGAGCTGCTGCGCGTCGGCCGCCTCGCGGAGGTGAGCTGCATCTTCGCCGACATCCGCGGGTTCACCTCGCTCTCGGAGGTCGAGGAGCCGCAGGACGTGGTGGCGATGCTCAACACGTTCTTCACCGGGATGGCGAACGTGATCTTCATGCACGAGGGCAACCTCGACAAGTTCATCGGCGACTGCGTGATGGCGACGTGGGGCCCGCCCATCACGCACCCTGACGACGCGAGCCGCGCGCTGAAGTGTGCGCTGGGCATGCTCGACGAGATCAACGCGATGAACGAGGCGCGCACCGCGGTGGGGAAGAAGCCCATCGAGGTGGGCATCGGCGTCAACACCGGCCAGGCCGTCGTCGGCTACATCGGCTCCAACGATCGGCACGAGTTCACGGCCATCGGTGACTCCGTCAACACGGCCTCGCGCCTGTGCGGCCTCGCCAAGGCGGGCGAGATCCTCGCCAGCGAGGCGACGGTGCGGGCCGCGGGCCCCGGCTTCAAGGTCGAGGCCGTCTCCGTGCTCCAGGTCAAGGGCAAGGAGAAGGGCGTGCCCAGCTACCGGGTGCTCGACTACACGGGCAAATGAATGAGCGGCGCGAAGTCTTCGCGCAGTGTCGTCGCGCAGGCCTGCCCCAACTGCGGCAAGCTCCACGACACGAGCGTCTACGTCTCGGGGCAGCAGGTGCACTGCGCGTGCGGCATCCGCTTCGAGGTGAAGCGTGGTGACGTGAAGACCACCGCGAACGCGCGCGGCGCCGGGGCCGCGATGGAGCTCGACGTCACCGTGGCCAGCAGCGCGCCGCCCCCTCCGCCCGACGAAGCGGAGGACCGCAAGACCGCCATCGCCACGCACCCCGTGGTGCCCGGCTACGAGCTCATCGAGCTGTTGGGGAAGGGCGGCATGGGCGAGGTGTGGCGCGCGCGGCAGTTGTCGCTCGGGCGCATGGTGGCGCTCAAGCTGCTGCCCTCACGCTTCGCGAAAGACCGCGAGTTCGTCGCGCGCTTCGAGAAGGAGGCCAACGCGCTGGCCAGCCTCTCGCACCCCGGCATCGTGCAGATCATCGACCGCGGGCAGGCGGGCGAGCACTACTACTTCACGATGGAGCTGGTGCCCGGCACCAACCTCCGCGAGATGATGACGCAAGGGCGGCTGCAGCTGCGCGACGCGCTGCGCATCTCGTCGCAGATCGCGCGCGCCATCGACTACGCGCACGAGATGAAGATCGTGCACCGCGATCTCAAGCCGGAGAACGTGCTGGTCGACGCGCGCGGCCACGTGAAGATCGCCGACTTCGGGCTCGCGGGCATGAAGGGCAACGAGCGCGACATCGCGCTCACCGCCACCGCCGTCGCGATGGGCACCGTCAACTACATGGCGCCCGAGCAGCGCCGCGACGCGAAGAACGTCGACCACCGCGCTGACCTCTATTCGCTGGGCGTGCTGGTCTACGAGATGCTCACCGGCGAGCTGCCCATCGGCCGCTTCAAGCCGCCGTCGGCGCGCGTGCCGGAGCTGAACATCGAGGTCGACGAGGCGGTCGGGCAACTGCTGGAGACCGACCCCGCGGCGCGCCCTCCCAACGCCAACCACCTCGCGGAGCTGCTCGAGGCGCTGACGCCGACCAGCGGCGTCTCCCGCGGCAACTCGCTCGCGCCGCCGGGCACCTCGGCGCTGAACCCGGTGCCGCGCTCCAACTGGAAATACGGTGCGCTGGTGTTGGGCGCGCTGGTGCTCTTCGGCGGCGCGCTCAAGTTCTGGCCGCGCACGCACACCCGCCCGTTGGTGGCGCCCGCCTGGTACCACGACAGCGATGACGGCGAGTTCTTCTCGACGCTGAGCCCGGTCGACGGCGGCTTCGCGCTCACCTTCGACGAGAAGGTCAACGGTGAAGAGCTCAACCTGCGCTGCGGCATGTGGAAGATGGACGACGG
>CAMLFP010000409.1 GCA_946479335.1 uncultured Archangium sp.
CCTCCGCGAGGTAGGGGAGTCGCAGCGCGTGCAGCGTCTTCACCGCGGCGTCGATTTCGTCGGGCGCGCGCAGGTGCACGAGGCCGTGGCTCGACCCATCGGCCTGCGGCTTGAGCACCCAGCGCGGCGCATTCGCCAGCAGCTCCGCCAGCGTGCGCCGCAGCTCGGCCTCTTTCGTGGTGTCGAGGCGGCGCTCCTGCGCGACGCGCGCGCCCTTGGCCTGCGCGAGCTCCTTGGTGCGCGCCTTGTCGAAGGCCAGCGCGCTCGCCATCGCCGACGAGCCGGTGAAGGCGAGGCCGCGCGACTCGAACTTCTGCTGCGTCACGCCGTTCTCGCCGTCGCCGCCATGCAGCGCGAGGAAGAAGGTGCGCCCCTTCGCAGACGGAGCGTCCAACGCGGCGTCGAGCGAGGGCCACGTCGCGGCGCCGCCCGGCGTGAACTCGGTGGTGAACGCCTTCTCGTGCGCGGCCAACACCTCGCGCGGCGTCACGAAGACCTGCCCCTCGCGCGAGAGGAACCAGCACTCCGCGTCGGGGAGCTGCGCGCTGACGTTCTGCGCCGAGGCCACGGAGACCATGCGCTCGCTGGAGGCGCCTCCGAAGAGAATCACGACGTCTGACATGGGACCTTTCTACTTCCAGTGGAGCTGGTTGATGACCTCGAGCGGCCCGCCGCAGGTCACCTCGTGGCACGCGGCGCAGGCGTTGATGACGCCCTCGTAGCTGCGCTGCCCCGGCGACTCATCGAAGTGCTTCACCGCGTCGAGGTAGCCCACGGCGAGGGTGTCGAACTGCGCGTTGCGGTCGGCGGGGTCGGTGGGCCACGCGCAGCGCAGCTTCGCGTGCGAGGGGAAGCGGGGCGCCACGTTGCCGCCGGCCTCCAGCGTCTGCCGCGCGGCCTTCCAGTCGGCGACGAAGCGGCGCATCAGCGTGGCCAGCTCCGAGGCGCCGTTGGGGTTGATGCTCGAGGGGAGCAGGTGCCCCGGCGAGCCCGGCACGCCCTCGACCAGCTTCGTCTCCCCGGTGCACGCGGGCTCCGGCGGCTTCACCGGCTCGTTCGCGAGGTCGTTGAGGTGGTGAATCGGCGTGCCCTGCACCCCGCCTTCGCGGTCGCGCGTGGAGATGCTCCACACGTCGACCTGCGCGTCGTCGTCGACGTTGCCCACGCAGGCGATGGTGATGTCGCAGCTCGGGCACTCGCCCTCGAGCCCCAGCGTGTCGCGGATGTCGGCGGGCATCTCGCGCAGCAGCGGCTCCAACGACACCTTGCGCGCCTTCGTGTCGGGCCCGTAGCCGACGGCCTCGCGCAGCGGCGGTGACGGCAGGTCATCGCGGCGGGTCAACGCGCCGTCGCGCGCGAAGAGGTACACGTAGCGGTTGCCGCGCGACGGCGCGAAGCCGATTTCAGACGGGTGCGTCGAGTAGCGGTGCTGCTCTGAATAGAAGGCCGTCTCCAACGCGATGATGCTGCGGAGGTTCGCCCGGCACTCGTGGTCTCTCGGCGGCCCCTTCACGAGGTTGCAGCCAGCGAGGAGAAAAAGGACAGCGAGGCGGCGCACGTGCGGCACGTATCAAACCTCCGATACGGTGCGCGCGCGAATGCGACAGCTCCTGGTCTTGTTGATGTGCGCGGCGCCGGCGTGGGCGCTCGACAAGCAGGGCAGCGCGCATGGCGGAGACGTCGGCGGCACCGACACCCACTTCAACCTGAGCGGCTCGCTGATGCTGGGCGTCGCGCCCTACAACCCGAGCTACGCGGCGCGCCCCGACAACTCCGGCCTCGCGCTGCTGCGCTACGGCGCGCACCTCGACGTCGACCTCATCGGCCGGTACTTGAGCATTCCGCTCGACGTCAGCTTCTTCACCGACCGCACGCGGAAGGGCGCGCTGGTGCTGGCGCCCTCGGAGTTCGACTTCATCGGCGGGGTCACCTCCACGTTCGACGCCGGGCCGGGTGACCTCGAGCTCGGCACCCGCGTGGAGCGCGACATGCCCGTCGACCTCGGGCACTACACGCAGACCTACGTCGATGCGCGCGCGCGGTACCTGCTGTCGTTCGCGCGGTTGTTCCCGAAGCTGCACGACGCGCTGTGGGGCGGCGACGTGCGCGGCTGGGTGACGCTGGGCGGCTTCGTGTTCAACCCGACGTACGCGGCGCGGCCTGACAACTCGGGGCTCGCGCTGTTTCGCTACGCGGCGCACGGGGAGCTCAGCGTCTGGCACGACATGTTCTCGCTGGTGCTCGACGCGACGATGTTCACCGACCGCACCAGCGCCGTCGTGGTGCGCCCCTCGGAGCTCGACCTCACCGTCGACCTCGTCTTCCACTGGCGCTCACTCGAGGTGCACGCCGCGTACGAGCGCGACATGCCCGTTGACCGCCCCGGCCTCGTGCAGCAGTTCGTCTACCTGCTCGCCGCGTGGAGCTTCGACTTTCACGAGGTGCTGCATCCGCCCGCGCCCACCGGGTGAGCGCCACGGCTTTGAAGGGAAACCTCGTTCGGAACGCACGTGCTCTGCTCGTCGCGCCCTGGCTCCTCACTGCGAGCGAACTGCTTCAAGCCGCAGAGACTCCGGTTTTCAATTTTCGAGCTCCCGCACGCCGCCCTCCGCCCAACTCCACGCTGGCGCTTCGACGGGCGCTTCCTCCACCCACCGCCGCCACCGAGTCGTCTCGTCTTTCGCGCGGCGCGAACGCGCCCGTACCTCTTGAGTCTCGCTGCGTTCGGAAGCGCAAGAATCTCGCCATCACCAGCCCCACGCCCGCAAGGCCCAGCGCTACTCGACCGGCGCGGGCGGCCGCGTAATCCACGCCGCGATGAAGACGTCGATTTCGCCGCGCAGCACGTCCTTCACGCGCGGGTTCGCTTCACCGGTGCGCGGATCTTCCACGCGCGGGCTGCGACCCACGAAGTAGCGCCGCACCTCCTCGCCGCCTTCTCCCTGCGCCGCGAGCAACGTCACCGTCAGCGACTGCAACTGCAGCGCATCGAGCGACCCGAACAACGTCATCTCGCGCCCGGTCTTCTCGTCGCGAGCCGACACCTGCGCTGCCACCTTCTCCACGAAGACGCCCGCGCGGCGCTTCACGTCACGCGCGTCGAGCTTCAGTGACTCCGGCACCTCGGCCGCCGCCGCCGACGGCCGGTACAGCCGCACGTACGCGCTCGCGCGCGAGTCGTCGTCAATCTTGCGATGCGTCCCGCGCTCGCCAGAGAGGAACCCGAACACCCCCGGCCCATGCAGGTGCAGCACCGCGCGTGAGGGCTCCGTGCCTTCGGCGATGACGCGCGCTTCGTAGCTCCGACGCTCGGCCCAGCCCGCGTAGAGCGTCACCAGCTCCTTCACCCACGCCGCGCCAGTCTCGTCGTCGGTCGCGGCCTGCACCTCGAGCCACGCGTCGTCGACCTCACGCGCTCCGCCGGCCGCCACGCGCGCCTCCGCCAGTCGCACCTCGCGCGCCGCTTCCTCCACCGCGCGCACCGCCGACGCGAGCTGCAGCTCCCCCTTCGCGTCACGCGCGCGCCGCCGCGCCACCTGACAGAGCTCGCGGAGCCGGTCCAACTCCCCCAGCTGCGCATCCAACGCGCGGAAGCTGCGCAGCACCGACGCCGCCTTCTCGCCGTCATCCCAGAACCCCGGCGCCTGACTCACCGCGAGGAATTCGCGCCGACGACTCTCCAGCTCGGGCCGCTTCGCCGCTGACGCCACCGACGCCGCGCGGCCCACCAGCACCTCCGCCTCCTGCACGAGCGACTTCTGGTCGAACCGCTTGCGCGTCACTGCCGCGCCGCTGCCCGGCAACTGCGCCTGCGCCGTCACCTCACGCTGCACCTTCGGCTCGGCCACCGCGTGCACCTGGCCCTTGTGCGCCACCACCTTCACCGGCGTCCCCGGAGGCAACGGCTTGCGCGCGATCTCCACCGCCAGCGCCGCCGTCAGCGTCTTCTCGATTTCGCGCTGCAGGAACCGCGCGCCGTGCGCTGGCGAGTAGCCACGTTCGACGAGCAACTCCACCACCTCGGGAGCCACCTCGACGTCGAGCTGCCGCGCGCGGATGCCCTCCCGCTCCAGCACGCGCCCGACCTCGCGCTGTGCGATGCGGCGGATCTCCACCTTCCCCAACGGGCGGAAGTGACAGAGCGCATCGAAGCGATTCAAGAACTCCGCGCGGAACGTGGCGGCGATTTTGCGGTCGATCTCCGACAGCAGCTCCTCGTCGCCCCGGCGCGCCGCGAAGCCGATGGGCTCCGCGCGGTACACCTCCGCGCCGACGTTCGAGGTGCAGACGATGAGCGTGTTGTTGCAGGGCACCGTCTCGCCCGCCGCGTTGATGAACGCGCCCTCGTCGAAGAGCTGCAGGAAGCGGTCGTGGCACTTGGCGTGCGCCTTCTCGAACTCGTCGAGCAACAACACGGTGAAGACGCGCCCGTCGAGCAGCCGCGTCAGCTCGCCGCGCTTGCCCGACAAGGTCTGCGCCCAGGAGTTGCCGAACAACACCTGCTCGTCACCGAAGTCCGGGTAGTCGGCCATGTTGAGCCGCACCAGCCGGTCTGCCGAGCCGAAGAGGTACTCCGCCAGCAGCTTCGCGAGGTGCGTCTTGCCCACGCCCGTCGGCCCCGCGAAGAGGAAGACGCCCAGCGGCCGCCGCGGGTTGTTGAGGCCCGCCTTCAGCAGCGCCACCGAGCGCAACACCGCCGCCACCGCGTCGGTCTGCCCGAGCAACCGCGTGCCGAAGAAGCGGCTGACCTCGTCGAGGTCCAGCGGCAACGAGTCGTCGGCCATGAAGCGCGGCAGC
>CAMLFP010000410.1 GCA_946479335.1 uncultured Archangium sp.
GGGAGAGGGGTTGGTCACGGCACGGTGTACGTGAGGCCGGTGTCGAGGTTGTCGCAGTTCTTGCTGCGCAGCTTCACCGGGTACGTGCCCGGCGGGAGCGACGGCTGCGTGCCCAGGTACGTGTCGCTCGACGGTGAGTAGCTGCCGTTGAGCAGCGCGGCGTCGCCGATGACGATGTCGAGCGCGTTGGCGAGGTTGGCGCCGCTCACCTGCACGTAGTCATTCGCGCTCGCCGGCGGCGTGATGGCCGTCACCGTCGGCGTCGCGGAGTCGTCGCACACCCAATACCGGAACTGAGAGAACGCCTGTGCGCCGCGGTTGTCGCGCACCACCAGCCACAGTTGCCCGATGCGCTTCGGAGGCACCGGGTCGTCGGGGAACTTCGTGCCGCCCGGCGCGTAGAAGGTGGTGGGCGTCACCTCCGCGAGGTCGAAGCGCTCCTGACTGAAGCGGCCGCCAATCGAGTACCACGCGCCGATGACCTGCTCGGTCTTCGTCACCGGGCCCGTGGGCTGCTGTTCGACGTAGCTCTCGCGCGCGGAGGCGGGGATGTCGGCGCCCAGCGCGATCTCCTCGCCCGCGTGCACCTGCAGCTTCGCGCCGATGGGCAGCTCCTCACCGTTGAACTTCAGGCTGGTGATGGTCGGGTTGTGGTTGCGCGTCGCGCTGTCTTTCTCGCTGACCAGCACGCGCGTGATGGCGATGGCGGCCGGCGTGGTGCGGTCTTGCACGCGCTGGAGCAGCTCGGTCAGCTTGTCGCCCTCGAGGTTCGACGCCACGTCTTCACCGATGACGATGACGATGACCTGGCCCACGCTGCCCGACTGACGAATCGGGTCGCCCGCGTCGAGCGCGTCGAAGGTGGTCGCCGCCGGCGTGTACGCCACGTTGTCGACACCCAACCCGAGGATGCGCATGCCCTCCGGCGCGGAGGTGATCTTGGTGGGCTGGATGAGGAACGACGCGTCGTTGCAGGGCGAGCGGCCAAGGTCCAACGGGTCGGGATCGCACCCGACCCAGATGGGCGTCGAGACTTCACCGATGCGCGACGGGTCACCCCACAGCGCGGCCAGTTGCGTCTGCTCGCCCGGCTTCACCTCCGGAGGCTCCGCGGTCACCGACAACACGCGCAACGAATTCACCAGCGTCTCCGGCGTGAACTGCGCGCCGCAGGCCGAGAACACCAACGCCATCAACAGAGCGCGCTTCATCACCACTCACCTCGCACGCCGACCGTCGGCAGGATGGGGATGCTCGTGACGTACGCCGACTTCGTGTAGTCGTAGTTGTAATAGAGCGCTTCGGGGTTCTGCTGGTTGGTCACGTTCTGCACGTCGGCGTAGAGCACCAGCGTCCACGCGTCGAAGACGAAGCGCTTGTCGATGCGCGCGTCGAGCTGGATGAAGGCGGGCAACCGCTTGTGCCACGGCAAGCCGGGCAGGCCGACGAAGAAGCCGCCGTTCGCATCGTAGAGCGCGCCGATGTACTCCGTCACCAGCGGGCCCGACGAGTAGCGGAAGCGCAGGCCGATGTTGAAGCCGTACGGCAGCGTGAAGCTCCCCACCACGATGAGGTTGTGCGGTTGATCCAACGGGCCGGGCGCGAACGCCACGCCGCCGTAGTAGTCGCGCTCGTAGCGCGAGAGCGTGTACGAGACCCAGCCCACGAAGTAGCGCGTGGGGCGCACGCGCAGCAGGAACTCCGCGCCGTACGCGTAGCCGGTGCCCTTGCTCTCGTAGTGCCCGGGGTTGCCCGCGATGTTGACGTCGGAGCCGCCGCCGTTGTCGGTGTCGAACACTCGCCGCGTCTGGTTGTAGAGGTACTTGAAGTAGCCCTGCACGTTGAAGTCGATGAGGTCGAGGAAGCGCGTCTCCACGCCCAGCACGGTGTGCACCGCGGCTTCGGGTTTGAGGCCGGGGTTGCCGAACTCCTTCGACAGCACGCCCGAGCGGTAGTCGGGAGGCTGCTGGTACAGACCCGCGCCCGCCTTGAAGGCCAGCATCGAGAGCGGCTTCGACGCGTTCTCGAGCACCTTGAAGCGCGCGTTCAACACCGGGTTCACCCACGCCTTGTGCATCACCGCGAGCTCGCCGTCGAAGCGCACGCCGCCGGTCAACGTGAAGCGCTCCACCGGGTTCCACGTGGCCTCGGCGAAGAGGCCGGGCTCGACGTACACCACCTTCTCCGTCGACGAGACGAGGCGGCGCGTGAGGTACGGGTCGGGGATCTGGTTCGCCGCGAACGGCGGCGGCTGCTGCGCGTTGAGGAAAGACGGCGTGATGAGCCCATCGAGGCCCGCGCCGAAGGTGAGGTGCGCTTCAGGCACCTCGATGCGGAAGCGCTCGCGCAACTGAATGGGAACGAGCGTGGTGTTGTAGAAGATCTCGTTCGTCGTGCCCTGCTGGCCGCTCTGGTCGAAGCCCACCGAGTTGCGCGAGATGAAGGTCACACGGTCTGAGAGGCGCTGGTCGATGCCCAGCACCAGGCGGTTGTAGAGCTGGCTGGAGTTCGCCGCGCCCTGGTTGCCCTCGATGTCCTGGTCGGTGAACGCGTTCTGCTTCAAGAACGCCCAGCTGTCTGACGAGCCGAAGGCCATCACGAAGATGCGGTTCTTGCTGTTCGGCTTCCGGTACTCCGCGCGCACCTGGTAGTCCCAGAACTGCGGGGCGCGCGCGAAGCCGAGCTGTTGCTGCGCCTGCGGCGTGGCGAAGGTCTTGATGGCGAAGGGCACCGTCCACTGCGCGAGGCCGAAGCGGCCGGCGGCGCTGACGCTCCAGTTCTCCGAGACGGGCGCTTCGACGTTCGCCGACACGTCGAGGAAGTTGAGGTCGACCGCGCCGTGCACCTTCGACTTCGAGGGCGTGCGCACGTCGGCCAGCACCAGACCGCCGATGCTGCGGCCGTAGTCGGCGCCGAAGTTGCCGGGCTGGAACGAGATGCTCTCGACGCTCGCGGTGTTGAACGTCGCGTTGAGGCCCGCGAAGTGGAACAGCTGGGGAATCTGAATCTCGTCGACGTAGGCGCGCGTGTCCCACGCCTTGCTGCCGCGCACCACGAGCGCCGAGCCGCCGAACGGGCTGCGCGCCACGCCGGGGAGGTTCTGCACCACCTTGAACGCGTCGTTGCGCGTGCCGGCGACCATCTTGAACTCCTGCGCGGTCAGCTTGATGGTCGAGACTTCTTTTTGTTCGCGTGCGCCGCGCACCACCGTGACGTTGGGGTCGTTGTTGGAGCGCAGCACGTACTTCGCGTCGGTGCGCTCGCCGGCCTTGATGGTCTCGGTCTCCTCGAGCTTCTCGAAGCCCTGCGCGAAGACCAGCACGTGCACTTCGCCTTCAGGCACGTCGACGAACTCGAACGCGCCCTTGTCATCGGAGTCGACGGTGACGCCGCCGATGGTGACCTGCGCGCCGACCACCGGCTCGCGCGTGCCCGCGGCGGAGAGCGTGCCGGAGAAGTTCACGACGTTCGCGGGGCCGGCGTCGGGCGGCGGCTCCACGACTTCAGGCACAGGCGCGAAGAAGTGGCTCGTGTACTGGATGCGAACGGGGATGGGCTTGCCGTCGTACTCCGCGGGCTGGAACTCGAGCTGCTGCGCGGCGGCGACCGCGGCGTTGTCGAAGTCTTCGCCGGCGCTCTGGGTGACGACGACCTTCATCACCTTGCCGTCGGCGCCGATGTCGATCTGCAGCACCACGTCGGCGCCTGCGCCTCCGTCGAGCTGCGCGGCGGGGTACTCGGGCGGCACCTGCTTCGTCAGCACCGGAGGCTTCGGCGCCGCCTGGCCCCACGCCGACAACGCGAGGAGCAGCGGCACAAGGAAGAGAGCTCGTTGCACGAGGCGCGCTTAAAGCAGAACGCCCCGGTCTCGAAATCAAAGTGATGAGGCGCGCCGCGTCATCATGACGAGCGGCGCGCCTCGGAGACTGCGTTCAGCGTGGCGTTAGAAGAAGAGGCCGCTGGGGTCGGTCACGTTCGTCGCCGCGACGTAGCCCGCGCCGCCGGCACGCGCTTCGATGTACGTGTTGTTCGGCGTGAGAATGGTGCTGGTGCCGTAGCCGCCAGCGCCGCCGTAACCGCCGCACGCGCCACCCGCGCTGGTGCCGCTGGTGGTGCCGCTACCGGCCGAGGCGGTACCGTTCGCGCCACCGGTGAGCTGCGTGGTGACCGACGAGGTGGTCGCTCCGGGCCCGATGAGGCGAACGATGCCGCCGCCGCCACCACCACCGGCGCGCGTGGGCGCGTTCAAGCCCGCGCCTCCGACCGCCTGAACGGTGGCGCCGCTCGCGGAGAGGCTGGAGCCCGAGCCCCACACCAACACCACGATGCCGCCCGCTCCGCCGCCACCGCCCGTGTTGTCAGGCGTCGCGCCGGCCGCGCCGCCGGTGGCGCGAATCGACGACGTCGACTGCAGCGTGATGCCGCCCTTCGCGCGAATACCGAACGTACCGCCGCCGCTGCCGCCCGCCGAGGTGCCGCTGCCAACGCCAGCGCCGCCACCCAACTCCGGAGTCGCCGCGATGTTGTACGCCGTCGAGAGAGGAACCGCGGCCGTGTCAGGCGCCGGACGGCCTCCCGCGTTCGGAACCTGCGCGTAGCCGGGCAGCAACGCGCCGATTCCGTACGCCGACGAGGTGAGCCACGACTTCACGATGATGGTGGAGTTGGTGCCCAGCGAGAACGCGCCGTTGCAGCGAATGGTGATGCCGCTCGGCACCGTCAGCGTGACGTTGTTGCCGATGGTGCAGCTCGTCCACTGGTAGTTGCCGCCCGACGGAGGGC
>CAMLFP010000411.1 GCA_946479335.1 uncultured Archangium sp.
GCCTGCCGAAGATCATGGCCCTCGAGCTGTTCAAGCCGTTCATCTACAACAAGCTCGAGGAGAAGGGGTACGTCACCACCATCAAGAGCGCGAAGAAGATGGTGGAGAAGGAGCGCCCCGAGGTCTGGGACATCCTCGACGAGGTGATCCGCGAGCACCCGGTGCTCCTGAACCGCGCCCCGACGCTGCACCGCCTCGGCATCCAGGCGTTCGAGCCGGTCCTCATCGAGGGCAAGGCGATCCAGCTGCACCCGCTGGTCTGCACCGCCTTCAACGCCGACTTCGACGGCGACCAGATGGCCGTGCACGTGCCGTTGTCCATCGAGGCCCAGATGGAAGCGCGCACGCTGATGATGTCGACCAACAACATCCTCAGCCCCGCGAGCGGCAAGCCGATCATCGTGCCCACGCAGGACATGGTCCTCGGCATCTATTACATGACCCGCCCGCGCGAGTTCGCGCACGGCGAGGGCATGGTGTTCGCGTCGTCGGCGGAGGCCCGCGCGGCCTACGACCAGGGCGCGGTGCACCTGCAGGCGAAGATCAAGTGCCGCATCCGCGGGAAGCTCTACGACACCACCCTGGGTCGCGTGCTCCTCTCGGACATCGTGCCGGAGAAGGTCAGCTTCGACGACGTCAACAAGGTCCTCGACAAGAAGCAGCTCGGGAACCTGATCGACACCTGCTACCGCCTCACGGGCGAAAAAGAGACCGTGCTCCTCGCGGACCGTATCCGTTCACACGGCTACACGAACGCGACCCGCGCCGGCATCTCGATCGCCCTGAAGGACATGATCATTCCTCCTGCGAAGTACACGCTCATCGAGGCGGCGCAGAAGGAAGTGACCGAGGTCGAGAACCAGTACCTCGAAGGCCTCATCACGGTCGGCGAGCGCTCGAACAAGGTCATCGACATCTGGGCGCAGACCACGGAAGCCATCACCAAGAAGATGATGGAGCAGATCTCCGAGGAGACGGTCACCGGCGAGAACAAGAAGGGGAAGACCGAGACCCGCACCCAGAAGTCGTTCAACCCGATCTTCATCATGGCCGACTCCGGCGCCCGCGGCTCGACGCAGCAGATTCGTCAGCTCGCCGGCATGCGCGGCCTGATGGCGAAGCCGTCAGGTGAGATCATCGAGAACCCCATCACCGCGAACTTCCGCGAGGGTCTCTCGGTGCTGCAGTACTTCATCTCGACGCACGGCGCTCGTAAGGGTCTGGCCGACACCGCGCTCAAGACGGCGAACTCGGGTTACCTGACCCGCCGTCTGGTCGACGTCGCGCAGGACGCGATCATCACCGAGTACGACTGCGGCACCCTCGACGGCATCGTCATCACGGCGCTGGTCGAAGGTGGCGAAGAGATCGAGCCGCTCCACGAGCGCATCCTCGGTCGTGTCGCGCTCGACGACATCCACGATCCCGTCACCGGCGAGGTGCTGGTGCGCGCGAACGAGGAGATCGACGAAGCCCGCGTGCAGAAGGTCATCAACGCCGGTCTCGACCAGGTGAAGATCCGCTCGGGTCTGACCTGCCAGACCAAGCGCGGCGTGTGCGTCGAGTGCTACGGCCGTGACCTGGCCCGCGGCCGCAAGGTCTCGGTCGGTGAGGCGGTCGGCGTGATCGCCGCCCAGTCCATCGGTGAGCCCGGTACGCAGCTCACCATGCGCACGTTCCACGTCGGTGGCGCGGCCATGGGTAAGTCGCAGCAGTCGGAGCTCAACGCGCGCTTCGCGGGTACCGTGAAGTTCGTCGGGCTCTCGAGCGTGAAGCGCACGGCCGGTGAGGCAGTCGTCACCAGCCGCAACGGTGAAGTCATCATCGTCGATGACTCCGGCCGTGAGCGCGAGCGTCACCGCCTGGTCTACGGCGCGCGCCTGATGGTTGCCGAGGGCAACAAGGTCGACGCCAACGCCAAGCTGGCCGAATGGGAACCCTTCGCCATGCCGCTCCTGTCGGAAGTCGGCGGCGCGGTGAAGTTCGAGGACATCATCGAAGGCGTCACGATGAACGAGTCGACGGACGAGGTCACCGGCCTCTCCCGCCGGACGATCATCGAGTCGCGTGACCCCGAGGCGCGCCCGCGCATCACCATCCGTGATGGCAAGGGCGAGGTGAAGACGCTCCCCAACGGGCAGCCGGCGAGCTACTTCCTCCCGCAGGGCGCCGCGCTGGCGGTCGACGACGGCCAGGAGATCACCCCTGGTGAAGTCATCGCCCGCGTGCCGCGCGAGACCACGAAGACCAAGGACATCACCGGCGGTCTGCCGCGTGTTGCCGAGCTCTTCGAGGCCCGCAAGCCGAAGGATCACGCGATCATCGCGGAGATCGACGGCGTGGTGTCGTTCGGCAAGGACACCAAGGGCAAGCGCAAGCTGATCATCACTCCGGAAGTGAACGGTGAGGCGCGCAGCGACCTCGCGAAGGAGTACCTGATCAGCAAGAGCAAGCACATCACGGTGCACTCGGGTGACCGCGTGCGCGCCGGTGAGTCGCTGATGGACGGCGCGGCCAACCCGCACGACATCCTCAAGGTGCTCGGTGAGAAGGAGCTCGCGCGCTTCCTGGTCGACGAGACGCAGGAGGTCTACCGACTCCAGGGCGTGAAGATCAACGACAAGCACATCGAGGTCATCGTCCGCCAGATGCTGCGCCGCGTGCGCGTCACCGACGTGGGCGACACCGAGTTCCTCATCGACGAGCAGGTCGAGAAGTGGGTCTTCGAAGAGGAGAACGAGAAGGCGCTCAACGCCGGCAAGCGCCCCGCCGTGGGCGAGCCGCTGCTGCTCGGCATCACCAAGGCGTCGCTGTCGACCGAGTCGTTCATCTCGGCGGCGTCGTTCCAGGAGACCACCAAGGTGCTCACCGAAGCCGCCATCAGCGGCAAGGTCGACTACCTCCGTGGCCTCAAGGAGAACGTCATCATGGGCCGCCTCATCCCCGCCGGGACGGGCCTGCCGAACTACAAGCACCTCGACATCCAGGTCGACTCGCCCGCCGACGAGGTCCAGAACCTCGAAGACGCGCTGGCCGCCACCCATGGTCAGGACGCGCTCTCGGTGCCCGCCGCTCCCGCGCGCGCGGAGTCGGGCTCGCTCTACTGATCGGAGGCTGACTCCGTCGGGCTTCGGCCTTCCTCGGGAAACCGGGGAAGGCCGTTTTCT
This sequence comes from uncultured Archangium sp., assembly GCA_946479335.1. The sequence continues at coordinate 3,168 of CAMLFP010000411.1, forward strand.
TTTCGGGCCCCCTTGCGGTGGTGACGCTTTGCGTTATGTTGCGCTGCGTCAGAAGACAACCCCGCAGTGTTCTCACCCCCAAGGAGAAGCCCATGGCTCGGAAGCAGAGTGCGCAGGATGTCGTTTCGTCGTCGGTCGCCGACGTGCAGTCGAAGGTCATCGCCCAGCTGGAAGACGCGAAGAAGCGCTTCATCACCCTCGAGAAGGAGCTCGTGAAGCGCGGGCGTCAGCAGCAGAAGGAGCTCGAGTCGCTGATGAAGTCGGTGCGCGGTGGCGCGCCCCTCAAGCAGGTCGAGAAGTCGGTGAGCGCGGCCTCGGTGGAGGTCAAGAAGCGCCTCGACGGGCTCCAGGGCTCGGTGTTGGGGCTCCTCGGCGTCGCCACGCACACCGAAATTGCCAAGTTGAATCGCGACCTTACGAAGCTCTCCAAGAAGGTCGACGCGCTACTGGCCTCGAAGAAGTCGGTCGCGTCGGCCTGACCTGCCGGGGGGCTTGCCCGGGCCCGCCCACATGTGGTTGGAGGTAACCGCTATGGACTTTCAGCAGATGTGGACGCAGGCGCTGACGGCGGTGCAGGGCGCCGAGGACGAGACGCAGAAGCTCATCGCCCGCATGCAGCACGTCGGGCAAGACGAGGCGCGCAAGCTGGGCGAGCGCCTCGTGATGCAGCGCAAGGAGTTGGAGCGCCGCCTGGATGACGTGGTGGCGGCCTCCCTGTCGCGGCTGCGCGTGCCGACCCGCGCGCAGCTGGCCCAGCTGAACACCCGCCTCGACGAGCTGTCGAAGCGCGCGGAGAACCTCACGAAGTGAAATGGATGCTCCCAGCGGTGGCGACGGTCTCCCTCGCCATCATCGGTTGGTGCGCGAAGCCCCTGTTGGAGGCTCCCGCGCCCGTGCGCCTCGAGGTGACGGCGCAGCCGGTGCACACCGCTGACTACGAGCGCATCCTGGGGGTGTTGAACGAGCGCGCGCCGGGCTGGGGTCTCGACCTCCGCAGCCACGTGGCGCAGGCCATCGAAGAAGAGTCGAAGGCCGCGGCCCTCGACCCGATGCTGGTGATGGCGGTGATCCAGGTCGAATCGGAGTTCCAGGCGGGGGCGACCTCCATCGTCGGGGCGCGCGGGCTGATGCAGATCCGCCCGGTGACGCTGCAGTGGGTGGCGCAGCGCGAGGGCGTGAAGCTGTCGCTCGCGGAGCTGACGGCCGACCCCTCGCTGAACGTGCGCCTCGGCGTGCGGTACCTCAAGTACCTCAAAGACACCTTCCGCGGCCGGTTGGACCTCGCGCTGATGGCGTACAACGCCGGCCCCAACAAGCTGAACGCGGCGCTGAAGCAGCGGCAGGGCGACCAGTGGGCCAACTACGTCAACGCCGTGCGGCGCGAGTACGCGGTGCTCAAGCAGAGCCTCGGCGAGTCGGGCGACTGGGCGCTGGCGAGCCGCTGAGGCATCTTCCCGGGCGTGAACCGCTCGGTCGATGAAGCCGCGTTGGACGTCGCCATCGAGCGCCTCACGCACTTCCACCCGGGCCATCAGATCTTCATCTTCGGGCCGGAGGGCGCGCCGTTCTGGTCGCGCTTCCGCCCAGACGCCGCGG
>CAMLFP010000412.1 GCA_946479335.1 uncultured Archangium sp.
TCTTGCCCTTGACCTCGCCCTTGGTGAAGGCCTCGACGTAGTCGGCGTTCACGCGCGCGGCGCGCTCGAGCAGACGGCTGTGGAGATAGAACACGTCGCCGGGGAACGCCTCGCGGCCCGGCGGGCGGCGCAGCAGCAGCGAGACCTGGCGGTACGCGACGGCCTGCTTGGACAGGTCGTCGTAGATGACCAGCGCGTGCATCTTGTTGTCGCGGAAGTACTCGCCCATCGCGCAGCCGGTGTACGGCGCGAAGAACTGCATGGGCGCCGGGTCGGCGGCCGAGGCGGCGACGATGATGGTGTAGTCGAGCGCGCCGTACTTCTGGAGCTTGTCGACGACCTGCGCGACGGTCGACTGCTTCTGACCGATGGCCACGTACACGCAGAAGACGTTCTGGCCCTTCTGGTTGATGATCGCGTCGATGGCGACGGCGGTCTTGCCGGTCTGACGGTCACCGATGATCAGCTCGCGCTGGCCGCGGCCGACGGGCACCAGCGCGTCGAGCGCCTTGATGCCGGTCTGCATGGGCTCGTGCACCGACTTGCGCTTCACGATGCCGGGCGCCTTGAGCTCGATGCGGCGCATCTCGGTGGCCGCGATGGGGCCCTTGCCGTCGATGGGGTTGCCGAGCGCGTCGACCACGCGGCCCAGCAGCGCCTTGCCCGTGGGCACCTGCGCGATCTGGCCCGTGCGCTTCACCGTGTCGCCTTCGCGGATCGACAGGAAGTCGCCCATGATGGCGACGCCGACGTTGTCTTCCTCGAGGTTCAGCACGAGGCCCTTCACGCCGTTGGCGAACTCCACCAGCTCGCCCGACTGGGCGTTGTCGAGGCCGTACACGCGGGCGATACCGTCGCCCATCGTCAGCACCGTGCCGGTCTCAGAGACCGTCACGGCCTTGCCGTAGTCTTTGATCTGTTCGCGGAGGATGCGGCTCACTTCGTCAGCGCGGATCTGCATGGAACTCTCTTGGTAGGGTGATGAGGGACTGCGAAATTGCGCGCGCGCATAGCACCGAACCTTGCGGGGTGTGAGGCGTTTTTCGCATCACTTTGCGCGGCGCTGATGCCCGCCAGAAGCGCTTAGCGCGCCGCCAGCAACGCGAAGGCGATCTGCGGCCACGGCGGCACGACCTGCGCCGCGGCGCCCTTGAGCTGGAGCTCGTTGTTCGGGCCCCAGGCGAAGAGGCCGTCGCCCTCGAGGTGGCCGTTGAAGGTGTACGACTGGCCCGGCATGCGGATCATCGCGGCGTCCTGATCCAGCTCCACGCGGAGGATCTGCCCGTTGAACTGACCGGTGATGATGAGGCGCCCGTCTTTCACCTCGCGGGTGAACATCAACCCCACGCCCGAGATGCGGTTCTCGGTGACGCTGACGTCGATGGTCTGACCCAGCAGCGTGCCGGCCCAGCTCCCGTCGCCGCGCTTGCGGAGGTTGCACTGCGGGTTCATCACCCGCCAGTCGTCGAAGGTGACGGAGTTGCGCACCATCACCACCTCACCCGTCGGTTTGTATTCTTGCGGCATCGCCGGCCCGGAGGCCGTCGTCGCACAACCGGTCACCAGCAACAGCAGCAGCGCTCCACGCATGGCTTTAGCCTCGCTTTTCGTTCTCCAGCACCAGGTACTCCAACAACGCCTTCTGCACGTGCAGGCGGTTCTCCGCTTCGTCCCACACCACCGACTGCGGGCCGTCGATGACCGACGCGGTGACCTCTTCTTCGCGGTGCGCCGGCAGGCAGTGGAGGAACAGCGCGTGCGGCGCGGCGAGCTTCATCAACTCGGGCGTCACCTGGTAGCCGTTGAGGTCCTTGAGGCGCCTGGCGCTCTCCGCCTCCTGGCCCATCGAGGTCCACACGTCGGTGATGACCGCGTCGGCGCCCTTCACCGCTTCCTTCGGGTCGCGCACGAGCTGCACGAAGCCCTTCGCCGCGTCGGTGACGTCGTTCGCCGGGTGGTAGCCCTCGGGCGAGGCCAGCTTGAGCTGGAAGCCGAAGAGCGACGAGGCGCGCGTGTAGCTGCGGCCCATGTTGCTGGCGGTGTCACCGATGAAGGCCAGCGTCTTGCCCTTCACCGGCCCGAGCTTCTCCTCGATGGTGAAGAGGTCGGTGAGGATCTGCACCGGGTGCCCGCCGTCGGTGAGCCCGTTGATGACCGGCACCTCGCAGGCGGCGGCGAACTCCTCGAGGCGCGCGTCGGCGAAGGTGCGCATCATCACCACGTCGCAGTAGCGGCCGGTGACGCGCGCGGTGTCGGCCAGCGGCTCACCGCGCGACATCTGCGAGTTCGCCGCGGAGAGATCGATGCACGACCCACCGAGCTGCAGCATCGCGGCCTCGAACGAGAGGCGCGTACGCGTCGAGGCCTTCTCGAAGATCATGGTCAGCGTGCGACCGGCCATGGTGCGCACCACGCGGCGCTTCTTGCGCGCGTCCTTGAGCACCGCCGCGCGGCGGAACAGACCGAGGTGCTCGTCGTAGGAGAGGTCGGTGAACTTGAGGAAGTCACGCTTCTTGCCGGTCATGCGACCCGGTGTGCCCAACTGACGCGCTCAACGCAATCGTGGAATTCGCCCGGCGGCGCGGCCTCTGCTCAGCCGTAGCCGCGCTTGAGCAGCAGGTCAGCGGCCTTCTCGAACTCCGCGTCGGAGGGCAGCTCGAATTTGAGCGCGTCGGCGTGCCGCGTGACGACGCCGAACACGGTCGCGACGGCGACAGCGTGCGTGAGCGCCTCGGAGGTGACGCCGGCCCGGAGCACGCCCTTCGCGTCGGCGGCGGTGACCTCGTCGGGCGTGCGCGTGAGCTTCTCGAGAAACCCGAGGGTCGCGATGAGCCCGTCGGGCAGCGGCGCAGAGCGATAGTCGGTGAGCGCGGCGTCGACCGTCTCACGCGTGAGCCCACGCGCCGAGGTCGCGCGATGCGCACCGACGCAGAAGTCACACGAGTTCCATTTCGCGACGAGTGCCGCCATCAGCTCGAGTTCACCGACGCTCCACGGGCTGGGGCCGCGCATGGCCGCCTGTGTCCACTCGCCGAGAACGCCGAGGAAGTCGCGATGGTAGAACGCCACGCGCGCCGCGTCGGGCAAGCGCATGCCGGCGACCAGCGAGATGAAGCGGATCAGCAGGCGATTCCCCAGGCTGTCGCCGCGTTCGATTTCGGGGAGCCTCATCGGTTCGCCTCCTCGATGGCGGCGAGCGCTGACTTCCAACGCTTGAGCGCCGCGCCGACCGCACCTGCGGCGATCAACTCGAAGGTCGCGCGATCTGAGCCGGCCGCGCTTCGAACCTCGGCGACCTGCGCATCGGTCACGCGATACGCCGCTTCACCGATCTGTCGCGCGAGCACGTCGTACGGCGCAGCGATCGGAGCTCCACCGGCCGCGCGCTGCCCCATCTGCCGTCGCAATTCGACGCTCGTCTCAGCCGACTCGCTGAACACGCGCCGTTCGAGGCGTTCGGCCAGCGCACGATGATCGGGTTTCTCATTCGGCATCAGCGGCTCCCTTCGGGCCACTTACGACCCATCACAATTCAGGTAAACCGTCGCACATGACGGTTCGGGGAATCCGCAGCGCGGTGGCTCAGGCGAAGCTCGACGGCACGGTCACCGAGGCCGAGATTGATCAGCTCCTGTTGAAGGCGCGCGACGGCAAGGGCCTCTCCGCGTCGGAGCGCAGCGAGCTCCTCAAGGCGGCCAGCACCTTCGACGACGCGGGCAAGCAGCGGCTGCTGCGCCACCTCTCGGCGATGGGCCAGACGCGGGCGTGGGTCAACATCGAGGCCGGTGGCGTGGCGAACATCGAAGGCCGCTACGCGAACTGCACCGTCGGCGTGCCCGGGCTCGCGGCGAAGGTCGGGCTGTTCGACAACTGCTTCTCGCTCAAGGGCCGCGCGACGGCGAACGGTCCGCTGACGATGAACGTCGAAGGCCACAAGGTGACGGTGCAGGTCGCGCGCGGCGAGACCGCGGCGCAGGTGCTCGAGAAGGTGAAGGCGCAGCTCCCGAAAGACGTGAGCGGCGTGGTGCTGGGCGGCGACGTGCAGCCGTACGACGGCGTCTCGTACCAGGGCCCGGCCGCGCAGCGCGGCGACGAAGCGGCGCACCTCATGCTCTACAAACCCAAGGCGTTGGACCTGAAGCCCGGCGAGCTGCCGCTCAAGGTGGTGGTCACCGGCTACGGCGCGTTCATGGGCATCACCGACAACCCGTCGTCGAACATGGCGCAGAAGCTCGCGGAGGCCGGCGTGCGCGGCGGCATCGTCGAATACCGGCGGCTCGACGTGACCCCTGCAGCGGTCGACGCGTTCATCGCGGAGATGCGCAAGTCACCGCCCGACGTCATCCTCTCCATGGGCGTGACCGGCGGGCAGTCGCAGGTCGAGGAGCGCCCGGAGAACCACCTCGGCGCCGCCGAAGACGGCAACGGTCAGATGATGAACGACCGGCAGGTGCGCGCGGGCGGCGCGAGCGAGCTGAAGACCGACCTGCCTGTCGACACCATCGACTGGGCGCTCCAGGGCTTCGGTGATCAGCGCGCGGTCTTCACCAGCCGGAGCGACCCGAACTACGCGCCCGATCGCAGCGCGTACCTGTGCAACTACCTCGGCTACAACCTCGCGACGGAGTTCGGCGCCAGCGACGCGACGACCGCGGGCTTCATGCACATCACGCCGACGACTTCGGCTGATCAGATGCACGCGGTGCTGGAGGCCATCACCGCGCGGCAGCTCGACTGGCGCCGCGCGCAGAGCTGATCAG
>CAMLFP010000413.1 GCA_946479335.1 uncultured Archangium sp.
GTCACCGTCACCGGCACCGGCCTGCGCGACGGCGCGCAGGTGAACTTCATCGTCGCCAGCGTCCCGGTCTCGGCGACGTCTGTCACGGTGCGTGACGGCGGCACCAGCCTCACGGCGGTGACGCCCGCGCACACGGTCGGGCTCGCCGACGTGCAGGTCGTCAACTCCGACACGCAGGGCGCCACGCTGGCCGGCGCGTTCCGCTTCGACGGGCCGCCGGTCGTCACCGGCATTACGCCCGCGACGGGTCTCACCTCAGGAGGCACCGCGGTCACCATCACCGGCAGCGAGTTCCGCCCGGACGCGGGCGTCTACTTCGGTGCGGCCGCGGCGACGGCCATCGTGGTCGCCGCTGACGGGCTCTCCATCACCGCCAACACCCCGGGGACGACGCTGGCAGGCCCCGTGGGCGTGCGCGTGCGCAACGCCGACACGCAGGAGACCGTCTTCGACGGCGGCTTCACCTACGTGTACCCGGCCCCGACGCTCACCGCGGTGACGCCCACGCATGGGTATGCGTCGGGCAACACGCTGGTGACGCTGACGGGCACCGGCTTCCTCACCACGCCGCAGACCTCCGGCCCGCCGACGGTCACCATCGGCGGCGTCGCGGCCACCAGCGTCACGCGCGTCAGCGCCACGCAGGTCACCGCGCGTACCCCGGCCAACACCCCGGGCGCCTACGACGTGGTGTTGACCAACGGCGATGGCCAGTCGGCGACGCTGACGCAGGCCTTCACCTACGACCCCTCACCGCTCTTCACGAGCATCACGCCCGACCGCGGCCCCGCGCAGGGCGGCACGCGCATCACCGTCACCGGCGCCAACTTCGCGCCCGGCGCCAGCGTCAGCATCGGCGGCGTGCCGGCCTTCGCGGTGGCGGTCTCGAGCTCCACCACGCTGTCGGCCACCACCATCGCGCAGGCGGCGGGCGTGTGGCCCGTCACCGTGACCAACCCCGACGGGCAGAGCGTGACGTCGGCGACCGCGGTCTTCACCGTCGAGGAGGCGCCGGCCATCGCGGCCGTCTCGCCGCTCGCGGGCGTGAAGGAGGGCGGCACGGAGGTCACCCTGACCGGCAGCGGCTTCCAGACCGGCGCGCAGGTGCTCTTCGGCGGGCTCGACGGGACCAACGTGACGGTCAGCTCCAGCACCACCCTGACGGTGACGGCGCCGGCGCACGACGTCGGGCTCGTACCGGTGACGGTGCGCAACCCCGACGGCCAGTCGGTGACGGTGAACCGCGCGTACCAGTACGTCGAGGCGCCGACGTTGTTGTCGGTGAGCCCGGCGGGCGGTGACGTGGCGGGCGGCGAGAGCGTGCACCTCCTCGGCGCGGGCTTCGCGTGCGGCGCGACGGGGGCCTTCGGCGGCGTCGCGGCGACCGACGTCACCTTCCTCACCTCAGGCGCGCTGCTGGCGGTGGCGCCGCCGCACGACCCCGGCGCGGTCGACGTGACGGTCACCACCCAGGGCCTCACGCTGACGCTGACCGGCGCGTACACGTATTCGCGCGGCCAGCCCGTCATCAACGCGGTCTCTCCGGTCGCGGGCCCCACCGCGGGCGGCACGCTGCTCTCCATCGTGGGCACGGGGTTCCTCCCGGGCGCGACGGTGAGCCTCGGCGGCCAGGCGGTGACTCCGGTGACGGTGGTGTCGGGCACGCTGCTGCGCGTGACGACTCCGGCGCACGCCGCGGGCGCCGTCGACCTCAGCGTCAGCAACCCCGACGGCCAGTCGGGCGCGCTGGCCTCCGCCTTCACCTTCGCCGACGCGACGCCGCCTGACGACGACACGCTGCGCGACGGCGGGAGCGGCACCATCGGCACCGCGCCCGACTACACGCCGACGCCCGGTGGCGTGAGCTGCGGCTGCAGCAGCCTCGAGGGTGCGGCGTTCAACTTCGCGGCGCTCGGGCTGCTGGCGCTGCTCTCGCGCCGTCGCCGGAGCCGCTGACGGCGGCGTGACGGGCACCCGAAACAAAACGGGTGCCCGCGCGCAGGACGGCGTCGATGAGGATGGGTTCTCGTCGCGATGCGGCGTCGCCAGCGAGGCGGCGCACAGTTCTGTGACGGCGCGGAGTTCATACAACTCCGTGACGACGCACATGCAGCGATGACGCACATGCAGCGATGACGCACACGCAGCGACGACACGCACGCAGCGACGACGCGCACGCAGCGACGACGCACACGCAGCGACGACGCGCACGCAGCGATGACGCGCGCGCAGCGACGACACCGAAGTGCGCAACGGTGCGACGTTCGCAAAGACGCGCACTCCGTGTTCGGCCGCTCTGAGAACGAACCACCGGCCAGGCTGGTTGCGACACACAGCTTCGCTCAGTGATGACTTCCGACCTCGCGCCGCTTGACGGAATCGCACAGCACACCGGCGTCACTCACACCCGCAATCACGACACCCGCTCGCCGCGCACGCGCCGCAGGTCGCGACGACGCCTCGGCGCAGCGCCTCACGCGCGCGGAACACGCGCACCGCGGCATTTGAGCTGGAGATGCCGCGTTCGACGCCGAAGTCCTTCACCGCCGCGCCGTCGACCTCGATGCGAAGCAGCGCGTCGGCGTACTCGGGCTTGAGCCCCTGCGCGAGGCGCAGCACGCACCGGCACACGCGGGGCGCGGTGAGGTCGGCGGCGTCGGCGAACTCCTCGAGTTCCCGGGCCAACGCGTCGAGCGCCTTCGCCTCCGTCGCGGCGCGCCGCGTGCGGTCGACCAGCGCGTTCCGGAGCGACCGGTAGAACCACGCCAACAGCGCGGGCTCCTCGCGCACCACCTCGACACGCGGCACGGCGTGCGCGAGCACCGAGTGCACGAGGTCTTCAGCAAGCTCTCGGTTCCCCAGGCGGCGGGCGACGAAGCCCACGAACTCGTCCCGATGCGCTGCCAGCGTCTCTTGTGGAGTCATCGCCGGCAACCTCTACACCTTGCCGAAGCGGCGCAGCCGCAGCGAGTTGAGCAGCACCGACACGCTGGAGAGCGACATCGCCGCGCTGGCGAACACCGGCGAGAGCGTGACGCCGACGCCGTGCAGCACGCCCGCCGCGAGGGGGATGCCGAGCACGTTGTACGCGAAGGCCCAGAAGAGGTTCTCCTTGATGGTGCGCAGCGCGCGGCGCGCCAGCTCCAGCGCGCGCGGCAGCTGCCCCAGCCCGCCGCGCAGCAGCGCGATGTCGGCCGTGGCCACCGCCACCTCTGCGCCCTCGCCCACCGCGATGCCCACGTCGGCCGCCGCCAGGGCCGGCGCGTCATTCACCCCGTCGCCCACCATCGCCACCACGTGGCCCCGCGCGCTCTGGGTGCGCGCCACGCGCGCCTTCGCCGCCGGCTTCACGCCCGCGAAGTACTTCGTGATGCCCGCCTGCCGCGCGACGCTGGCCACGGTCTCCTCGCGGTCGCCGGAGACGATGACCAGCTCCACGCCCAGCGCGCGCAGCGCCTCGAGCGCCGGCAGCGCCTCGGGCGAGAGCGTGTCGGCCACCGCGATGACGCCGGCCAGCGCGCCGTCGACCGCCACCAGCACCGGCGTCTCCCCGTCAGCCACCACGGGCGCACCGTCGAGCGAGACGCCCGCGTCGCGCAGCCACTCCGCGTTGCCCAGGCGCACCACGTGCCCGTCGACGCGGCCCTCGACGCCGAGCCCATGCGTGGGCTCGAAGGCCTCCACCGCCGGCAGCGCGACGCCGCGCGCGCGGGCGGCCTCCACGATGGCGCGGGCCACGGGGTGTTCGCTGCGGCTCTCCACCGCCGCCGCGCGGGCCAGCAGCGCCGCCTCCTCGCCCTGCACCACGTGGAGCGCGGTGACGCGTGGCTGCCCGGTGGTGAGGGTGCCGGTCTTGTCGAGCAGCACGGTGTCGACGCGCGCCGCGGCCTCCAGCGACGCGCCGCCGCGCAGCAAGATGCCCAGCTCCGCGCCGCGCCCGGTGGCCGCCGCGATGGCCGCCGGCGTGGCGAGGCCCATCGCGCACGGGCAGGCGATGACCAGCACGGTGACGAAGCGCTCCATGGCCACCGCCGCGCCGGCCACCGTCGGGTCGAGCGCCCACCACACCGCGAAGGTCAGCACCGCGACGCCCACCACCACCGGCACGAAGACGGCGGCCACGCGGTCAGCCAGCGCGGCGATGGGCGCCTTCGAGCCCTGCGCGGCCTCCACCGCACGCACGATGCCCGCCAGCGTCGACTCTTCGTTGAGCCGGTCGACGCGCACCGTCAGCGCGCCGCCGCCGTTGAGCGAGCCGCCGATGACGCCGTCGCCCTCGCGCTTCTCCACCGGGAGGCTCTCGCCGGTGAGCATCGACTCGTCGGCCGAGGAGCGCCCCTCGACGACGGTGCCGTCGGCCGCGATGCGCTCGCCGGGGCGCACGATGATGCGGTCGCCCTTCTGCAGCACGGCCGGGTCGACCTCCTCCACGCCGCCCTCCACCAACCGCCGCGCACGCGACGGCCGGAGCCCGACCAGCGACTTCACCGCGTCGACCAGCCGCTTGCGTGCGCGCGCCTCGAGGAACTTGCCGAGGAGGATGAAGGTGACGATGGCTCCGGCGGCCTCGAAGTAGAGGTCGGGCGGGTGCCCGTGCGCCGCGTGGGGGAAGAGCTGCGGCGCGGCGACCGCCACCGTCGACCAGCCGTACGACGCGGCGACGCCGAGGCTGACCAGGGTGTTCATGTCGGCGGTGCGGTGCCGCAGCGCCGTGAAGGCCAG
>CAMLFP010000414.1 GCA_946479335.1 uncultured Archangium sp.
CCCGCCTCGTACGCGCGGAACGCCGCTTCATCCGCGAACAGGTACCGCACCTCGAAGTGCGTCGGAGTCACCTGCACGAAGGTCGCCTCCCGCGCGCCGCCGTCGATGACCAACTGCAGATGCCCATGTTCGAGCCACGCGGCGTACTCGCGCGCGACGGCTTCATCTTCGAACTTCGCGGTGACGGTGTACGCGAACACGTTCAGAAGCTCTTCGCGTCGATGACGAAGCGGTAGCGCACGTCGTTCTTCAGCATGCGCGCGTACGCGGTGTTGATGTCCTTCGCTTCGATGACCTCCACGTCGGCTCCGATGTTCTTCGCGGCGCAGAAGTCGAGCATCTCCTGCGTCTCGGCGATGCCGCCGATGTTGGAGCCGGCGAAGCGCTTGTTGCCGTTGATGACGGCGAACGCGCTCAACGGCATCGCCTCGGGAGGCACGCCGACCAACGCGACGGTGCCGTACGGGCGCACGAGGCCGAGCAGCGCGTTGATGTCGTGCTGCGCGGAGACGGTGTCGATGATCAGATCGAAGTGGTTGCGCAGCTTCTTGAACGTCGCCTTCTCGGTGGTGAGCTCGAAGTTCGACGCGCCCAACTTCTGCGCGTCGGCCTTCTTGGAGGCCGAGGTGGAGAGCATGGTCACCTCCGCGCCCATCGCGGCCGCGAGCTTCACCGCCATGTGACCCAGACCACCGAGCCCGTTCACCGCCACCTTGTCGCCCTGCTTCACGTCGAACTCGCGCAGCGGCGAGTAGGTGGTGATGCCCGCACACAGCAGCGGCGCGGCGCGCGAGAGGTCCAACGACGCGGGCACCTTCAGCGCGAAGTGCTCGGTCACCACGATGTTCGCGGAGTAGCCGCCGAAGGTGGGCGTCTTCCGGTCCATCTCCGTGGAGTTGTAGGTGAAGGCGCAGCCGGCATCGCAGAACTGCTCGTCGTCGTGCTTGCACGAGCGGCACTCGCGACACGAGTCGACCATGCAGCCCACGCCGGCGAGGTCGCCCACTTTCAGCTTCGTCACCTGCGCGCCGACCTTCGCGACGCGGCCGACGATCTCGTGGCCCGGCACCATGGGGAAGAGCGCGGCGCCCCACTCCGCGCGCGCCTGGTGGATGTCGGAGTGGCAGATGCCGCTCCAGAGGATGTCGATGAGCACGTCCTTCGGGCCGACGTCGCGGCGCTCGATGGGGTGGAAGGCGATGGGTTGTCCGGCGGAGGGTGCTGCCCAGGCGTTCACTTTCATGGCGCACGTTCTAACGGCGAGGAACGAAGCGCGCGCGAAGAGTTGTCATCCTCGGCTCCCCTCACCCCGACCCTCGCCCCATGGGAGAGGGAGTAAGAGCCGCGCATGCACTTCGCGCTGGAGCTGGCCGCGCAGCACGGCACTCCCTTCTACGTCTACGACCTGACGGTGCTGCGTCATCGGGTGCGTCAAGCGCGCGCGGCGATGCCGGCGAAGCTGCTCTTCGCGGTGAAGGCGAACCCGCACCCCGACGTGCTGCGCGCGCTCCTCGGAGAGGTCGATGGGCTCGACGTCGCCTCACGCGGTGAAATCGAGACCGCGCTGGCCTGCGGATTCGCTGGAGAAACGCTGAGCTTCACCGGCCCGGCGAAGAGCGATGACGCGCTGGCCTTCGCCGTCGAACACGACGTGCTGATCAACGTGGAGTCGATGCGCGAATTGACGCAGCTCCTCACGTTCAAAACGCCCGCGCGCGTCCGCCTCCGCGTCAACCCGCGCGTCACGCTCAAGTCGTGGCGCGTGTCGATGTGGGGCGCGCCGAGCCCGTTCGGCATTGATGAAGAGGTGTTGGACGCGGCGCTTCCCCTCGCGCGGCAGCTGCGCTTCGACGGGCTCCACGTGCACCCCGGCGGGCAGTGCACCAGCGTCGGCGGCTACCTCGCCGCGGCGAAGGCGGCGCTCGACCTCGCGGAGCACTGCAACGCGCCGGCGCTCAACTTCGGCGGCGGGTGGGGCGTGACGGCCGACGCGGAGCTCGACGTGCGCGCGGCGGGCGAGAAGCTGCGGGTGATGTTGGAGCGCTTTCGTGACGCCACCGGCCGCGACCTGCGCACCTTCGTCGAACCGGGCCGCTGGCTCGCCGCGCCGTGTGGCCTCTACGTCGCGCGCGTCGTCTCGCAGAAGGTGTCGCGCGGGAAACACTTCGTGCTGCTCGACGGTGGGTTGAACCACCACCTCGGCGCCACTGGCCTGCTGGGCGGGGAGCGGCTCCGGGTGGTGAACCTGAGCCGGAATGACGGCCCGGTGGTCACCCGAACCCTGGCCGGCCCGCTCTGCACGCCCCTCGACACCTTCGGGGAACACGCCCTCGTGGAGCCGCGCGACGGAGACCTCCTCGGCATCGAAGGTTCTGGCGCCTATGGGCCCAGCTTCAGCCCGACACGTTTCTTAAGCCACGCGCCCCCACGTGAGTTCGTGCGTGAGGGTTGAGCCTCGCGGTACGCTGAAGGCCGTTTGAGCGCGACCGTCTCGTTTCAAGGTATCGGAGCCAGCCCGGGCGTCGCCGTCGGGCACGCCTACGTTCTCGACACGCGGCGCCTGCGCACCCCGAAGCTGAAGCTCAAGGCCTCGGAGGTCGAAGCGGAGGTACTGCGCTTCAAGACCGCCATCGAGCTGTCTGACAGCCAGTTCGAAGACCTGAAGAAGCGCCTGGGCGCGGAGGGTGAAGAGCACAACCTCATCCTCGAGGCGCACCGGTTGATGCTCCACGACCCGATGTTCATCGTGGAGGTCACCCGCCTCATCAAGGAAGACCAGATCAACGCCGAGTGGGCGGTGCGCCGCGTGGGCAAGCGGCTGCGCCACCAGTTCGACAACCTCGACGACGAGTACTTCCGCGAGCGCAAGTCAGACATCGAGTTCGTCGCCGACCGCGTGGTGCGCAACCTGATGGGCGAGGTGGTCGACCAGGAATTGGAAGTGCCTCCGCACGCCATCGTCTGCGCGCACGAAATCTCTCCGGCCGACGCGGCGATGCTGGTGCGCAGCGGCAGCGTGGGCGCGTTCGTCACCGACCTCGGCGGCCACACCAGCCACACCGCCATCGTCGCGCGCGCGCGGGAAGTGCCCGCGGTGGTCGGCCTCGGCAAGGCGGCGGAGTCCATCCGCAACGGCGACATGGTGGCGGTCGACGGCTCGCGCGGGCTGGTGCTGGTGAACCCCAGCGAGTCACAGCTGGCGCTGTTCCGCGAGACCATGCGGCGGCAGATGATGAGCGAGCAGGCGGCGCTCAAGACCGCCGAGCTGCCGGCCACCACGTCTGACGGCGTGCGCGTGCACCTCAACGGGAACATGGAGTTCCCCGAGGAAATCCCCTCGCTGCTGGCCCACGGCGCCGAAGGCATCGGGCTGTACCGCACCGAGTTCCTCTTCCTGAACCGCAACACGCCGCCCACCGAAGAGGAGCACTTCGAGTCGTACAAGCAGGTGCTGCAGGCGATGGGCGACCGGCCGGTGACCATCCGCACGCTCGACCTCGGCGGCGACAAGGTGCCCGGCAAGAAGTTCGAGAAGGAGCTGAACCCCGCGCTGGGGTTGCGCGCCATCCGCTACTGCCTCGTGCACCGCGAGCTGTTCCGCGTGCAGTTGCGCGCCCTGCTGCGCGCGTCGGCGTTCGGGAACCTGCGGGTGATGTTCCCGCTCATCTCCAGCATCTCGGAGCTCCGGGAGGCGCGCAGCGAATTGGAGGCGTGCCGCAGCGAGCTCTCGCGCCAGGGCGTGCCGATGGGCAAGCGCTTCCCCATCGGCATCATGGTGGAGACGCCGTCAGCCGCGTGGATCGCCGACCGCCTCGCGCAGGAGGCCGACTTCTTCAGCATCGGGACCAACGACTTGATTCAGTACTCGTTGGCCATCGACCGCCAGAACCGCGACGTGGCGTACCTCTACCGGCCGCTGCACCTGGCGATTCTGCGCAGCCTCGACGCGATCATCTCGGCGGCGAAGCGCGCGAAGATCCCCGTCGCGATGTGCGGCGAGATGGCCGGCGACGCGACGTTGACCATCGTGCTGCTGGCGCTGGGCCTCGAGGAGTTCTCGATGACGGCCGGGCAGATCCCCTCGGTGAAGGAGGTCATCCGCAAGGTGAGCCGCGCTGAATCGGTGGCGCTGTTGAACCAGGCGATGGCGTTCTCGTCGGCGGAGGAGATTGAGCGCTTCATCAAGGCCGAGGTCGACAAGCGGTTCTACACGGCCGACGAGAAGCCGTGACGCGGGTGCAGTGGCTCGAGGCGCCTGGCGAAAAGCCGGCGCGCTTCCCCAGCCCGTTCGATGACGTCGCGCCGCACGCGCTGGCGCAGCAGTGCGCGGAGCTGGTGATGGCCACGCTGCGCACTGGCGAGCTCTCGCCCCGCGTGTCGACGAAGGGCCTGTACCGCGACGACGGCGGGAAGATGTTCGGCGTGCTGGTGGTGGAGGACGCGGCGGGGCGCGTGGGGTTCTTGAAGGCGTTCTCCGGGCAGTACGAGCGCCGCTGGCTGGTGGAGGGCTTCGTGCCGCCGGTCTTCGACGTCGCGCTGCGAGAGGCCGTCGAGCCCCAGGCGGAGGTGGTGGTGAAGGCGCTGACGGCGCGCTCGCTCGCCGCGCGGACTGGCCCGGCGTTGCTGGCGGCGCGCGCGGCGCTGGCGGCACTCGACGCGCGACATGCGCAGGAGCGCGCGGAGCTCAAGCGCGTGCACACGGAGCGCAAGCGTGCGCGTGA
>CAMLFP010000415.1 GCA_946479335.1 uncultured Archangium sp.
CTTGCCGACGCCCGGCGGCCCCACGAGGCACAGGATCGGCGCCTTCAGCTTGTCCACGCGCTGCTGCACCGCGAGGTACTCGAGGATGCGCTCCTTCACCTTCTCGAGGCCGTAGTGATCGGCGTTGAGCACCTGCTCCGCCGCGGAGATGTCGAGCTTGTCTTGCGTGGTCTCGTCCCACGGGAGCGCCAACACCCAGTCGATGTAGTTGCGCACCACGGTGGCTTCGGCCGACATCGGGCCCATCAGCTTGAGCTTCTTGAGCTCCTTCTTGACCTTGGCGAGCGCCTCCTTGGGCATCTTCTTCGCCTTGAGCTGGTCCTCCAGCTCCTGCATCTCGCTCTTGCCGCCCTCGCCGCCTTCCTTGTCGCCGAGCTCGCGCTGAATGGCCTGCATCTGCTCGTTGAGGAAGTACTCGCGCTGCGTGCGCTCCATCTGCTTCTTCACGCGCGACTTGATGCGCTTCTCGGCCTTGAGGATCTCGATCTCGCCCTGCATCAGCTCGAAGAGCTTCTCGAGGCGCGTGATGGGCGACTCGGTCTCGAGCAGCGCCTGCTTGTCGCTGACGGCCTTGAACGGGAGATGAATCGCGATGGTGTCGGCCAGCCGCGACGGGTCGTCGATGATCGCCACCTGCTGCTGGAGCTCCGGCGCGATGCGCTTGTTGAGCTCCACGTACGCCTTGAACGTCTGGTGCACCGCGCGCAGCAGCGCCTCGAGCTCCACGCCCTCGGGCTTCGGCTCGACCACGCGCTCGTAGTCGCAGAGGAAGAACGGCTCGTGGGGGATGAACTTCGTCACCTTCGCGCGGCCCACGCCTTCGACCAGCACCTTCACCGTGCCGTCGGGCAGCGGCAGCAGCTGCACCACCTGGCCCAGCGTCGCGTACTTGAAGATCTCGTCGGGCGTCGGGTCGTTGGTCTTGGCCTTCATCTGCGCCGAGAGCAGCAGCCACGCCTTGCCGTCAGCGCCCTTCTTCGCCATCGCTTCTTTCAGCGCGGCGATCGACTTCTCGCGGCCGACGTACAGCGGGCGGACCTCATGCGGGAAGAGCACGATGTCGCGCAGCGGCAGCATCGGGAGGGGTTGCGTCATCTCTTTCTTCTCGTCGCGGTTGAAGAACATGGCTGTGGCGCGTTGTAGCCCCGGCCCTCGAACGCGTCACGTTTACGAACCGCGAGTCCTCCGATGTGTCGGGAGGGTCGCAGCGACGCCTGCCTGTGCGTGCGGCGCCCACCAGATCGCCGTCGACGTCGTCGCGCAGATCGTCATCAACCGCCCGTGAGTTCGTGTCTCCAGCGATGTCGCCGCTCGGCGCGCGGATGGCGCTCGTTGCGCACGTCCTCAAGCGGAGGCGCGCGTACACGTACTAGTTCACCGAGTACGAGCCCGGCGCGCGGCAGGTCATGCGTACCGCGCAGGGACGTGCGATCGCGAGTCGCTCCCAGCCGAGCAGACGCGGATGCCGCGCCCCAAACCGCGGCGAAGCTGCGGGCTTCAGCCGGTGCGATGTGCCGCGCGAGCGAGAAAGCTCCCGCGCGGCTCGAGCGCTGATTACAGGCCCAACTGCGCGCGCAAGAACGCGAGCTGGTCGGCCGAGCTCTCGATGTTCTTCGCGACCTGGTCCGCTCCGCCGTGACCCGCGTGCGCCTCGATGCGCAGCCAGCTCACGGTGTCGGGAGACGCCGCCTGCACCGCCGCCGAGAACTTGCGCGCGTGGAACGGGTCGACGCGATCGTCGTGGTCGGCGCTCATCATCAGCAGCGCCGGGTACTTCACGCCCTTCTGCACGTGCTGCAGCGGCGAGTACGCGGAGAGGATCTTCAGCTCTTCAGGCACCGCCGGGTCGCCGTACTCCGAGATCCACGTCTTGCCGGAGCCGTAGAGCGTGTAGCGCTCCATGTCGAGCAGCGGCACCGCGCAGATCACCGCGCCGTAGAGCTCCGGGTGTTGCGTCATCGCCGCGCCCACCAGCAGGCCGCCGTTCGACCCGCCGCGGATCGCGAGCCGCGCGGGCTTCGTCCACTTCTCGCGGATGAGGTACTCAGCGGCCGCCGCGAAGTCGTCGAACACGTTCTGCTTGTTCGCCTGCTTGCCCGCGTCGTGCCACGCCTTGCCGTACTCACCGCCGCCGCGAAGGTTGGGCACCGCGTACACGCCTCCCGCCTCGAGCCACGGGTAGATGAACGAGGTGAACGCGCTGGTCAGCGAGATGTCGAAGCCGCCGTAGCCGTAGAGCAGCGTCGCGTTGTTGCCGTCGAGCACCACGTCCTTGCGCGCGACGATGAACATCGTCACGGGCGTCTTGTCCTTCGACTCGTAGGTGACCTGCCGCACCTCGTACTTGCTCGGGTCGACCGGCACTTCGACGCGCGCGTAGAGCTCCGACTTCCCGCTCTTCACCGAGACGCGGAAGCTGTCGCGCGGCTGCACGAAGGAGCTGAAGCTGTAGAACGCCTCGTCATCTTCTTCGTCGCCGGAGAGGTTCGACGCGGTGCCGAGGCCCGGGAGTTCGACGTCGCGCACCTTCTTGCCGTTGAGATCGAACAGCTCGATCGCGCTGGCCGCCTTCTTGAGCGACGCGATGGCGAGGTGCCCGCCGACGATGGTGACCGACTCGCGCGCGGCGTTCTTGTCTTCGGGGATGAGCTCCTTCCAGTTCTTCCGATCAAACTTGTTGGGGTCGACCTTGAAGACGCGCTTGTTGGGCGCGCCCTCGTCGGTGGTCACGTAGATGACGCCCTTCCACGCTTCGACGCTGTAGAGCGCGTCTTTGCCGGCGACGAGGAGCTGCCAGGTCTTGTCCTTCCCGACGCGCTTGAAGAACAGGTCGTTCTCGTTCCACCCGCGATCGATGGAGACGAACTGGAACTTGCCGTCGCGCGACACGCCGCCGCGCAAGAAGGTCTTCGGGTCGCCGGTGCGCGGGTGGAGCTGCGCGTCTTTGTCAGGCGCGGTGCCCAGCACGTGCTGGCGCAGCTCGCAGTACCCGGGGCGCTCGGAGATGGCGATGTTGGGGTCGACCGGCAGCCACTCGTAGATGAACGACTTGTTGTCAGGCAGCCACGACGGCGACGCGTACTTCGCGCCGGGGATGACGTCGATCTCGCTCTCCTTGCCGGAGTCGATGTCCAACACGTACAGCGTCGCTTCGTCGGCGGCGTTCGGCTTGCGCGCGAAGACGACCTTCTTGCCGTCCCAACTCGGGTTCCACGTGCCGAGGCTGACGGTGTTGTCGGAGCTCCACTGGTTCGGGTCGAGGAGCACCTTCTCGGCGCCATCCGCGCCCTGCTTCCAGTAGACGATGGGCTTCTCCTTGTCCTTGTGGGTGCGCACGTAGAAGTAGCGGCCGCCGCGCTTGAGGGGCGTGGAGATGGACTCCAGGTAGTACAGCTCGGTGAAGCGTTTCTTGAGCGCCTCGCGCGTGGGCAACTCCGCGAGCCGCGCGCGCGTGAAGTCGTCTTGCGACTTCATCCACGCCTGCACCTCCGGTGACTTCTCGTCTTCGAGCCAGCGGTAGGGGTCGTTCGCGGGTTCACCAAGGCGGGTGGGAGGCGTCACGGGCTTGGGCGGTGCTTTCTGCGCTTCGACGACGGGCGCGGGCGCGGGGGTGGGAGCAACCGGCGCAGTGGCGCAGCCGGCGAGAGCGAAGGTCACGAGGAGTTTTCGCATGGGCGCGCGTTCTACCGAATTCGTAGAACGCGCTTCGAGTTCTTAGTGAACAGACTCACGCTACTCACCGCATCAACGTCCCTACACCCTCCAACGCGAACCTTGCGTGCTTTACCACCGCGTCAACTTGGTCGGCGCCGCTCGCGCCCATACACTTGGCAATCTCCAGAAAAATTGCCTCGCCATGACTGCGAAACATCAACACCAACACCGCCAAGGCTATTAGCGGCTCGCCTTGCTCGTGAATCAATCGCAAGTAAGCAATCACACAGGTTTCAAGATCCCAGTCAACCGACAACAGCGCGGCGGCGGCCCACCAAACGCAGGCATTCGCGGGCTCCACAACTGACCGGCAATGCGCATAATTGCGCCAAGCCAAGTCACAGAGAGGATCAAGCTTGAGCGCCTCATGCAGAATTGCTTGTTGCTGAGCTAAAGGCTCCTTGTAGGCACCTTTCGCGATTTTTAGAGCAGCACTGGTTGCCCTTCGACCTTCCCCGAACTCGTTCGCGAACACGGGCGCCAAAGCCCATCGCAAGACCCACGCAGCATCTAACTTCGGATTATCTTTGAACCACTCATCGAGATGTCCTCTGGCGGACTCGAATCTGCGCAAACTAAAGTCCAAGCTTCCGAGCAAGCCACGAATAGGTTTGCTGGGTGTCAACTCCACTGCATGAATCAAGCAGCGACGAGCCAAACGAAGGCACCTTCGCCCCGCCAGTGCGGCACCAACGCCTGCCCACCACCGCGCATCATCT
Organism: uncultured Archangium sp.; assembly: GCA_946479335.1. Next base: position 4,434 of record CAMLFP010000415.1, read on the forward strand.
AGATATGCGGGACACACATCTACCGTAGATCTAAAATGTTCCAATGCCTGACCGCTTAAGCCTGAACGAACAAGACTGTTCGCCAAATTAAAATGAAGCACCGATCGATGCTGCGGCTGAATCGCGCCAGCCAGCGCCTTTTGAAAGAGACGCCGAAGCCGCTGCGAATCGCGAAATGCGCCTGCGGTCGGCATCAAATCAAGCAGCATACTCGCAACGTCAGCAGCGACCATTGCCTCCGTAAATAAAGAGCGGTCAACGAGCGCTTCAGCGATCTCAAGGGCAGC
>CAMLFP010000416.1 GCA_946479335.1 uncultured Archangium sp.
GACCTCGAGAGCAATTCTGAACTCGCGAAGCGACTCCCGACCGCGTACATCGACGCGTACCGCGCGTTAGAGTGACGGCGCTGCAGCGGGGGTAGAGCGGCGCCGTGCCATTTCATCGGGAGGACCACATGCAATTACTTCGAGTGATGTCTGTGGCTGCGGTCTGCGCAGCCTTGTCGGCGTGTTCATCAGGCGGCATCAACGGCCGCGTCACCGTCGCAGGCGGGAGCGCGTCGGGCATCGCCGTCTTCGCGTACGGCCCCACCAGCGGCGCTGCGGTGACGGGGAGCGACGGCGCGTTCACGCTGACCGGCCTCGATGACGGTGACTACGTGCTCCGCGCGGCGGTGAGCGGCACCGATGAAGGCGAGCAGAGCGCCGCGGTGACGGTGAAGGGCGGCAAGCCGTCGGGCGACGTGACGCTGGCGTTCCACTTCTCCTCGGGCACGCTGACGGGTCACGTGACGTTCTCCGATGGCTCCGATGCCACCGGCTTGAGCGTCATCGCGTCGGGCCCGGAGACGAAGAGCGCCGCCACCGAAGCGGGCGGCGCGTTCACCTTGAGCAACCTCAAGAGCGGCGCGTACATCGTCAGCGTCGAGGCGCCCAACACGCGTGAAGGGCGCGTGTCCATCGGCGCAGTGGCGAGCGGCAGCGTCGACGTCGGCGAGCTGCGCCTGACGCCGGTGGGCCGGCTCACCGGCACCGTCACCTACAACGCGATGGCAGCGGCGGGCGTCGCCGTCACCGTGCCCGGCACGAGCGTCTCGTCGGTGACCGATGCGACGGGCGCGTTCGAGCTGGTGAACGTGCCTACCGGCGCGCGCACGGTGCTGGCGCGCACGGGTGAAGCGCCGTTCTGGCGCTCGGCGTCGGCCGACGTGACGGTGGCCCGCGGTGACAACGCGGCCGTCGACCTCGCGCTCAGCGACGACCCGCCGAAGACCGGCACCGTCAACGGCGTGGTGACGTTCTTCTCGCCGAATGACCCCACCAAGATCACCGTCGAGGCCGACGGGTCGAGCGTGTCGACCGCGGTCACCGCCTCCGGGTCGTTCTCGCTCGCGGTGCCCGTCGGCACGTGGGACATCGTCGCCTCTGCGCCGTCGTACCCGAAGCTGGTGCTGGGCCACGTGGTGGTGCACGAGGGCGAGACCATCAACCTCCCGGGCCAGCGCCTCTCGTGGTTCCGCCCGATCTGGACCATCGACGAGCAGGTGGTGACGCTCAACCCGATGGCCGCCACCCAAGCCGGGAAGGCGTACCAACTCCTGACCGTCGGAAGCAACGGCGGCAGCTCTCTCGATCGGCTCGCGCTGCTCGATCTTGAGACCGGTGACCTGCGATTCCTCGCGGCCGGTGGCGCGTACACCTACGCGACCATTTCGCGCACCGGGAAGTACGTCGCGTGGATGAGCAACAACACCGTGATGTTCTACGCGGTCGCGACCGGCGCGCTCACGAGCGTGGCGATGCCCGCTTCTGTCGGCTACCTCTACTTCCCGAGCGATGAGCTCGCACTCTTCGTCTACCTGAACAACGGCTCGATGCGCCGCATCTCCACCGCGACACCGACCAATCTCCAGGCTTTCCCGGCTGATGGTGGGGTCATGAGTCTGTACCCTGATGGAGATCGATGGTTCGTGTACCTGAGTGGCACCCCCGGCTCGATAACGCAGGTCACGAGCACAACCGATCGCACCCTCCCCTGGCTGACCGCCGCCTCCACCGATCCGGTTCTGTCATTGCTGACCGACGCGGGCTCTAACTTCTCGTTGACGCTGCTCCCGGTCGATGGCGGGGCGCCGGTGTCGGCGGGCTCGGTCCAGTACGGGACCAGTGTGTCCGGCATGGGCGGCACGTCCAGCGCGCCCTGCTTCTACCTCGTCGGCACGGAGGTCGGTTCGTTCTGCGTCAAGATGACGGACGGCTCGCGGGTCGCGCTGCCCAGCGATGTGACCGGCGTGTCGGTGAACGAACTGGGCACGCGCATCGCGTTCGTCTCCAACCCGACCGACGGCGGCGCGAAGGGCTTCTACGAGTCGGCGCTGCCACCGACGGGGGCGCTCTCGCCCATCGATACCAGCACTGCAGGGTGGAACGTCTCATGGTTGACGCCCACTCGCGTGATGGCCATCGAGCTCGGCATCGCCGACGGCCGCAAGCTGCGGCTCGTCAGCAACGGCACCGCCGCGCCGGTCGACACCGACACCGCTGACGGTGGCATCAACGTCACCGGGCCGCTGGTGGAGACGCGCCAGAAGTCGACCGGGCAGTGGCGCGCGCTCCTGGGAGACGGCACGTTCCACACGTTGCCGGTCGAAGGCGGCGTGGCGCCGAACGGGTTTGGCGTGCGCACCGGGTCGCCCACGACCAAGTACGCGGCGGTGAGCTTCGCGCTCGACAACCCCTGGTCGTGGTTCCTCGACGAGACCGCGGGCTCGGTGACGGCGCTGCCCTACGGCGGCGTCTGCTCCGGCGGCTTCCGCAGCGGCACGCTCGAGTTCACGCGCTGCACCCGCGACGGCATCTCCACCACGTCGATGCCCTACGACTTCCAGCGGAAGATGTTCGTCGACGAGGTTGACGAGACCATCAGCGGGGCGGGGTATCTCATCGGCACCGACTCGGTCCGCATGGGTCGCGTCGCGATCTCCTACGACGGGCACAGCCTGCTGCTCGGTACGTTCAGCAACTGAGGTGCTAGACGCGTCACCATGTCTTCGGGCCTGGTGACGCTGTTGTCTGAGCTGGTGGCCATCGACTCCACGTCGACGCGGAGCAACGTGGCCATCATCGATGTGCTGGAGAAGCACCTGCACGCGCGGGGCTTCGACACCGAGCGCCAGCGGTACACCGACGACCACGGCGTCGAGAAGCACAACCTTCTCGGCCGCCGCGGCGGGCGTGGCACCGCGGAGCTCGCCCTCGTCGGTCACTCCGACTGCGTGCCGTTCGATGCGTCGTGGAAGGAGGCGCTCACGCTGACCGAGCGCGACGGCAAGCTCTATGGCCGCGGCGCGTGCGACACCAAGGCCTTCATCGCCTGCGCGCTGACCGCCGCGGGCAAGACGAAGGGCCTCCACGGCAAGCCGCTGCTGCTGACCTTCACCGCTGATGAAGAGGTCGGCTGTGTGGGCGCCAAGAAGCTGCTCGAGGCGCGCAAGGTCGACGCGAAGCGCGCCATCGTCGGCGAGCCCACGCAGCTGACGCCCATCCGCGCGAACAAGGGCTACTGCCTCGCGGAGATCGAGGTCTTCGGAAAAGAAGGGCACTCCGCGTACCCCGACACCGGCGCGTCGGCCATCTTCCGCGGCGCGCGGCTGCTGACGAAGCTCGAGGCGTACGCGAAGGGCGAGCTGCGCGCGCACGTGCACAAGGACTTCACGCCGGGCTTCGGCACCTTGAACGTCGGCATGGTGTCGGGCGGGAAGGCGAAGAACATCATCCCCGGGGTGATGAAGTTGACGCTGGAGTGGCGCCCGTTGCCCACGCAGCCCGTCGACGAGGTGCTGCAGAAGGTGCACGCGCTCATCGCGGAGTGTCAGGCCGAGGAGCCCGGCTTCGAGGCGACGGTGCGCGCGCCCCGGTTGGACCGCGGCTTCGACACTGCGGCGTCGGCTGACGTCGTGCAGTTCCTCGCGGCGCAGTCGGGGCTGGGCGCCGAGACCGTGTCGTTCGGCACCGAGGGCCCGCAGCTCGAGCAGCTCGGCGCGACGCCGGTGGTCTTCGGGCCCGGCGACATCAAGGTCGCGCATCAGACGGGCGAGTTCGTGCCGGTCGACCAGCTCCACCGCGCCGCGGAGATTCTGGAAGCCGCGATTCTGCACTTCTGCCGGTAGCCGCTTCGCCAGGCGCCGCGGGTCTGGCGCCCGCGACGCGCGCGCTCGCAGGCTGCGGAAATACGCACCGAGCCCGCGCGACGCCCGCGGCAACGACGAGGAGCCGGCGAGTGTATCGAGGCGCGCCGTGTCGACGTCATCGTCGATGCGAGCGTCGGGCGTTTCTGAGCACCCAGCGAGACGTCGGCGCCCGCTGTCTACGGAGCCGCCGGGGGCGCCGTGAAGGCCTCCGGGTCGAGCTCCCAGGTGAGTCGGCCCACGTGGGTGGCGCCCGCGAGCGAGTCGAGCCACCCGGTGATGTGCGACGAGGCGAGCAGCAGCGGGCCGAGCTCCGCGCTGGCTGCCACGAACCCCGCGAGCTCTGCCGACTGCACGGCCTCCCACAGCGGCACCTGTTGCAGCGCGCGCGCGACGAGCTTCGGGTCGAAGGAGAACTCGACGCCGTGCGCCTGCTTCCCCGCCGCGGTGGGCAGCGCGGCGATGGCGCGCTGTCGCACCTCGTCGTCATTGGCCACCACCACGAAGCGGTCACTGACGCCGACGGTGAGTGTGCCCTGCGCGAACGAGAGCGAGCGCGCGTCGAGCCCGGAGACGACCGCCTTCGCCGCTGCGGCGTCACTCACCTCGGCGACGAGGGCGAAGCGCAGCGCGAAGAAGCGCGCCTCCTTGCTGCGCAGCCCGCCGCTCACCTTCGCGTGGCTCAACAGCACCGCGGCGTTGCCCGTCAGCAGCGGCGCCAGCGCCTTCGCGACCGGCACGAGCGCCGTCGCGCCCGGCAGCTCGCGCGTGAGTTGGAGCGTCAGCGCGGGGACCTCCGAGGGCGCGACCCGCGCGCGGATGACGCCCAGCCCGTTCGCCGTGAA
>CAMLFP010000417.1 GCA_946479335.1 uncultured Archangium sp.
GTACGTCGGCTCGCCCACCTTCCACCAGCACACCAGCATCCACCCCGCGATGCCGAGCCCGAGGAGCGGCAGCAACACCACGCGGCGCGCCTGCAGCACCACCAGCGCGGCCCACAGCGCGATGAAGAAGTAACCCTCCGGGCGCACCGCGGGGATGAGCGAGACCAGCACGCACGAGAGCGCGTGACGGCCGTGCAGCCACAAGCGCAGCGCGCCGTACGTCATCAACGCCGCGGGCACTTCGCTCAACACGTCTTGCGCGGCGAAGAACGCGAACGGCGGCGCGAGGAGGAAGAAGCCCGCGAGCAACGGGCGCTGCAGTTTCAAGTCGCGCGCGAGGCCGATGGTCTGCCCCACCAGCACTGCAGCGAGCGCCGCGATGAACAGCCGCGCCCACGTCATGCCCGCCCACGCCGGGCCGATGAGGAGCGCCTTGAACACCGGGCGCGCCCAACTCGTGAGCACCACCACCCAGTCGTCGGCGACGGCTTCTCGCGCGTTGAGGAAGTGCAGCGTCGCGTCGCCCTCGCCGGTCGCGTGCGTGCAGAGAATCGAGACCGCCAGCGCCCCGAACGCCGCCACACACACCGCGAGCGTGTCGCGCCGGGGTTTCATGCGCGCGCGAATGTCAGGGTGTGCGACCCCTTTCAAGCCTGCTACGCGCCGCGCGCATGGCTCCGCAGTTTGATGTCTCGAAGGTCGACCTCGACGCATTCTTGAAAGACGTGAACGCCCTCGGCGATGAGCTCCGCGCGAGCCTGGGCGAAGAAGACCTGCAGCACCTGAAGCGCGTCGAGCGCTGGGGCCGCGCGGCGTCGGCGGTGGGCATGGCGACGGCGTGGCTCGCGCCGAACCCCTTGAGCGCGGTGGCGTTGAGCCTGGGGCGGTCGACGCGCTGGCTCTTGATGCACCACGTGGGTCACCGCGGCTACGACCGCGTGCCCGGCGCCCCGGAGCGTCTCACCAGCAAGCGCTTCGCCGTCGGCGCGCGCCGCTTCATCGACTTCCTCGATTGGATTGAACCCGAGGCGTGGAAGTACGAGCACAACGTGCTGCACCACTCGTACACCGGCGAAGAGACCGACCCCGACCTCGTGGAGCGCAACACGGAGTGGGTGCGTCAACTGCCGAAGCCCGCGCGCTGGGCGCTCTTCGGGGTGCTGGCCGCGACGTGGCGCGCCTCGTACTACTCGCAGGCCACCACGCGCGCGATGCGCGGCCGCGAGAAGCAGCTCCAGCCCGACATCGCGCAGATTCCCGAGCTGCTGCAGTTCGTCCGCGACAACTGGGTGCCGTACGCGGTGTCGCAGTTCCTGCTCTTCCCCGCGCTCTATCTGCCATTGGGCCCGTGGGCCGCGTTCTCCGCTGCGGCCAATTCGGTAATGGCCGATATTTTAACCAATATTCACACCTTCGCCGTGGTGGGTCCGAACCACTCCGGCGACGACCTGTACCGCTTCACCGACGGGCCGAAGAACAAGGGGGAGCGCTTCCTCCGGCAGGTGCTGGGCAGCGTGAACTACAAGACAGGCGGCGACCTCAATGACTGGTTGCACCTGTATTTGAATTACCAGATTGAGCATCACCTCTGGCCCGACGCGCCGATGCGCAGCTACCAGTGGCTCCAGCCGAAGGTGAAGGCGCTGTGCGAGAAGCACGGCATCCCCTACGTGCAGGAGAGCCTCTGGGCGCGCCTCAAGAAGCTCTCGGAGATCTTCGTGGGCGAGACGTCGATGCGGGTCCTCACCCGACAACCGGCTGAAACGGGCAGCGCCGCGGCCTAAGAAGCCGCGCCATGCATTGGATTCGCGACGCCGTCGTCTTCCTCGGAGCGGCGGTCATCGGGGTGGCGCTGTTCAAGCGGTTGGGCCTCGGCGCGGTGCTGGGCTACCTCGCGGCCGGCGTGGCCATCGGGCCGTCGGGCTTGAAGCTCGTGGGCGACGTCGAGCAGGTGATCAGCGCCTCGGAGCTGGGCGTGGTGCTGTTGCTCTTCGTCATCGGCCTCGAGCTGCAGCCGCAGCGCCTGTGGACGATGCGCGGCAACGTCTTCGGCCTCGGCAACCTGCAGGTGGTGTCCACCACCGCCATCTTCTTCCTCATCCTCTGGGCGCTGGGGCTCGAGCCGAAGACGGCCTTCGTCCTCGGGTTCGCGTTCTCGCTGTCATCGACGGCGCTGGCGGTGTCGGCGTTGGCCGAACGAAACCAGCTCGCGGCGCAGCACGGGCGCATCGCCTTCGGCATCCTGCTGTTTCAAGACGTGGCGGCGATTCCCTTCCTCGCCATCGTGCCGATGTTGGCCGGCGCCGAGCAGCAGTCGGCCGGGCCGGGGGTGCTGACCATCATCGGCACCTTCGTGGGCATGGTCATCGCCAGCCGCGTGGTGCTGCGCCCGGTGCTCAAGCTGCTGGCCACCCTGCACGTGCCGGAGGTCTTCACCGCGTCGTCGCTGCTGGTGGTGGTCGGCACCGCGCTGTTGATGGAGAAGATTGGCCTCTCGGCGACGCTGGGCGCCTTCCTCGCCGGCGTGCTGCTGGCCGACTCCGAGTACCGCCACGAATTGGAGGCCGACCTCGCGCCCTTCAAGGGCCTGCTGCTCGGGCTCTTCTTCATCGCGGTGGGCATGTCGGTGAACCTCTCGCTCGCGGCGGAGAAGCCCGGGCAGGTGCTGGGCATCATCCTCGGGTTGGTGGCCATCAAGGCGGTGGTGCTCTTCGCCATCGGCATGTGGAGGACGAAGGACCGCCTCTCCGCGCTGCGCCTCGCCATCTCCACCTCGCAGGGCGGCGAGTTCGCGTTCGTGGTGGTGAAGCTGGCGACCTCCAGCCACCTGCTGTCGGAGGAGCTGCAGCAGCTCGTCATCTTCGTGGTCGGCGCGTCGCTGGCCACCACGCCCATCTTCTTCACGCTCTTCGAGCGCTTCATCGCGCCGCGCATGACGAAGAAGGAGACGCGCGCCTTCGACAAGGTGGAGAACGCCGACGAGCCGCCGGTGATCATCGCGGGCTTCGGGCGCGTGGGGCAGGTGGTGGGCCGCGTGCTGCTGGCGCGCAAGGTGCCCTTCGTCGCGCTGGACGCCAGCCCCGACCACGTCGACTTCATCCGCCGGTTCGGCAACAAGGTCTTCTACGGCGACGCCTCGCGCCTCGAGCTGCTGGAGGCCGCGGGCGCCTCGAAGGCGAAGGTCTTCGTGCTGGCCATCGACGACGTGCAGTCGAGCCTCACCACCGCGCGGGCGGTGCAGAAGCACTTCCCCCACCTGCGCATCGTGGCGCGCGCGAGAAACCGGCAGCACGCCTACGAGCTGATGGCCATCGGCATCACCGACCTGGTGCGCGAGACCTTCGACAGCACCATCGTGATGACGCGCGAGGTGCTGGTGAAGCTGGGCGTGAGCTACAGCGACGCGGCGCGCACGCTGGAGCTCTTCCGCGACTACGACGAGAAGCTCCTGCGCGACACCTTCCACCTCCGCGGCGACACGGAGCGCCTGCAGGCCCGCGCCAACACCGCCCGCTCCGAGCTGGAGCGCATCTTCGAGGCCGACGCCGCCGCGCTGCATGACCCGCCGCCGCCGTCCTGAGAAAAGCTGCGCACGGAGCCGGGCTCGGGGGTCAGGCGGGTGATCATGCACCGCGACTCAAAGAACACGCCGGGGGTTGAGCGCTGCCCCCGTTCGTCGTACGCGGCTGCGGCCATTTTCCCCACCCTCACCAGACCCTCATGAACCTCTCCAAGTCGCTCGCCCTCGCCTTCGCGGTGGGCTTCGTCGTGTCGCTCCCGGTCAGCAGCTGCGGTCCCACCAACGAGTGCAACAAGGACACCTGCGCCAACGGCTGCTGTGACGCCTCGGGCACCTGCCAGAACGCCGACGTCTTCCACTGTGGGCGGGCGGGCGCGGCGTGCACCACCTGCGGCGCTACGCAGTCGTGCCTCGTCGGCGTGTGCAGCGGCGGCTCCGGCGCGGGCCCCGGCGGCGGAGGCTCCGGCAGCACCGGCGGCGGCGCGGGCTCGACCGGCGGTGGCGCGGGTTCGACCGGCGGCGGCGCGGGTTCGACCGGCGGTGGCGCGGGTTCGACGGGCGGCGGCGCGGGCTCCACCGGCGGCGGCTCAGGCACGTGCGCGGCTGACTCCACGCTCGTGTTCTCGGCCGGCGAGGCCCACGTCAGCGGGACCACCACCGACAAGGGCTCCAACACCACCTTCGCGTGCACCTCGACGAACGCGGGCACCGACCTCATCTACGCCTTCGTCGTCACCACCGGCGGCACCGAGGTCACCGCCAACGTGAGCTTCGACACCGACGTGTACGGCGGCCTGGCCATCGTCGCGCTCGGCTCGTGCACGACCAGCTCCACCGACTGCCAGGAGCCCACGAGCACCTCCTCGACGCTGAACACCACGCTCGCGGCCGGCACCTGGGGCGTCGTCGTGAAGACGTATGACGATGGCACCACCGCCAACCCCGGCGCGTTCACGCTCGACGTCTACCTGACGGCCTCGGTCACGGGTGGCGGCAGCGGCACCACGGGCGGCGGCTCGGCGACGGTCGGCGGAGGTACCGGCACCACGGGCGGCGGCTCGGCGACGGTCGGCGGCGGCACAGGCACCACGGGCGGCGGCTCGGCGACGGTCGGCGGGCGCATCGCCCCGGTCCAGCGCCCAGACCAGCGCCGCTAAAAAGCAGT
>CAMLFP010000418.1 GCA_946479335.1 uncultured Archangium sp.
CTGCGCGCGCAGCTTCTCTCCCCGCTGTGGATTCAACTGCGCGACCCACGCGACGCGGCCCTCCAGCTCCGCGCGGAATTGACTCACCTCCCCGGGCGCCTGACTCAACGCGCCCTTCTTCTCGCAGCGGTGCAGCAGCGCCTTGAGCGCGTCGAAGTCGGCGCGTGACACGTTGGTGCGCGTGTTGACGACGATGCCGGTGACCTCCTGCCTCGCGCTCTGGCGCAGCACGCGCGTCTTCTCGTGATTCACGCGGAAGCCCTCGTCGCGCGCCACCGTGTCGACCATCGTCGAGAGCTGCAGCATCGACAGCGCGTCTCCCGAGAACACGAGGTCGTCGGCGTAACGCGAGTACGTGAGTTCGTTGCTCTTCGCGTACGCCGCGAGCCGCGCGTCGAGCCACCACGCGCACAGGTTCGCCCACGCGGGCGACGTCGGCGCGCCCTGCGGGAAGTGCCAGGCCTCCAGCGCGCGCAGCATGAAGAAGCGCTGGTTCAACACCTCACCGTTCGCGTCGTCGGGCACCGGCGCGCGCTTCAACACCGCCGGCGGAGTTCGCGTCGTGCACAAGCCAAGCAACACCGCCGATACCTCGTGCGTATACCCGAGCGCGCGCAGCACGCCGAACGCGCGCTCGGTGGCGACGGAGGTGAAGAAGTGCCGCAGGTCGAAGCGCGCCACCACCGCTTTCCCGGTGTGCAGCCGCGCGTGCGTCACCGCAGAGCGACCCGGTACGAAGCCATGCGCGGCCTCGTGCGCTGGCAACTTCGCCAGTACCTCGTGCAGCACGCGTCGCTGGAGCCCCTTCAGCCGCTGCTTCGGCGCCTCCAGCAACCGCGGGAGCCGCTCGCCGCGCGCGACCCACTCCCACGTGTAGTGCCGCGCCACTTCTCGCCGGCGATGACGCCCCGCCGCGGCGACGTCCGCGAACCAGGTGAGTTCTTCCGCCGAGAGCTCGAGCCACGCGGCGACGTCACCGGGCGTGTGCAGCGTGGGCACCGGCCAGCGCGACGGCCGCATCTCGGGATGAAACGGAAAGTGGTGCGCGACTCGGGCCGGAATCTCGTGGCGCGACCACGCGTCGAGGAACGCGTCGTGCGTCACGATGAAGCGCGTCAGTGCGCGCGCGTCGTGCAGCGGCGCCTCCTTCCACCGCTGCATCACGTCGAACGCGAGCGCGCGCAGCCATTCACCGCCCGCGTCGAGCGCCGCGTCACCGCGCGCCATCAACGAGCGCAGGTGCCACGGGCCGCTCAAGAACGCGGCCGCCAGCGCCTCCGCGACGGCTTCGCGCGTGTCACGACGCACGACCGCGCCTCGAGAAGTGTGCGGGCGGACAGCGTCCCAGCGACTCCTGTCCTGCGAGGGACAATGTCCACCAGAGTGGACCGGCTCCCCGCTCCTGCCTGTGATGCGTGTGAAGCACGCCCCGGGGCAACCCCGGAGCTGATGTCGTCACCGAAGCGACTTCATCGAAAGGCCTGACACGCCGCCGCCGCACGGCGCGAACCGTACTCCGACGCGGAGCTGATCAGGAATTCCGGCCCTCACCCCAACCCTCTCCCGCGTGCGGGAGAGGGGGAATGCGGGGGTTACTGCGCCTGCGCGGTCAGCTTCGGCAGCGGCGCGAGCTCGTCATCGAGGTTGATGACCTCCGCCGCGGGCTTCACGTCTTCGACCGGCGCGGGAGCCACCACCACCACCTGCGGCTGACGGTTCGCCAGCACCAGCGCGATGACCATCATCACCAGCCCGGCGGCGGCCATCGCGGCCAGCACCACCCACAAGCGCTTCTCGGTGCGCACGGCCTCGAGGTCTTCGTCAGACATCGCCGTCACTTCGTTCGCGAGCGACTTCGTCACCTCGACGCCGTCATTCACCGGCACCGAGTCGCGCACCGCTTCGAACTCCACGGTGGGGATGCGCACCGCCTCGCGGTCGGCGGGCACCACGATTTCAGGCGGCAGCTCGCCCTTCGCCACGGGCAATTCACCCGTCGTCGCCGCGCGCAGCGCCAGCACCTGCTCGCGCATCAGCGCGTCGGCCGCGTCCAGGATCTCCTGCGGGAGCTGCGTGGCCTGCATCTCCAGCGTGGGCGCCGCGGCGGTGGGCGTGGGCACGCGCGCGAACGCCAGCGCGACATCGCCCGCGGTCGGCCGCGCCGCCGGGTTGCGCGCCACCATGCGCGACAGCATCGTCTTCCACTCTGCGGGCAGCGACTCCGGCACGCGGGGCGTCCACTCGCCCGTCGAGACCAGGTTCACCACGCCCAGCGTCGTCGGCGCGGTCGGCAGCGGCGCGCCCCCGGCGATGCACAGCACCGCGCCCAGCGCGTAGACGTCGGCGGCCGGCGAGGCGCCCTCACCGCGCGCGCGCTCCGGAGCCAGGAACGGCGCCGTCTTCGTGAGGTTCTGCATCAACCGGTTCTCCCCGCGGCGATCCGCGAGACGGTTGGCGATGACGAGGGGCATGTCCCACAGCACGGCGCGCCCATCGGCCGTCATCAGAATCGAGTCGCAGCTGATTTCACCGTGCACCACGCCCTGCGCGTGCACCGTCGAGAGCGCGTCGGCGAGCTGCTGCGCGGCGCGGAGCAGATCATCGCTCTTCAGCTCCTCGACGCGGGCGGCCAGCGTGTGCCCTTCGGGGAAGTCGAGCGCCACGAAGGCCGAGGTGCCCACCTGACCGACCTGCAGCACGCGCGGGAGCTGCGGGTGCCGCGGCAGCTTCTCCACCGCCTTCACCGCCTGCGCGCCGTTCGCCTCGAGGGGGACCCACCGCACCGCGAGGCGCTCGCCCGACTCCGCATTTTCAGCGCAGTCCAGACGACCAATGCCGTCGCAACGAAGCGGCGCACGGATGCGGAAGCGTGGATCCAACTCAGTCATGTGTTTGCGTCCCCTTTGACCAAACGCGTGGGTCGCATTCGGTACCACAGTGTGATCCACGTGCCTACCCCCCGCGGCGCTCGGGTTGTCTCGCGGTTGAGACTTTCGCGATGACGCAATGCGTTTTCCGCGGGGAAAAAGGCGAATCCCCAACCGGCGCCTCTTTTTTCAAGGGCGGAGCGCGGACGACATAGGGTCGCGCGCCATGCGCAACCATCCGTGGAGTCGCGAGTGTCCTCCGGGGCCGTACGACGTCATCGTCATCGGCTCGGGGATGGGCGGCATGACCTGCGCGGCGCTGCTGGCGAAGACGGGCCACAAGGTGCTGGTGCTGGAGCAGCACTACGTACCCGGCGGCTTCACGCACACCTTCTCGCGCAAAGGGTGGACGTGGGACGTCGGCGTGCACGCGGTGGGCGAGGTGACGCGGCACTCGATGCCGGGGCGCATCTTGCACGCGCTGACCGACGGCGCGCTGCAGTGGGCGTCGCTGGGCGAGGCGTATGATCAATTCCATTTCCCCGGCGGGTTCCGCATCGACTTCCCCGACACGCCGGAGAAGTTCCGCGACGCGCTGGTGAAGGCCTTCCCCGGCGAGGCGCAGGCCATCGAGAAGTACATCGCGCTCAGCAAGGAGGTGGTGAAGCACTTCCAGGCGTACGCGGCGTCGCGGCTGCTCCCGTCGGCGACGTCGTTCTTCACCGACGCGGTGATGATGCGCGGCGTGCGCCCGTACCTGCTGCGCACCACGAAGGAGGTCATGGACGAGCTGACCTCCAACGAGCGCTTGAAGACGGTGCTGACCGCGCAGTGGGGGTACTACGGCGTGCTGCCCGACCGCGCGTCGTTCGCGATGCACGCGCTGGTGGTGAAGCACTTCCTCTACGGCGGCTTCTACCCGGTGGGCGGCTCGGCCCGCATCGCGGCCACGCTGCTCGACACGGTGGCGAAGGCCGGCGGGTGGACGCGCATCTTCGCCGACGTGCAGGAGATCCTGGTCGACGGCGGCAAGGTGCAGGGCGTGCGGCTCAAGAACGGCGAGGAGCTCCGCGCGCCCATCGTGGTGAGCGCCGCGGGCGTCGGCCAGACGGTGCGCAACCTGCTGCCGAAGTCACTGCAGGACGCCGACTGGGCGCAGAGCGTGGAGAAGCTCAAGCCCTCGGCGGCGCACGTGTGCCTCTACCTCGGCTTCAAGGGCGACATCCGCGCGGCGGGCGCGTCGAGCGCGAACCAGTGGTTCTACGAGACGTGGGCGCATGATCAGGCCGCGTGGCCGCTGACGCCCGGCCAGAAGCCGGAGCCCGCGCGCGTGCTGTACACCAGCTTCCCGTCGCTCAAAGACCCCGAGTTCCAGGGCGACAAGCACACCGCGGAGGTCGTCACCTTCGTCGACTACGACCTCTTCGCGGAGTGGAAGGAGAAGCGCTGGCGCCGCCGCGGCGGCGAGTACGAGACCTTCAAGAAGGACATCGAGCAGATGCTGCTCAAGCAGCTCTTCAGTCACCTGCCGAAGCTCGAGCCGCTGCTGCAGTTCGCGGAGCTCTCCACGCCGCTCTCCACCGAGCACTTCGTGCGGCCCGACCGCGGCAGCATCTACGGGCTGGAGCCGACCGCCGACCGCTTCGGCAACAAGTGGCTGCGGCCGAAGTCACCGATTCACGGGCTGTACTTCGCGGGCGCCGACGTCTCGGCGGTGGGCGTGGTGGGCGCGATGATGGGCGGCGTGGCCGGCGCGACGGCGGTGCACCCGGTCGACGTCGGGCGCTTCCTCGCCCACTGCCTCCGCAAGTAGC
>CAMLFP010000419.1 GCA_946479335.1 uncultured Archangium sp.
AGCGCAATGGCGCCTGCGACCTCGACCAGGCCAGTCACCACACGGAACCATTGGCCAATGCCGATTTGGTCGAAGACCGCGACCATCATTGGCACGCCTGCAAGCTTGGCGCCGCCGGCGGCAAGGAAGGCGGCGGCGGCAAGAATACGCAGCCCCCAAGACACGATCTTGATGGTTTTGGTGGGCGTGGCCCGATTTGCAGAAGAATTTGTACTCATGTCGTGGCTCTCTTGAATGTTTGAATGGCCCGTCGCATCAAGCGGCGAGCTTCTCGACTTGATCCACGGCCGCTTCGAGGGCCGCGGTACGGCTGTCCGGTCCGAGCGCCAAGCCTTCGGCACGGACGAAGGTGACGTCGGTGATGCCGAGGAACCCAAAGAAGCCGCGCAGGTAGGTTTCCTGGTGATCGAGGAATGCGGCGGGGGCGCCCTCGCTGTAGAGGCCGCCGCGCGTGGAGGCGACGATCACACGCTTGCCGCCTGCCAGGCCTTCGACGCCGTCCGCCGTGTAGCGGAAGGTCTTGCCGGCGACCGAAATCCGATCAAGCCACGCCTTGAGCTGCGAAGGCAGGGAGAAGTTGTACATCGGCGCGCCGACAACGATGACATCGGCCGCCAGGAAGTCGCTCAGGAACTTGGCATTGCGGGCCACCTCCCGTTTCGCGGCATCGTCCTGGGGCTCGACGCCCTGGAAGGCCAGGAATTCGGCGGCGGACAGGTGGCCGATCGGCTCGGCGGCAAGGTCGTAGTGGACGGCTTCGGTCCCAGGGGTGGCCTGGGTCAGCCGCTTGGCGATGACCGCCGTCAATTGGCGGCTAGCCGATTGCTCGTTCAGGATGCTGGCATCGATATGGAGGAGTTTCATTGCAGGTTCCTTCGGTATAGAATTGTGACCGTGGACTAGCAATGTAACCAGCGTGCGAGACGCACACAATAAGGCACATCAAGGGAACCAAAGTGTTATGGACGTAACCACCCACGCCCACGAGCTGGAAAATTCGGACTGCCAGAAGATCAGCCAGGTGCTCGCTCCTGCTGGCAGATGCCTTTGATGTTCCCCAGGCTGTCTTCGATGGCCTGCGCGAGGCTGGCCGCGTCGGTCGCCTGGTAGAACGACGTCGCGCAGATCTTGTCGGCACCGCACGCGTCTGCGCCGCAGGCGTTCGCGTCATTCGCGCAACTCCGGGGCTGGTGGCCGGCGCGCGCCATGCGGTCGAGCACCTGCGGGGCGGTACCGGTGGTGAGGTCGTCTCCGAAGCCGATGACGATGGTGTCGATGTTCTTCTGCCCTTGCAGCGTGGCGATGGTGGCCACGGTGCCGTCGGCGTCGAGGCAACCGGTGCTGCACAGCCCGGCGCTCTCGCAGCTGTCCGCGGCGCACATGCACGCGTCGATGCGGGCCTGAGAACACCCGCCCGCGAGGCAGTCGCACAGGCCGTTCGGGTTCGCTTCATTCCCGTTCGGGAGGCCGTCGGTCAGCAGGAGGATGAAGTCGCGGCGCCCATCGTCCGCGTTGAGGTCGGGCTCCTCACCGAGGAACGCGAGCGACGCGCTGGTGGGCGTGCTTCCCGCGGGCGCCGGGAGCGCTTGAATGGCGTTGTTCACCGCGTCGGCGTTGGCCTTCACTGCGGCGTCGGTGCCGGTGCCGACGTCGTTGGGCGTCGCCGGGGGCAGCGCCACCTTGACGGCCCGCGTCGGCCCGTTCGACTCCGGGAAGACCGCGAGGCCGAAGCGCGCGACCGGGGTGGCGGTGCCGGTGCGGGTGAAGAACGTGTTCATCGCGATCTTGAGCTGCGAGATGCGCGAGTTCGGGTCTGTCAGCGCGCCCATCGAGGCCGAGGTGTCGACCAGCAACATGACGTTGGGCTTGAGCGACCGCGCCTTCACCAGCTGCGAGTGGTTTTCGGGCACGATTGCCAGCGTGTTCTCGTGCTCGAAGTCGTACGTCTGACACCCTGCAACCAGCACTGCGCTCAACACCGCGATGACCGACTTCATGGCGACCTCCTCCAGTGGTTATTGCTTCTGCACGACGCGAATCTCGATGGTGGCCGGGTCGCGCACGGTGGCGTTGCGCACGCGCTCGCATGTCTTACCGGTCAAGCTCAGCTGCGAACCCTCGACCCGCCAGGTGTCGTAGCTCGTGAAGAGGGCGACGCCGTCGACCGTGACCGAGACGTACTCCGGCGGCACCGAGAGCTGGAACACGCACGGGTCCGACAGCTCGGTGATCACGGGCTTCTGCGGATCGAGCAGCGCGGTTGCGTTCGTCTCGTCGAAAAACGCGCGTGAGCAGACGCCATCGTCGCCGCACGTCTGATTCGCTCCGCAGGCGCCAATGCCACAGGCGTGAACTCCGCCGCCTGCGCGGGCCATGGCGTCGAACGTGGCTTCGTTGCCCGGCTCCGGCGAGAACGCGACCACGATGGTGTCGACGTGCTTCGCGCGCAGTGCAGCGATCGCGTCGATCGTCGCTTGCGGATCTCCATCGGGCGCGCCGCCGGTCAACAGCACGACGACGTCGGAACGGTTGTCGTCGGCGTTCAGCCCGGCGAGCGCGCCGGCGAACTGCAGCGCGCCCCGCGTGTCGGTCGCACCGCTCGCGGTGAGCGTCTGGAGCGCGTCGTTGACCGCGTGCGCGTTCGCCGCCAGCGCGCTGTCGTCGTCAGGGCCGGTGTCGGGCGAGAACGCGACCACCGTCGTCGGCGAGGGGAAGGTCGTCAGCGCCCAGCGCGCGTGCGTCGCGTCGCCGCTGGAGAGCACCGTGGCCATCGCGGTCTGCAGCTGCGTCAGGCGAGCCCCGGTCATCGCGCTGGAGGTGTCGGCGAGCACCATCACGTTGGGCGCGAGGGCCTTGTTGATGACGGTGCGCGAAACCTGCTGCTGCGTGAGCAGGTACGGCACGCCCTCAGGCGTCGACCGCTCGCCTGCGCACGCCGCCAAAACGAACCCGACCATCACCAGCCACCGATTCATGCGGCGCACGGTAGCGATCGCGTCGCGAGGAGTCACTCCCACCCGCGCGCTTCGAACGCGACTGGAAACCGCGCGCGCTTTTCGCCATACCTCGCCGCACCTCATGCGGCTCGCGGTCCTCAGTCGTTCCCGGTCGATCCCCTCCACGAAGCGCCTCGTCGATGAAGCGCAGGCGCTCGGCCACACGGTGCGCGTGCTGAACCCGTCGGAGGTCTCGGTCTTCCTCGGCCGCAAGCCGCAGCTGCTCTTCAAGGGCAAGAAGGTGCGCGTGCCGGAGGTCGTGCTCCCGCGCATCGCGTCGTCGATCGCCAGCTACGGGCTCTCGATCGTCGACCAGTTCGCGGCGCACGGGGCGATCGTCATCAACTCCGCGCGCGCCATCGGGCTCTCGCGCAACCCGGCGCGCTGTCTGCAGCGGCTGGCGTCGGCGGGCCTCCCGATCCCCGCGACGGTGATGTCGCGCGACGTGAGCGAGCTGCAGGCGATGGTCGATCAGCTCGGCGGCGTGCCGGTGTTGGTGAAGCTGCTCGCGGGTTCGGAGCGCCGCGGGGTGATGCTCTGCGAGTCGCGCCAGTCGCTCGAGGCCGCGCTCGAGGCGGTGCTGGGGCTCGGCCACAACATCGTGATGCAGGAATACGTGCGCGAGGCCTCCCGCGACGTGCGGGTGTTCGTGGTGGGAGGCAAGGCGCTCGCCTCGGTGTCACGCCGCCCGCGCGCCGGCCGCCTCGCGCGCTCGCTGTTTCGCGCCGCGGAGCTGGAGCCGTGCCCGCTCACCGACGTGCTGCGCACCACCGCGGAGACCGCGGCGAACCTGCTGGAGCTCGAGGTGTGCGCGGTGGACCTCCTCGAACTGCGAGGCGGCAGCGAGGCGCGGCCGTTCGAGATCAACGCCTCGCCGGCGCTCCCGGAGATGGAGCAGGCCACGCAGGTGAACCTCGCCCGGGCGATCGTGCAGCACGCCGAGGTGCGGTTGAAACTCCAGGGCGGAGCAGGGCATACCTGAACCAGATGCTCCCACTCCTGCTGTGTCTCGCCCTCGCCGCTGAACCTGAAACGCCGTCGTTCTACGATGTGACGACCACCGGCTCGACCACCCGCCTGAAGGCCGGGGAGTCAGGGAAGATCATCATCGCCATCACGCCCACCAACGGCGCGCACATCTCCGACGAGGCGCCGCTGAAGATCGAGCTGACCAGCCGCGAGTCGACGTTCACCAAGAGCAAGCTCTCGCTGGCCGACTCGGTGCAGAAGGGCGACCCGCGCTTCGAGATCCCCTTCACGCCGACGGCGCAGGGGCCGACCTCGGTCGAGGCGAAGCTGACGTTCTTTGTCTGCGCTGAGAAACAGTGTACGCGCCAGTCGAGAACGCTTTCGTTCCCGATCGAGGTCTTGTGAGCACTGTCATCTTTGGAGTGAACCCCGTGTTGGAGGTGCTGCGCGCCTCTCCAGACACGGTGGAACGGTTGATCATCGCTGACGGAGCGCTCAACCAGCGCGTGGCCGGCGAGCTCATGGAGCGCGCGAGGGACCACAAGATCAAGGTCGACCGCGCCGATCGCGAGCGGCTGGCGCGCTTGAGCGAGGGCGGGGTGCACCAGGGCGTCATCGCCGAGGTGCGCGACTTCGAATACATCGGCCTCACCGAGCTGATCGCGAAGGCCAAGAAGACGACGCACCCGCTGGTGGTGCTGCT
>CAMLFP010000420.1 GCA_946479335.1 uncultured Archangium sp.
TCGGCGACGTCTTCGTGGTGCCGCAGTTGCTGTCTGACGAGATGTTGTCGCCCGAGCAGCTCGCGGCGTCGCGGCGCGCGCTGTACCCCGGCGTGGAGGTGCCGCTGCCGGTGTCTCCACTGTCCATCGAGCGCCGCGCGCTGGAGCTGGCGCTGACGGTGAACCCGGCGCTGAAGCTCTTCGTGCTGGGCGGCGACCACTCGACCGCGCTGCCTGTCGCGCAGGCGCTGGCGAAGGTCGCGCCCGCGCCGTGGGGCATCGTGCAGTCAGACGCGCACACCGACCTGCTGGAGACGCGGCTCGGCATCAAGGAGTGCTTCGCGACGTGGAGCTGGCACGCGAACGAGCTCCTCGGGCGCAACGGGCGGCTCACGCAGGTCGGCATTCGCGCTTCGGGCCGCACGAAGGAGCACTGGGAGTCGACGACGCAGGTGCGCCAGTTCTGGGCGAAGGAGATTCTCGAGAATCCCGACGCGGCGCTCGACGCGGTGCTCGCGCACGTGAAGGCCACCGGCGTGAAGGGCGTGTACTTCAGCAACGACATCGACGGCACCGACGCGAAGTGGGCCGACGCGACCGGCACGCCCGAAGGTGGTGGTCTGGAGCCTGATTGGCTTGTCGAGTTGATTCGTCGGCTGGGGCGCGAGGTCGGGCTGCTGGGCGCCGACGTGATGGAGGTCGCGCCGCCGCTCAGCGCCCACCCCGAGGTCACCGTCGGGCTCGCCGCGCGCTACCTGCGCGAGCAGCTCCACGCCTCCCTCTCCCCGGGGTGAGGGCGCTCACGCTTGCGCGCACGCCTGCACGCGGCGCTCGAAAAACCGGCGCTCTTCGGGGCTGCGAGCGAGGGCCAGCGCTCGCGCGAAGTGTGCCGCGGCGAGGTCGCCTCGGCCGCGTCGCAGGTGCAGCTCACCGTGCGCCGCGAAGAAGAACGGGTACGTCTCGAGCCGCTCGCGGTCCTCAATGGCGTCGAGCGCCGCGAGCCCGGCCTCCGCGCCGTCTCGTTGCGCGATGGCCACCGCGCGATTGAGCGCCACCACCGGCGTCGGGCGCAGCGCCATCAACGTGTCGTAGAGCGCGATGATCTGCCCCCAGCGCGTCTCCGCAGCGGTCTTCGCGCGGGTGTGCACCGCAGCGATGGCGGCCTCCACGTGGTACTCGCTCAGCTCCGGGCCGCTCGCGGAGTCTTCGAGCAACCGTTCGCCCTCGGCGAAGAGCCTCCCGTCCCACCGGGCGCGGTCCTGCGCCTCGAGCTGCACCAGCTCACCGGCGTCATCGATGCGCCCGGGCAGCCGCCCCGCGTTGAAACACATCAACGCCGCCAGCGCGCTGGTGCGCGGCGTGCGCGTGAGCGGGTGCGCCAGCAGCAGCGAGGTCAGCCGCATCGCTTCTTCACACAGCTCCACGCGCACCGCGGAGTCGCGCGACGCGCCGTGGTACCCCTCGTTGAAGAGCAGATAGAGCGCGCGCTGCACGGCGGTGAGCCGCTTCACCAGCGCCGGGCCCTGCAACAGCTCGAAGAGCTGCTCCGATTCGCCCAGCGTCTGCTTCGCGCGCACCAGCTTCTTCTCGGTCGCGGCTTCGTTGCTCAAGAACGCCTGCGCCACCTCGCGCACGCTGAAGCCGCACAGCACCTGCAACACCAGCGCGACCTGCACGTTCTCCGACAACTTCGGGTGGCAGCAGGTGAACATCATGCGCAGCAGGTCATCGCCGATGTTCTTCGGCTCGAGCTGCTCGTCGATGACCGACGCCAGCGTCCACTCCGTCTGCAGCAGGTGCTCCAGGTCGGGCGCGAGCGTCAGCGCCGTGCGTCGCCGCCGCAGCACATCGAGCGCGAGGTTGCGCGCCACCGCCACCAGCCAGGCCGACGGGTTCTCCGGCACGCCGCGCAGCTTCCACACCTCGAAGGCGCGCACGAGGGCCTCCTGCGCCACGTCCTCCGCGAGCGGGAGGTTGTGCACGCCGAAGATGCGGGTCAGGGCCGAGACGAGCCGCCCTGACTCCCGCCGGAAGAGTGCGTCGTGCGCGCCCACCTCGCGTCAGGGCTTGAAGGCGATGAGCGGCCGCACCTCGACGGAGCCGCCGTGCGCGAACACCGGGCAGCCGCGCGACAACTCCGTGGCCTCCTCGAGGTTGCGCGCGGTGACGAGGGAGTAGCCGCCGACGAGGTCCTTCGCTTCGGCGTACGGGCCGTCATTCACGGTCTTCGCGCTGCCCTTCACCACCTTGCCGGCGCCCTCCAGCGGGTGGCCTGCGTCCTTCAGGTGGCCCTGCGCGGCCAGCTCCTTGAGCCACGCGCCCCACTTCTCCATCTGGCTCTGCATCTCCGCGGCGCTCGCGGTCATCGGCTGGCCACCACGGTACAGGTAAAGGAATTCACTCATGGTCTTCGTCCTCGTTGGTTCGGGTTGGGTGCTTCGGCGCGAAGACGCGTGGGCCGCGTCGTTCCCGGACATTTATTTTCAGCTTTGCGCTATGCACCCCGCGCGATGCGTCACGCCGTCCTGATTCTTCTCTGCGCGTTCCTGGCCACGGGCTGCAAGAGCCAGTGCCGCGTGCTGTCTGAGAAACGGTGCGACTGCACGTTGACCACGTCTGACAAGACGTCGTGCCTCACCGACGTCGCGACGCGCGAGGCGAACAACCCGCCGACCGACGAAGACGAGGCGGTCTGCAAGGGCCTCATCGACCAGTGCGACTGCCGGCTCCTCGACACGCCCGAGGGCAAGGCGAAGTGCGGCGTGTCGAACCCGGACCCGCAGCAGTGACGTCACGCGCCTGACGCGCGCTTCGACTTCTCGTGTGCGTGCTGCCAGCCGTCGTAGTGGCGCACCGCGGAGTCGCCCACCTTCTGGATGTGCGAGTTGTTCATCCACGCGGAGATGGGTGCGGCCACCAGCGGCATCGCGCGCGAAAGGGTCTTGAGGCCGCCCTTCGAGAGCACCATCGCCGCCACCGTGCCCAGCACCTTGGGCGAGCTGCGCTGCAGCGGGCCGATGCCGTTGGAGTACCCGAGGAGGTCCAACAGCTCCTGCTTCTCGCGCTCGCTCTTGAGCGACAGCTTGAAGACGGTGGCCACCTCGGTGAGCAACGAGAGCTGCAGGTAGAGCATGCCCGCGAGGTCGACCGGCACGGTGACGACGCCGAACACGCCGGTGACGCCGCCCATCATCGACGCGAGGTTCTTCTTGCTGTCGATGAGGTGCTGGCTCAGCTCGCGCGGGCCGGCGCTGGGGTAGCGCTGCTGCAGCTCGTCGACCTTCGCGCGCGCGCGCACCGCTTCTTTGTCGATGAGGTCCGACAGGCGCTCGCCGCTCAGCTTCTTGAGGTGCTTCGGGTGCAGCTTCATCACCGGCTCAGGGAGCTTCATGGCTTTTCAGTAACCGTGATCGGCCACGTACAAGTCAACCAGGGCCCCCTCTTCGAACCAGTACTGCGTCTGCTCGTGCGAGTACCACTTCGAGTCGGGCCGGGCCTGGCGGATCTCCAGCAGCACGCGGTTGGTCGCGGTGTCGACCACCGCCGCGCGCGCGAGGCAGGCGCCGCCCGCCACGTCACCGAAGCCGCCCTCCAGGCACACCTCGTCGCCCGTCGAGAGCCGTCGCACGTACTCGGTGCCCAGGTACTTCGCTTCGTTGCACTGCTGCGAACGCGCGCCGCCGGCCTTGAACTGCGCGCAGCGCTCCGTCTCGGGCGCGCGGTACACCTCGGCGCCGCCGATGAGCCCGGAGCCTCCGCGTTCACGCGCCGCCGTGCACGCCATCAACGTCAACAGCACCCAGCGTTTCTTCATGCGCCCCCCAGGGTCTCGAGCGCGAAGGCCTCCACGCGCTTCGCGTCGTCAGGCGAGATGTCGAGAAAGCGGATGCCCATGCCGTAGCCCTTCTTGTCGGGCACGTTCACCACCTCGCCGTCGCAGCGGATGGCCTGCGTGTCGCCCGGCAGCGTGAAGGCCAGCGACACCCGCACGCCCTGCGCGAAGGGGATGGCGCGGTCGAAGAACAGCCCGGTGCTGGAGAGGTCGCGCGTCGAGTACAGCGAGAAGCCCCGCGCGTCGCGCACCTCCACGGGGATGACGGCGTTCGCGCGCAGCGCGCTTCGGCGTTCGAGAGACATGACGAGGGTGTCTTACTTCACGAGCCGGTGGATGCGCCGCGCTACCGGCAGGGGCGGGGAGACGAACTTCAGGCGCAGCCCGCCGCGGTCGTCGAACGCGCCCAGCACCTGCGCGTCGAGCTCCACCGGCTCGTCGGGCTTGTCGGGGAGGTACAGCTTCACCGTCAGCTGCGCGCCCTTGCGCGGCGTCGGCCCCGACGCGATGGAGAGCCCGAACGTCGAGAGGTCGTGCGTCACGTACCGGCGCGAGGTGCTGCCGGCGCGCGTCTCGATGGCGACGGCGGCCTTGAGGCGCGGCGTCGCGCGGCGCTCACGGAAAGAACGGCGCTCGGGTTGGCCCTTGCGCACGCGCTCCACGAGCTTCTCGAGGCCTTCACCAGACGGGCGATTGCGCCGGTCGGCCTTCTTGGGAATCGGAGCGAGCGGCGGCGGGAGAGCGGCGGGGACGGAGCGGGTGCGCTTCGGCATCGGGTGACGCACCATACAACCTCTCCCGCGCAGAGAGGTCGCGGCGAAGCGTCGGTGTCAGCGCAGGGCG
>CAMLFP010000421.1 GCA_946479335.1 uncultured Archangium sp.
GACGGCGCGGTTCTCGTGGGAGCTGAGCGCGGCCGCGAAGGTGGCCGGCGTCTAGTCTAGCTAACGCGCGAGGCGCGCCCGCGCGGCGATCACGGTGTTGCTCATCAACATCGCGATCGTCATCGGGCCCACGCCACCGGGCACCGGGGTGATCCAGGAGGCGCGCTCCTTCGCGGTCTCGAAGTCGACGTCGCCCGACAGCTTGCCGTCGGCGCCGCGGTTCATGCCGACGTCGATCACCACCGCGCCGGGCTTGATCCACTCGCCCTTCACCAACCGGGAGACGCCGACCGCGGCGATCACCACGTCAGCGCGCCGCACCTCGGCCGCGACGTCGCTCTTGCTGTGACAGATGGTGACGGTCGCGCTCTTGTTGAGCAGCAGCATCGCCATCGGGCGCCCCACGATGTTCGAACGGCCGATGACCACGCAGTTCTTGCCTGCCACGTCGCAGCCGATCTCCTCGAGCATGCGCATCACGCCGAAGGGCGTGCAGGCGACGAGCGTCGGGCGACCTTGAAAGAGATGCCCCGCGTTCACCGCGTGGAAGCCGTCGACGTCCTTCGCGGGGTCGATGGCCTCCAGCACCGCGTTCGCGTCGAGGTGCTTCGGCAACGGCAACTGCACGAGGATGCCGTCGACCGCATCGTCGGCGTTGAGCTTCTTCACCAGCGCCAGCAGCTCCGCCTGTGAGACGGTGTCGGGGAGGTGGTGGTGCCACGACGCGAAGCCGAGCTCGAGGGCCGTCTTCTCCTTCGAGGTCACGTACACCTTCGACGCGGGATCTTCGCCGACCCGCACCACCGCGATGCCGGGCGCGCGCCCGTGCGCCGCCTTGATCGCGTCGACCTCCGCCTTCAAGCCCGCCTTCACCTTCGCCGAGAGCGCCTTGCCGTCGATGATCTGAGCCGTCATGCGCGTGGCATGTCACACTTGGGCGGCGAAGATGCTCGGGAAAATTCTCGGCCTGATGATCGGTGGTGCCATCGGTTTGTTGCTCTCGTGGCAGCCGGGGTTGGCGGCGGTGCTCGCGGCTGCGGGCGCCCTCATCGGACACTTTGCCTTCGACCGTGAGACGCCGCAGCCGAAGGCGTTCGCGCCGCCGTCGACCGAGGAGCTCCTCTCGCGCCCGCGCCCGCCCACGCGCCCCGCGCCGCGCACGACGATCAACAGCGACGACCTGGCGCTGCTGCAGGCGCTCTGCCCACTCTTCATCGAGGTCGCGCGCGCCGACGCGCCGACGCAGCAACTCGAGATCCGCATCGTGCGCGAGTTCTTCCAACACCGGCTGCAGTTCAACGTCACCGCGATGGACGAGGTGCGCGACGCGCTGAAGGCGGCGATCGCCGCGCCTCCGCAAGACATCGAGGCGTTGACCGTGCGCGCCCGCGCCGTGGTGAAGCCCGCGATGCGCATCGAGGTGGTGCGCAGCCTGTACGATCTCGGCATGGCCGACGGAGACCTCCAGCGCAGCGAACAGGACGTGCTCAAGCGCATCGTCGCCGCGTTCAACTTGAGCGACGAGGCGCTGCGGGAGATCACCGCGCAGTACTTCGGCAAGGGCGACGCCAACTACGCCGCGCTGGGCATCTCCGAAGACGCGAGCGATGACGAGATCAAGAGCGCCTACCGGCGGCTCGCCGCGGAACATCACCCCGATCGCTCGAACGACGGCGGTGAGAAGTTCCGCCAGGTGAAAGACGCCTACGAAGCGCTCAAGAAGCTGCGCGGCCTGTGAGCGACCCCATGGACTGGTGGAGCGCATCAGCGGAGGAGCTCTTCACGCGGCTCTCGTCGAGCGCCCGGGGCTTGAGCGCCGAAGAGGCCGCGCGCCGCCTCGCGCAGCACGGCCGCAACGAGGTGACGCAGGCCGATCGCGCGGGGCCTTTGCGACTGCTGTGGCAACAGGTGGCGAGCCCGCTGGTGCTGATCCTCATCTTCGCGGCCATCGTCTCGCTCATCGCGCAGGAGTGGACCGACGCGTTCGTGGTGCTGGTGATCGTCACCGCGTCGACCGCCATCGGGTTCTGGCGCGAGTTCGCGGCCTCGCGCATCGTCGACGCGCTGCGATCGCGCATCTCGGCGAAGGTGAAGGTGCTGCGCGACGGCGCGGAGACGCAGGTGGTCGCCGCGGAGATCGTGCCCGGCGACGTGCTGATCATGTCGGCCGGCAGCCTGGTGGCCGCCGACGGGCTGGTGCTCGACGCGCGCGACTTCTTCGTGAGCCAGGCCGCGCTCACGGGCGAGACCTTCCCCGTCGAAAAGAAGTCCGGCGCCCTGCCCTCCGCGAGGACGTTGGTCGACCGCACCAACACCGTCTTCCAGGGCACCCACGTGCGCAGCGGCACCGCGCACGTGCTGGTGGTCGACACCGGCCGCGCCACGCAGTTCGGCAAACTCGCCGGCAGCCTGCGCGCCCGCGCGCCCGAGACGGAGTTCGATCGCGGGCTGCGGGAGTTCGGCGTGCTGATCACCCGCGTGATGGCGGTGATGGCGCTGCTGGTGCTGGCCCTCAACCTGTTGGCGCACAAGCCGGGCATCGAGTCGCTGCTGTTCGCGGTCGCGCTCGCCGTCGGCCTGACGCCGGAGCTGCTCCCGGCGATCCTCGCGGTGAACCTGGCGCGCGCCGCGTCGAGCATGGCGAAGGCGGGCGTGCTGGTGCGCCGGCTCAACGCCATCGAGAACTTCGGCTCGATGACGGTGCTGTGCACCGACAAGACGGGCACCATCACCGAGGGGGTGCTCAAGCTCGAAGGGGCGCTCGACGTCAGCGGTCAGACCTCACCGCGCGTGCTGGAGCTCGCCTTCGCCAACGCCGCGCTGCAGTCGGGCATGGCCAACCCGCTCGACGAAGCGGTGCTCGCGGCGGGGAGGACCGCAGGCCTGACGCCTCCGGCGAAGCTCGACGAGGTGCCGTACGACTTCGTGCGGAGGCGGCTCTCCGTGGTGATCGGCGACGCCCGGGCGCCGCTGTTGGTGACCAAGGGTGCGGTGACGCAGGTGATCATGAGCTGCGCGGGCCTCGACGAGGTGGCGCGGCGCGAGATCGAGGCGCTGGTCGATGCGAAAGGTCAGCTCGGGCTGCGCGTACTGGCGGTGGCGAGCCGGCAGGTGGAGCCGAAGGCGTCGTGGACGCGCGACGACGAGCAGCAGCTCACGCTGGAGGGTTTCCTGCTCTTCGCCGACCCGCCGAAGGCCGGCGTGGTCGACACCATCAAGTCGCTGCAGCAGCTCGGGGTGCGGCTCAAGATCATCACCGGCGACAACGTGCACGTGGCGAAGCACGTCGCGCAGCAGGTCGGGCTCGACGCCGACGCGGTGATCACCGGCGAGGAGCTGGCGGTGATGCCCCCGGGCGCGCTCGCGCGGCGCGTGCAGCAGGCCGAGCTCTTCGCGGAGGTCGACCCGCAGCAGAAGGAGCAGATCGTCATCGCCCTCAAGAAGAGCGACGTGGTCGGCTACATGGGCGACGGCATCAACGACGCGCCTGCGCTGCACGCCGCCGACGTCGGCATCTCGGTGGAGGGCGCGGTCGACGTCGCCCGCGAGGCCGCCGACTTCGTGCTGCTCGCGCCCCGGCTGGAGATGCTGCGCCAGGGGATCATCGAGGGCCGCACCACCTTCGCGAACACCCTCAAGTACGTGATGACCACCACCAGCGCGAACCTCGGCAACATGCTGAGCATGGCGGTGGCGTCGGTGGTGCTCCCGTTCTTTCCGCTGACGGCCGGGCAGATCCTCCTCAACAACTTCCTCTCCGACGTGCCCGCGGTGGGCCTCGCGTCAGACGCGGTCGACCCCGAGCGCGTCGCCTCCCCCGGCCGGTGGGACACGCGCGACATCCGCCGGTTCATGTTCCGCTTCGGGGCGGTCAGCTCGCTCTTCGACTTCATCACCTTCGGAGTGCTGCACTTCGCGTTTCACGCCGAAGTCACCACCTTCCAGACGAGCTGGTTCATCGAGTCGCTGCTGACGGAGCTCGCGGTGGCCCTGGTGCTGCGCACGCGCCGCGCGGCGTGGAGGAGCCGCCCCGGCCGGCTGCTGTTGTGGAGCACCGTGACGGTGGCGGTGCTCGCGCTGGCCATGCCGTGGCTCCCCGGCGCGGGCTCGCTGGGCTTCACGCCGTTGCCCGCGGAGATCATGCTCGCGGTGGTGGGCATCACCATCGCCTACGTGCTGGTGACGGAGTTCTTGAAGCAGCGCTTCTGGCCGTCGCGTTAGCTCAGCTGCGAGACGCAGTCGGCGAACCGCGCGAGGCCCTTCTCGATGTTCGCGTCGCTGGTGGCGAACGAGAGGCGAATGAAGCCCTCGGCGCCGAACGGCGCGCCGGGCACCGCCGCCACGAGGAACTCGTCGAGGAGGATCTCCGAGAGCTTCATCGAGCCGTCGATCTTCGTGCCCTTGTACGACTTGCCGATCAGCGCGCTGATGTCGGGGAACGAATAGAACGCGCCGTCGGGCAGCCGCGCCTTCACCCCGGGGATCTTGTTGAGCCCCTCGGTGATCGCGAGGCGCCGCCGCGAGAACGCCTTCACCATCTCGTCGATGGGCGCGGTCGGCCCTCTCAGTGCAGCCACGGCGCCCTTCTGGATGATCGAGGTCGCGTTCGAGGTCGACTGGTCCTGGATCAT
>CAMLFP010000422.1 GCA_946479335.1 uncultured Archangium sp.
CAGTGAGGTGGCTACAGCATCGCGGCGGGGTCGACGTCGAAGACCACGCGCACCGATGACGGCACGTCGGCGACGGCGTGCTCCAGCGCATCGATCACCTTCGCCATCGCCGCGTGACTCGGCGCCTTGATGACGAGCTGCCAGCGCGTCTTGCCCTTGATGCGTGAAATCGGCGCGGCGGCGGGCCCGAGAATGCGCACGCCCTGGCTCGGCGGCGGCAGGTGCTTCTCGGCCACGCGCGCCAATTGCTTCGCCGCGCGGATCGTCAGGTCGGCCGACTCGCTCTCGATGCGCAGCGCGACCAGCTTCGACGACGGAGGCCACGCCAGCGCCTTGCGCCGCCGCAGCTCGTCTTCGGAGAACGCCTCGAACTCTCCGCGCAGCATGCGCGCGATGGGCGCGGCCTCGGGGTTGTAGCTCTGCACCAGCACGCGGCCGGGGTCCTTGCCGCGACCGGCGCGCCCGGCGACCTGGGTGAGCAGATGAAACGTGCGTTCGCCCGCGCGGAAGTCGGGCAGCGTCAGCGCCGAGTCGGCCATCACCACGCACACCAGCGTCACGCCGGGGAAGTCGTGACCCTTCGCGACCATCTGCGTGCCGACGAGGATGTCGAGCTCCCGCCGCGCGAATGAGGCGAGCAATTCGGTGAGCCGCTCCGCAGACGACGCCGCGTCGCGATCGAGCCGCGCCACGCGCGCCGCGGGGAACGTCTCGGCGACCTCGGCCTCGATGCGCTCGGTGCCGACGCCGAGCTCCAGCAGCGGGCCGGAACACTCAGGGCAGGCGCGCGGCAGCGGCGTCGTCTCTCCGCAGTAGTGGCACTGGAGCGAACGCGCGCTGTGGTGATGCGTGAGGCACACGTCGCAATTTCTGCAACGCAGCGACTGCCCACACACCTCGCACACGATGAACGTGGAGTGCCCGCGTCGGTTGAGGAACAGAATCACCTGCTGCTGCTTGTCGAGCGTCTGCTGAATCGCCTCACGCAACGTCGGCCCCAGCATCGGCGGCTCGGTGCCGCGCGTCTCCGCGGTCTTCGGGCGCTCGATGCGCAGGTCCACCAGCTCCAGCTTCGGCATCGGGCGGTCATCGACGCGCCGGGGCATCGAGAGCAGCGTGTAGCGGCCGCGCTTGGCGTTCTCCCAGCTCTCGAGCGACGGCGTGGCGCTGCCGAGAATCACCAGCGCGTTCGACTGCTTGCCGCGCATCACGGCGAGGTCTCGCGCCTGGTAGCGCAGCTTCTCTTCCTGTTTGAAAGACGGGTCGTGCTCCTCGTCGACCACCACCACGCCCAGGTTCGCGACCGGCGCCCAGATGGCGCTGCGCACGCCGACCGCGAGCTTCACCTTGCCCGCGCGCAGATCCTGCCAGTGCTTCAAGCGCTCGCGGTCCTTGAGCGCGGAGTGGAGCAGGGCGACCTGATCTCCGAACCGGCTTCGGAAGCGGCCCACGAGCTGCGGCGTGAGTGCGATCTCCGGCACGAGAATCAACGCGCCTTTCCCCAGCTCCAGCGCGCGCTCCACCACGCGCAGGTAGACCTCGGTCTTCCCCGAGCCCGTCACGCCGTGGAGCAGGTGTGGCGCGAACTCGCCGCGCTCCAACGCCGCGCACAGCGCAGCGACCGCGAGCGCCTGGTCGTCGGTCAACGCCGCGGGCCGCGACTGCTGCAGACCCTCGCGCACGCCGCGCACCACGGCTTCTTCTTCGAGCGCGATGAAGCCGCGCTCCACGAGCTTCTTGAGCACCGCCTTCGCCCCGGGGATGGCGTGGTCCACCTCCTCGATGGGCGCGCGGCCGCCGACGGCCAGCAGGTAGCTCAGCGTCGCGTGCTGCTGCGGCGCGCGGGTGAGCGCCTCCAACTTCGCCTCTGGCAGTGCCCTGGCGTGCACCACCACGTCGCCCTTCGCCTGCTTGCCCTCGTCGGCCTTGGTGAGCCCCGGCGGCAGCGTCGCGCGCAGCGCCTCACCCAGCGGGTAGCGGTAGTGATGCGCCGCGAAGCGCGCGAGCTGCACCACGTCGGGCGAGAGCGCGGCATCGGCGTCGAGCACCGCGACGATGGGCTTCAGCTTCTTGCGCACCTCGGGCGTCGGCTCGGGCGCGTACGCGAGGAAGAAGCCCAGCGCGAGGCCGCGGCCGAACGGCACGCGGATGCGCTGACCCGGCTGCAGCACGCCGCGGAGCGCCTCCGGCACGAGGTAGGTGAACTCCCCGCGCACCGGCCGCCCGACGGCGACGAGGGCGAACTCCGTCATCTCGTCGTCAGAACTTCACCTGCGAGAGGTCGGCCTTCGGGTCGGCGGCGAGCACCATCACCCGCAGCTGCGGCTCGGCGCCCTTCGAGATCTCCAGCACCCGCGGCCAGGTCTCGCCGGTGGCCTGCGAGGTGTAGTCGGAGAAGCGCACGTCCCACATCGTGCTGCCGTCGTTGAAGCGCAGGCGCGTGGGCAAGAAGCGCTCCTTCGAGACCCACAGCTGCGGGGCGCCGTCGTCACGCGCGCCGATGAGGTAGCTGACCGAGGTGCTGGTCACCGCGCCGTCGAGCCGCGCGAGCGAGACGTTCTTCGTCTCCACCTTCAGGCTGGTGAGGTGCTTGAGCACCGCCTCGCGCGTCGCGCCGTCTTCGCTCGACTTGAGCGCCAGCAGCGCGCAGGCCTGCTCCAGCGCCACGCCCAGCGCCGCCAGCTCGCCGCCCTCGAAGCGCTTCTTCCCCGACGACACCGCGACGGAGATCGTCCTGGTCGACTCCGGCGACGAAAGGTCGATGCGGCACCGGCCGGGGAATCGCACCATGAGTGAGGCGTTGAGCGTCAGCTCGCCGCTGTTCCAGTTCACGCCCAGTGAGGAGGCCACATCTTTCGCCAGCACCGGAGCCACCGCCGCGACGCCCGTCGCCTTGAGCTGGGTGACGCTCAGGTCGTCGCGCGTGGCGGCGAAGCGCTTGAGCACTCCGCTGGTGGGCATGACGTACGCGAGGACGAGCGCGGCAAGCTGGGCCTTCATGAGGGGCGGCACATTACTCAGAGCCATGCGGAACCCGTAGTAGAGCTGCGGCCCAAGGTGAGAAGAATCTTCGCGCTCAGTCTCGTGGTGTCGACGGCGGCGTTCGCACAGGCGACGCAGGTGACGCCCGACCTGCGAGATCTCGGCACCGCCCGCAGCATCGCGATGGGCGGCGCCTTCGAGTCGTTGGGCTACGGCTCGGAGGCCATCGGCGGCAACCCGGCGGCGCTCGGGCTCTACAAGCGCTACCTCATCGAGGCCACCGGCGCGTGGGACATCCCCAACGGGTACGGCTTCGGCTCGGTGGGCCTGGCCGACTCGACCAACGAATTGCAGGCCGGCGTCTCGTACACCTTCGCCACCTACGGCGGGCTGAAGCGCCGCTACGCGCACGTCACCACCCTGGCCGGCTCCTACGCGTTCGGGCAGATCATCAGCCTCGGCGTCGCGGTGCGGCACCACGCCATCGTCGGCGCGTCGAACACCAACTCGGTGACGATGAACGCGGGCGTCATCGTGCGCCCGGTGCCGCAGTTCAGCTTCGGCTTCTCGGGCCACAACCTCATCGGCGTCTACAACAAGGACGTCAGCCGCTACTTCGTGGGCTCCATCGCCGCGCAGTTCTTCAACCAGCTCTCACCGGCCATCGACGTGCGCCTCGACTTCAACGAGCGCATCCCCCGGTGGGCGATTCACGGCGGCATCGAGTGGCTGATCGCGAACATGGTGCCGATCCGCGCGGGGTACGAATACGACGGCATCGCCAACCCGCACCACCACTACATCTCGTTCGGCGCGGGCTGGTTCTACGAGGGCAGCGGCATCGACATCGCCTACCGCCACGAGATCAACGGCCTCAACGGCCGGGAGATCGTGCTGACGCTCAAGCTTCAGCTCTGAGCCTTGGCGGCGAAGCGCTGCAGCGCCTGCTGGAGCGCCATCGACTTGAGCTTCTCGTCTTCGAACTGCGCGCGGATGTCCTGCAGCTCGCGGCGCAGCTCGCCGTTCTCGCCGCTCTCGCCTTGCTCTTTGAGCGCGGCCACCTCGGCTTCGAGCTGACGCATCCAGTCCTTGCCCTTGGCGACCTCCAGCTCGAGCTCGGAGGCGCGGCGGGTCGCCTCTGCGAGGGCCTGCCGGGCGCCCGCGAGCTCCGCCTGCGCCTTGCCGGATGACGCGCGCGCGGCGCTCACCTCGGTCTGGAGCGCGATGAGCTGCTGCTGCGCGCCCCGCGCGAGATCGACCTGCGCCCGCAGTTGCACCAGCTCGCGGCGGGTGCTCTCCAGCTCGGCGTTGAGCTCGGCGACCTGCGCCTGCGCCGACTGCGCCAGCTCCAGCTCGGCGCGGGTGAGCTCCAGCTGAATCTGCGCCTGGCGCGCGCCCTCCAGCTCGGCCTGCATCGCGGCGCCCTGCGTCTGCGCTGACTGCGCGAGCTCCAGCTCGGCGCGCAGCTCGGCGACCTGCACCTGCGCGTCGCGGGCGCTCTCCAGTTCGGCAGTCAGCTCGGCGACCTGGGCCTGCGCCGACTGCGCGAGCTCCAGCTCGGCGCGGAGCTCGGCGACCTGCACCTGCGCGTCGCGGGCGCTCTCCAGCTCGGCGTTGAGCTCGGCGACCTGGGCCTGCGCGAGCTCC
>CAMLFP010000423.1 GCA_946479335.1 uncultured Archangium sp.
GGCAACACCTTCTCACCGCAGCCCACCGGCCTCGACGCGGGCGTGAGCTTCTACCTGTGGCAGAGCCCGCGTTTCTGGGCGGGCAACGCCGAGGGGCTGTGGGCGAGCGACGACGACGGTGTGACCTTCGCGGCGCAGGGCGCTGGCCTGCCGAGCGAGACGCCGGTGACCGGGCTCTTCTTCTCAGGCAGCTACGTGGTGGCCGACACCGTCGACGGGCCGTACGTCACGCAGCAGCCCTGATCGCGGGCCGTGGAGAAGGGTTACTTGTCGTCGCGCGAGAGATCGCCGGCGCCGTACTCTTCCTGCTGCTGCTTGGGGTTGGTGGGCCACGAGAAGTCGGCCGGCACCTTGCCGCCGCCGCGGGTGCCGCTCGTCCACTCCTTGCGGTGGTGTTCGATGTCGGTGTCAGCGCGGGGGCGCATGGGCACGGGCAGCTTCTTCGGGTCTTCGTGAGAGGCGGAGGACATGCGCTGAAGAACTAGCCGGTCAGTGCTGTTCGAGCAACGGCTCGAAGCGGGCCTTGTGCGTCGCCTTGTGGAAGGCGTCTTCGACGTCGATGCGCTTGTCCTGCACCAGCTTGAAGAGGGCGTCGTCCATCTGCTGCATGCCCATGCCCTTCCCGCCCTGGATGATGTTGTTGATCATCGCGGTGTTGCCCTCGCGGATGACGTTGGGCAGGCCCGGCGTCTTGAGGAGGATCTCGTGCACCGCGACGCGGCCGCGGCCGTCGGGCGTGCGCAGCAGCAGCTGCGAGACCACCGCGGCGAGCGACTCCGACAACATGGTGCGCACCTGCTGCTGCTGGTCGGTGGGGAACGCGTCGATCACGCGGTCGATGGTCTTCGCCGCGGAGTTGGTGTGCAGCGTGCCGAACACCAGCACGCCCATCTCGGCGGCGGTGATGGCCAGCGCGATGGTCTCCATGTCGCGCATTTCACCGACAAGGATGACGCCCGGGTCTTGTCGAATCGCGGAGCGCAGCGCGTTGGCGAAGCTCTTGGTGTCGACGCCCACCTCGCGCTGCGAGAGCGTGCAGCGCTTGTTGGGGTGCACGAACTCCACCGGGTCTTCGATGGTGATGATGTGCTTCGAAGAGGTGGTGTTGACGAGATCGATGATGGCCGCGAGCGTCGTCGACTTGCCGGAGCCGGTCGGCCCGGTGACCAGCACCAGCCCCTGCTCGAGCTGCGCGAGCGCCGAGAGGGCCGCGGGCGCCTTGAGGTCTTCGAGCGTGCGGATCTTCTCGGGGATGATGCGGAACACCGCGCCCGCGCCGCGCTCCTGGTTGAAGTAGTTGGCGCGGAAGCGCGCGACGCCCGGCAACGCGTACGCGAAGTCGAGGTCGAGGTTCGACTCGTAGTGCGCCCACTGCTTCTCGCTGGCGAGCTCCTTCAAGTGCTCGCGCAGCGATTGGTCGGTGAACACCGGCCAGTCGTCGACGGGGTCCATCACGCCGTGTTGGCGCATGTGCGGCTTCATGCCGGCGGCGAGATGGAGGTCGGAGCTGCCGGTGTCCTTCAGCTTCTGGAACAGCACGTCGAGGCGGGCCATCGTGTTTCTCTTTAGGCGAAGCGTTTGGGGTCTTCGGCGAAGCGGCGGGCGACTTCCTTCTTCACCTGCCCCTGCGTGACGAGCTCGAAGATGGAGTCGTCGAGCAGCATCATCCCCTCCGCGCGACCGGTCTGCATCATGGAGCGGATCTGGAAGGTCTTCTCTTCGCGGATGAGGTTGGAGATCGCCGCCTTCACGTACAGCACCTCGAGCGCGGGCACGCGGCGCATGCCGTCGACGTGCGGAATGAGACGCTGCGAGACGACGGCGCGCAGCGACTCCGAGAACATGGCGCGGATCTGCGCCTGCTGCTTCGGCGGGAACGCGTCGAGCACGCGGTTGATGGTGCGGATGGCGTTGTTGGTGTGCAGCGTGCCCAGCACCAGGTGGCCGGTCTCCGCGGCGGTGATGGCCAGCGAGATGGTCTCGAGATCTCGCAACTCGCCGATGACGATGATGTCGGGGTCTTCACGGAGCGCGGCGCGCAGCGCGTTGGCGAAGCTCCGGGTGTGCTTGCCGGCCTGGCGCTGGTTCACCACGCACTGCTTCTTCGAGTACACGTACTCGATGGGGTCTTCGACGGTGATGATGTGATCTTTGCGCGACTCGTTGAGCATCTGCACCACGGCCGCGAGCGTCGATGACTTGCCGGAGCCCGCAGGCCCGGTGAACAGCACCAACCCCTGATGGAAGTCGGTGAGCTTCGAGAGGCTCGCCGGCAACCCGAGCTGCTTGAGCGTCGGCGGCTCCCGGGGGATGGGCCTGAACACCGCGTCGTAGCCGCGCTGCTGTTTGTAGAACGACGCGCGGAAGCGGCCGATCTCCGGGATGATCAGCGCCGTGTCGTAGTCGAGCTCCTCGCGCAGCGTGGTCATCTCTTCGGGCGTGAGCGCCTCGGTGATGAGCCGCTCGATGTCGTCGGGCGTGAGGTGACCGGTCTTCGTCTCGCGCAGATCGCCGCCGACGCGCATCAACAGCGGCCCGCCCGAGTGGAGGTGCACGTCGCTGACCCGCTGCTCCATGGCGCGCCCGAGGATGTCGCGCAGCGAGATCTGCGCGCGCTTCGCCACTGACGTCGGCGCGGCGGCCTGCGCCGGCTGGGGCGCCGCAGGTGCCGGAGCCGAGGGGCGCGGCGCGGCGGCGGCCTGCGGTGCGCTCGCGACCGGCGCCTGGGAGCCGGACTGCTTGGCGAGGTACTGCTGCATCGCCTGCTTGAGCCACACCAACTGTTCGGGCGTGATGGCCCGCGCTGCGACCAGCGCGTCGCCGAGCGGCTTGCCGGCCTGCTGCGCCGCCGCGTTCAGCGCCTCCTGCGTGGTGAGCTTGTAGTGAAGGGCGATTCGACTCAGCAGCGCGTCTTCTGGAGACATCGGCCGCAAAGACTACGTGAAAAACCGTGAAGTCGAGTGGCCGAACGCCGAGCTGTGATTAAGGAGTTCCCGTGCCCTCACAGCATGAAAAGAAAAATGCAGCGCGCCCTCCGGTGCGCGTGACCTTGCAGCGGCTCTACGCGTTGGCGCTGCCGGAGCGCTGGTCGTTGCTGGTGGCGACGCTGTTCCTGTTGTTGAGCAGCGTGGGCAACCTCGCCTTCCCGCGCGCGACAGGGCAGTTGCTCGATGAGTCGGTGCTGGGGCTCAAGTCGGGGCAGGTCGATCTCCACCGGGTCGATCAGATGGCGCTGGCGCTGGTGGTGATCTTCGCGGTGACCGCGCTGGCGTCGGCCGCGCGCTTCGCGCTGTACAGCCGCTCCGGGGAGCGCATCGTGTCGCGGCTGCGCGGAGATCTGTACGCCTCGTTGCTGCGGCAGGAGACGGGCTTCTTCGACACCGAGAAGACCGGCGAGCTGAGCAGCCGGCTCTCGTCTGACGCGTCGCTGCTGCAGACCACGGTGTCGGCGAACCTCAGCATGATCTTGCGCAACACCACCGTGGCCCTCGGCGCGCTGGCGATGCTGATCTTCACCAACGCGAAGCTGACCTTCATGATGCTGGGCATCGTGCCGGTGGTGGCGCTGTCGGCGGTCATCTTCGGCCGGCGCGTGCGGAGGCTCTCGAAGGACGCGCAGGACTCGCTGGCGAAGGCGAACGACGTGGCGGTGGAGTCGCTCGGCGGCATTCGCACGGTGCGCAGCTTCGGCGCCGAGGCCAAGGAGGCCAGCCGCTACCGCGCCGCCATCGAGGAGTCGCTGCAGCTGGCGTTCAAGCGCATCCGCTATGCGACGGGGTTCTTCGGCGTCGCGTTCTTCGCGGCCTTCGGCGCGGCGGCGTTCGTCTTCTGGTACGGCGCGCGCATGGTGGCGGCCAGCGAGCTGTCGCCCGGCGCGCTCATCTCGTTCCTCATCTACACGATGCAGATGGCCTTCAGCCTCTCGGCGCTGGCGGAGCTGTACACCGACTTCCAGCGCGCGGCGGGCGCCACCGAGCGCGTGTTCGACCTGCTGCACCGCGAGCCGCTCATCGCGACCGGCGTGGGGCGGACGCTGGCGCACGTGGAGGGCCGCGTGGAGTTCTCGCACGTGCGCTTCGCCTACCCCACGCGCCCCGAGAGCGACGTGCTGCGCGACTTCACGCTGACGCTGGAGCCCGGCGAGGTGGTGGCGGTCGTCGGCCCTTCGGGCGCGGGCAAGTCGACCATCGCGTCGCTGCTCTACCGGCTCTACGACCCGAAGAGTGGCGGGCTGAAGCTCGACGGCGCGCCGTACGCGGAGCTCGACCCCGAGTGGTTGCGGCGACAGGTCGGCGTGGTCGCGCAGGAGCCCCTGCTCTTCTCGACCTCCATCGCCGACAACATCCGCTACGGGCGGCCGGAGGCGACCGACGCCGAGGTCGAGGCGGCGGCGAAGCTGGCCAACGCGCACGGCTTCATCAGCGACTTCCCCGAGAAGTACCAGACGCTGGTGGGCGAGCGCGGCATCCAGCTCTCCGGCGGGCAGAAGCAGCGCGTGGCCATCGCGCGCGCGGTGCTCAAAGACCCGCGCATCCTCATCCTCGACGAGGCGACGAGCGCGCTCGACGCGGAGAGTGAACATCTGGTGCGTGAAGCGCTGGAGCGCCTGATGCAAGGCC
>CAMLFP010000424.1 GCA_946479335.1 uncultured Archangium sp.
CGGGAGCGACATCGGCTTCCTCTGGTACAACGTGATCGGCTGCGCCGCGGTCGCGGTGTTCACGCTGGTTGGGCAGTTCCTGTCGCGCCGGGCGTGATCGTGAGTCAGTGAATCCGCTCCACTCAGGCGTATGAAGAAGGTGAGCGAGAAGAGCCCGCGCGCCGGTCGCACTTCGGTCGAAAGCTCCCACCCGGACTCGGCGTCAAGATTCACGGTGACATCGTGACTGTGGGCGAACCCGAATGACTTCGGTAATTCTCGATACGCACACGCTGATCTGGCTCGTGGGGGACGAGAAAAGACTTTTTCGTCAGGCGCGTAGCGCGATCGACAAAGCCGACAAGCTGCTCGTCGCCGACATCACGTTGCGTGAAATTGGCATCGCGCAGAACTTTCACGGAGACCCGGCTGATGAGTTCATCGCAGCGACGGCGATCGTATTGGGGAAGGTGGTCGTTACGATCGACGAGAAGATGCGCAAGTCACCTGCGGTGCCGGCCATCTGGTAGTTTGTTGCGCTGCGCTGCCCTGCTGCGAAAATCAGGGCTGTTCATTATCAGAGTCGAAGGTTTCGTCGGTATAGTCACAAGTGCTGGTGACAGACGCTTTGCGTAAAGGGAAGGCTCCGATGAACTCAGATGACGCCGAGAGAGCAGCAGCCGAGTTCATCTCCAAACAAACGAGCGAGATGCCGTTGCGCGTAGGAATTGCGCGGCGCTCATCTGGCAATAACAACAAGTGGGTTGTTCTTGTTCAATGGAAGGCAAAGCCGGGAGCGGCGATGGACGGCGGCGATACGCTTGTGGTTGTGGATGATAAAAGCGGAGTCGCAGAGTTCTATCTGAAATAATCAACCATCTGATGCGGAGGCGGATTTGGTTCGCGCAGTGCTCTGCGTCCGCCCATGCCCGAAACGGAGCTGAAATCCGGATGAAAACAATCCCACCATTCAAGCTGGTGCTTGAGCCAGTCGGCGATGATGCGAGGGCAATGCAGGGGTTTCAATGGGCCCCTGAGAACATTGGGAAACGGCATCGAATCGGTGGTGTGCCGGAGTTTCTGCAGCAATCAGAATGGCCGACATGTTCAGTGTGTCAGCGGGATATGACCTTTTATGCTCAGCTCGATTCGATTGGCGATGATTTGGTGATTGCTGATTGTGGCATGGTCTACGTGTTCATCTGCTTCGACTGCTGCGAGACAGCGTCGATCATGCAGTCTGGATAACACCGTCAGACGGCTTCTAAGTGCGTACTAACCGCGGGCGCGGAGCGCGGTGACGATCATGCGCGAGGCGGGGCTGCGGTTGAGCGTGTAGAAATGAATGCCCGGCACCCCGCGTGACAGCAGCTCGCTGCACTGCAGCGTCGCGTGCGCGACTCCGAGCTGCATCACCGCGTCGTGATCGTCCTTCACCTTCTCGAGCGCCAACTGCAACCGCATCGGCACCGTCGTGCCGCACATCCGCACGAAGCGCTGGATCTGCTCGTAGTTCGTGATCGGCATGATGCCCGGCACGATGGGCACGTTGATGCCGGCGCGCCGCGCGCGCTCCACGAAGTCGAAATAGAACGCGTTGTCGAAGAACAGCTGCGTGATGACGAAGTCGGCCCCCGCGTCGACCTTGCGCTTGAGCGCGAGGAGGTCGGCCTCCTTCGTCGCCTCGAGGTGCCCCTCAGGGTACCCGGCGACGCCCACGGAGAACCCGAGGTCCTTCTCGCGGATCAGCTCGACCAGCTCATTCGCGTACGAGAAGCCGCCCTCCGCCGCCTGGAACGTGGTCGAGCCCTTCGGCGGGTCGCCGCGCAGCGCCAGCACGTTGTCGATCTTCGCCGCCGCGAGCCGCGCGAGGATCTGCTCCAGCTCCGCGCGCGTGTGCCCGACGCAGGTCAGGTGCGCCATCGCCTCGATGCCGGTGCGCGCCTTGATCTGGCTCACCAGCTCCAGCGTGCGATCGCGCGTCGAGCCGCCGGCGCCGTAGGTGACGGAGACGAACCCGGGGTCCAACGCGCGCAGATCTTCGAGCGTGTCCCAGAGTTGCTTCTCTCCCTCAGAAGTTTTCGGCGGGAAGAACTCGAACGAGAAGCAGGGCTTCGACGGGTTCAAGCACGTGCGGATCTTCACGTGGTTTCCTTCTCACATTGAAGAAAGTGCGTCACCCGGTATGAAGCGCGCGCTCATGGCACCTCGTCAAACTCCCCTGAACGCCGCGCACCGCAAGCTGGGCGCGCGCATGGTCGACTTCGCAGGTTGGGACATGCCCGTGCAGTACACGGGCGTCATCCCCGAGCACGAATTGGTGCGCACCAAGGTCGGGCTCTTCGACGTCAGCCACATGGGCGAGATCGAGTTCAAGGGCCCGGGCGCGCTCGAAGAAGCGAACCGCCTCATCACCAACGATCTCTCGAAGGCCACCGACGGGCAGGCCGTCTACGCGGGCCTGCTGAACGAGCAGGGCACCTTCGTCGACGACGTCGTCGCGTACCGCTTCTCGCCGGAGCACATCTTCATCTGCGTCAACGCGTCGAACGCCGACAAGGACTTCGCGTGGATGCGTGACAACGCGAAGAAGGTGAAGCCGGTCAACCGCTCCGATGACTTCGCGCAGATCGCCGTGCAGGGCCCGCAGGCCTTCGCGCTCGTGCAGAAGCTCGCCAACAAGCCGCTCGACGGCGTGGGCACGTACCGCTTCACCACCGGCCAGGTCGCCGGCGTCGACGCGATCATCTCGCGCACCGGGTACACCGGCGAAGACGGCTTCGAGCTCTACATCGCGCCCGACAAGGCGGAGGCGCTGTGGAACGCGCTCCTCGAGAACGGCGCGGGCCCTGCCGGCCTCGGCGCGCGCGACTCGCTGCGCACCGAGATGAAGTACGCGCTCTACGGCAACGACATCGACGACGCGCACACGCCGCTCGAAGCGGGCCTCGGGTGGATCGTCAAGTTGGACAAGGCCGACTTCATCGGCAAGGCCGCGCTGGTGGCGCAGAAGGCCGCTGGCGTGCCGCGCAAGCTGGTCGGCTTCGAGCTGACCGAGCCCGGCATTCCGCGCCCGCACTACGCGATCCTCAAAGATGGTCAGAAGGTCGGAGAGGTGACCAGCGGCACCATGGGCCCGTCGACCAAGAAGGCGATCGGAATCGGTTACGTGCCCACGGCGCTCTCAGCGGAAGGCAGCACGTTCCACGTCGATATTCGCGGCCGCGGCGTTGCGGCGCGCGTGGTGAAGACCCCGTTCTACAAGAAGGGCTGAATACACATGAGCAACTACCCCGCAGGACTGAAGTACACGAAGGACCACGAGTGGGCGCAGAAGGCCGGCTCCAACGTGGTGGTCGGTGTGACGTGGCACGCGCAGGACGCGCTCGGCGCGGTGGTCTACGTGGAGCTGCCGAAGGTCGGCGCCAGCGTCACCGCCGGCGGCCAGTTCGGCGTCATCGAGAGCACCAAGGCGGTCTCGGAGCTGTTCTCGCCCATCAGCGGCAAGGTCACGAAGGTGAACGATGACGTCTCCGCGAACCCCGGCGCCGTCAACGAAGACCCGTACAAGGCGTGGCTGATCGAGATCGAGCCCTCCAACGCCGCCGAGTTCGACGGCTTGTTGGATCAGGCGACCTACGTGAAGTCGCTCGGCTGATCAGCGGAACCCGCGCCGCCGGCCCACGCCGGCGAACTGCGGCTGCTGCATGGTGGGCTGCTCGAGCCCGAGCTGCCACCACATCGGCTCCCAGGGCGCCATCTTCAGGCGCTTGTCATTCTGGAGCGCGGTGAGCGCCTTCTTCAGCTTCTCATCGCTCGGGTTGGCCTCGACCGCGCGCGCCAGCACCTTGATGGCGTCGTCGGTCTGCTTGTTCTGCACCAGGCACCACGCGTACGCGGCCCACATCAGGCCTTCCTTGTTGCCGTGCTTCACCGCGGCCTCGAAGGCCTCCTTCATCGCGGCGAAGTCCTTCTTCTGGAAGTAGATGGCGCCCTGCATCGCCTTGGCGAAGTAGTTGCGCTGGCTGGCCTTCTTGAACGCCGCGAGCGCGCCGTCAGAGTCCTTGAAGAGGTGCTTGATCATGCCGATCTGGCCGTAGATCTCGCCCTCCAGGAGGAACTGCCAGCGCCCCAACGGCAGCGCGGCCTCGAGCATCTTGATGGCCTTCTCGCCGCGGACCTGCTGGTCCTTCTTGTTGGCGGTCATGCCGGAGAGCTCGCCCTGCACCGAGGCGATCACCGCCTGCAGCTGCGTGAAGCTGCGGCGGCCGAGCACCACGAACACCGCGAGGAAGACGATGGTGCCGGGGATGATGCCGGCGATGAGGCTGAACCCGAGCGCTTTCACCAGCGCGACGACGGCGACACCGGCGCCGAGGGCAATCAACAGGTTGATCATGACGGCGCGCGCATTACGCCTTTCTTGCGTTGCCGTCACTGTCAGCTTCTGTGTATGAGCCCCGTCCGCGCAGGGCAGGCCCTCTGACGGAATTGGTAGACGTAGCGGACTCAAAATCCGCCGACCCCTAAAGTCGTCCCGGTTCGAGTCCGGGGAGGGCCACTCACTGAAGCAGACAGGGCGGGACAAGGTCGACGCCGTCGAAGAACTCGTCGACCAGCAGCTTCCACGCCTGCTTGT
>CAMLFP010000425.1 GCA_946479335.1 uncultured Archangium sp.
ATTTCAACCAGTTGAGCCGGTGGGTTTTTGCCCGCCCGCCAACAGCCCGCGCAGCTCCGGGAAGAGGGCGAAGAAGAAGAGCGCTTCGAGAATGACCGGAGGCGCCACCGGGTCGCCGTGCTCGACGTGCGTGGCGATGGCGCCGCCGAAGTACGCCAGCTGCAACAGCCCGCCCAGCAGCGCGGTGCGCGGCACGACGAAGAGCACGGTGATGACCAGCTGCACCCCGCCGAGCGCCGCGAACATCGACGGCGTGAAGCCCCAGCGCGCGGCGTTCAGCAGCACGCCCTCGACACCCGAGAGCTTCGCGACGCCGCTGCCACCGGTGAGGAGCGCCAGCAACACCGTCAGCCCGAGGCCGAGGCGATGAAGCGTCATCACGGCACGTGGGTGTAGACGAAGTCGTGGGAGTCGTTGGTGTCGTGCGCGGCGTCACTGCCGGCGGCGCGGTGGCAGCCGGTGCAGATCTGCTCCGTGCCGGTGCCCGCGGTGCCCTCGTTGGGGCCGATGCCGTCAGCCACCAGGCCAGCCGAGCCGTTCTTCGCGGGCGCGCCCAGCGTCGGGTTGCGCTCGTACCAGTACCAGTTCGAGGTGTCGGTGCCGGCGCTGGTGTGGACCTCCACCGCGTAGCCGATGATGGTGCCGCCGTCGGCGTCGTAGAGCTCCTTCACGGCGGCCGCCCCGACCGGGTACTCGCTCTTGCTGGTGAAGCCCGTGAGCTTCGCGTTGTTGCAGATGCGGTTGAGGCCGTGGGGCGAGGGGCTGCGCGCGTCGTGCGGCCCGCCCTCGCAGTGCCACGCCTTGTAGTAGCCCTTGCCCAACCACGCCTCGACGTCTTCGAAGCCGGTGGTGGGCGGGAGCTCGGGGTCATCGACGTTCGCGGGCGTTCCACACCCGAGGAGCAACACAGGCAGCAGAAGGGAGAGTCTCATGCGCCCTCAGGTCGTAACTTTTCCCGGCATTACACGTACCCACGCCATGACGCTCGAAGCGCTCGGTGACCTCCTCTCGCGAGAACGGCGGGCGCTGCTGCGCGCTGCGATGGCTGAAGGCGTTGCGTTCGACGAAGCCCACGACGCGATTCAAGACGCGGCGGCGATGGTGATGTCGAAGGAGGTCGATGCGCCCGACATCCGCACGTTGATGGTGATGGTGCGCAACCAGGCACGCAACGCCCGCCGCACCCGCGCGCGGCGCGAAGCCCTGCTGACGTCGCTCTCGCCGCGAGAGGAGGCGCGGGCGCTCGATGAGATGCTGCTGGTGGCTGAAGCGCACGTGCAACTGACGGGCTGTCTGCTGACGTTGCAGGAGTTGCCGCGCGCGGTGGTGACGGCGCGGCTCCTCGACGAGCGCACCGGTGACGACGTCGCGCGGGAGCTCTCGCTCACGCCGGGCTATGTCGCCGTGCTGCTGCACCGCGCGCGCAAACGCCTCGAGTCGTGCATGGCGCGCTTCCACGAATTCACCCGGCAGCGCGCGCGCGCCGCAGCGTCCTGAAAAAGAAGAAGGCCGGGAGCAGCGCGCCCCCGGCCTCCGTGTGTCACGCATCGGTGCGGCTTACGCCTTCACGCGACGGCGGCCGAAGCGCGCCAGCGCCAGCAACGCGAAGCCGAAGAGCGACGAGTCCACCGAGCTGCAGCCGCAGCCCGTGCCGCCGTTCACCGTGCCACCACCCGCGCCGCCACCGGTCACGCCGTCGCCGCCGCCCATCACCGCGCTGCCGCCGCCGGTCACGCCGGAGCCTCCGCCGGTGGAGCCGTCACCGCCGCCCATCGCGCTCCCGCCGCCGGTGCTGCCGTCGCCGCCGCCGGTGGTGCCCGTGCCGCCGCCCGTGCCGCCGCCGCCGCCGCCGGTGGTGCCGGTGCCGCCACCCGTCGCGCCCGTGCCACCGCCCGTGGTGCCCGCCGGCGTCAGCGAGACCGACGCGTAGCCGGTGATGCCGCCGGCCTCCGCGCTGATGGCGTTGGGGAAGCTGCCCGGGTCGGCCGCCGCGGTGAAGAAGCCGCCCTGCGTGATGGTGCCCGCGCCCGACTGCGCCGCCCACGTGAAGCCGGTGGCGACGAGGTTGTCGAAGGCGTCCCTCGCCTCGGCGGTGAACTGCAGGCTGCCGTTGACCTGCACCGAGCCGTTGCCCGGCGTCACCGTCACCGAGAGCACCGGGCCGGGCAGCACCGTCACCGACGCGTACGCCGAGAGGCCCTGCGCCTCGGCCTTCACCGTGTTGGCGAAGGTGCCGGCCACCGTGCCCGCGCTGAAGACGCCGCCGGTGGAGATGGTGCCGCCGCCGTTGACCACGCTCCAGGTCGGCGTCACCGCCACCGGGTTCGACGAGGCGTCACGGCCCGACGCGCTGAAGGCCACCTGGCCGCCGGCCTGCACCTGCGCAGCCGCGGGCGTCACCGAGAGCTGCGAGAGCGCGCCGTTGGCCACCGTGACGTCGGCGGTGCCGGAGACGCTGCCCACCGTCGCGGTGACGCTCGCCGCGTACGTGCCCGGAGACGTCGTCGCCGTCAGCACGCCGCCCTGCGTGATGGAGCCCACCGCGGAGGTGGCGCTCCAGGTGACGGCGCCCGACACGGGGTTGTTGTACGCGTCTTTCGCGAGGGCGTTGAAGGTCACCTGGCCGCCGGGGGCCACCGTCACCGTCGCCGGAGACACCGTCACCGTCGCCACCGCGCCCGGGTTCACCGTCACGTTGGCGGTGCCGGAGATGCCGCTGATGGTGGCGGTCACCGCGTTGCTG
The DNA here is from genome assembly GCA_946479335.1 of uncultured Archangium sp. Next base: position 2,744 of record CAMLFP010000425.1, read on the forward strand.
AAGGTGCCCGCGGTGGTGCCCGCGGTGAAGACGCCGCCCTGCGTGATGCTGCCGGTGGACGCGCTCCAGGTCGCCGTCTGGCCCGTCACCACCACGCCGCTGGAGTCGTAGGCCGTCGCGGTGAAGGTCTGCTGCCCACCGGGCGCGAGCGCCGCGCTGCCGGGCGTGACGACGACGCTGGCCACCGTGCCGGTGCCGCTGCCGCCGGTGACGGTCACCGTCGCGGAGCCCGTCTTGCTGCCCGCCGTCGCGGTGACGCCGTTGGTGAAGGTGCCGTTGATCTGCCCGGCGCTGAAGAGGCCGGTGCCGTTGATGCTGCTGCTGGTGGCCGTCGTCGCCCACGTCACCGGCGTGCTGACGGTGTTGCCGCAGCCGTCGGCGACGCTGGCGGCGAACTGCTGCGTGGTGCCCGCGGGCACGCTGACCGACGAGGGCGTGACGCCGACCGCGAAGGGGTCGCCGGCCACCACGTTCACCGGGACGCTGCCCGACAGGCTCCCGGACGTCGCGGTGACGCCGGCGGGGTACGTGTTGCGCGTGCACGACGCGGTGAAGAGGCCGGTGGAGGTGATGGTGCCGGCGGTGGCGTTGCTGCTCCAGGTGATGGTGGGCCCGGAGATGACGTTGTTGCAGCTGTCGCGGACCGTCGCCGTGTACTGCTGCGTGGCCTGCGACTTCACGTCGGCCGCGCTGGGCGAGATGGTGATCTGCGACGCCGGGCCGATGTTGATGGTCACCGTCGCCGTCGAGCTCGTGCCGTTCGACGCGGTGGCGGTGATGGCCGCGGTGTAGGTGCCCGGCGTGCAGCTGGCCGTCAGCACGCCCGAGCTGCTGATGGTGCCGGCGGAGGGCGACACCGTCCACGTGAAGGTGGCGTTGTTGACGATGTTGCCCTGCGCGTCGCGGGCCTGCGCGGCGAAGCCGGTGATGCCGCCGGCGTTCACCGTGGCGGTCGCCGGAGACACGGTGACGGTGGCCACCGCGCCGACGGAGTACGGGAAGGCGCCCTGGTCAACTCCGCTGGCGCCTGCGCCGCGCGACGGAGACGTCGACTGCAGCGTGTAGTTGCGCGTCGTCGCGTCAGAGAACAGCGGGTTCGCCGACTGGTTGTACTGCGGCGCGCTGCCGTTGATGGTCGGCGAGAAGCTGGTGAAGTTCGACGCCAGCGTGTTGGCGCCCGACGTCGGCGGCGGGCCGTAGGTGTTCGAGTTGCCCCACGCGTTCGAGTACGTCAGCGACATGCTCCCGTAGCCCGAATAGTCGCGGTAGATGCCCACGCCTCCGTTGTGGCTGATGATGGAGGACACGATGGACGTGGAGTGCGTGTCGCCGGAGTACGAGTACTCGGAGACGCCGTACGACGTGTTGTACGAGATGGTGCACCGGTCACACGTGGTCGTGCCGCCCGCGCCCTGCAGGTACAGGCCGTAGCGGTTGTTGGTCACCGCCGCGCGCTCCAGCGAGACGGAGCCTCCCGTCTGGTACACGCCGTACGCCGTGCCGTCGGTGACCGAGAGGGCCTGACCGGTGAAGGTGCCGGCGGTGACCGAGATGCCCGTCGCCGCCGAGATGGAGACGCCCGTCACCTGCGTGGTCAGCGTGCCGCCGCTCGCGTCGGCGTACTGCCTGAAGCCCACCAGCGAGCCGCTGATGGTGGAGTTCGACACCGTCACCGCGGTCGTCCCCGTCGAACCCTGGCTCGCCTGGATGCCGTACTGCATCTCATCCAACGCGGCGTTGGCCATGGTCACCGTGCCGCCCGGGCGCACCACGATGCCGCCCCACGCCGACGTGCCGGAGCCCGCGCTCGTCAAGGCGATGCCCTGCCCGGAGACGCCCACCGCCGACAGCGTGCCGTACACCACCAGCTC
>CAMLFP010000426.1 GCA_946479335.1 uncultured Archangium sp.
TGATCCTCGACATCTTCGCGCAGCGCGCGCAGTCGGGTGACGGCAAGCTCCAGGTCGAGCTGGCGCAGTTGAAGTACATGCTGCCGCGGCTGGTGCAGGCCGACTCGTCGCTCTCGCGTCTGTCGGGTGGCGGGGGCGTCGGCGGGCGCGGGCCCGGTGAGACCAAGCTCGAGATCGACCGCCGCCGCGCGAGAGATCGCATCACCTTCCTCGAGCGGAAGATTGATCAGCTCTCCGGAGACCGGAAGACGCGGCGCCGGCAGCGCGCGCGCAAGGAGCTGCCGATCATCTCCATCGTTGGCTACACCAACGCCGGCAAGTCGACGCTGCTCAACGCGCTGACGAAGTCGGAGGTGCTGGCCGAAGACAAGCTCTTCGCCACGCTGGACCCGACCTCGCGGCGCCTGCGCTTCCCCCGCGAGCACGAGGTCATCATCACCGACACGGTGGGCTTCATCCGCGACCTCCCGAAGGACCTGGTGGCCGCGTTCCGCGCGACGCTGGAGGAGCTGGAGGACGCCTCGCTGCTGCTGCACGTGGTCGACGCGTCAGACCCGGCGCGCGACGCGCAGATCGCCGCGGTCGAGCACATCCTCGAAGACCTGGGGCTGCTGGAGTCGCCGCGCGTGCTGGTGTGGAACAAGACCGACCGCCTCGCGCCCGGCGTCGCGAAGGCGTTGCTGCGGCAGCGCGGCGGCGTGGCGGTGAGCGCGCTGCAACGGCACGGCTTCGAGAAGCTGCTGCACACCGCGGAAGACGTGTTGTTCTCCGAAGGTGCCGATGCCGACGCGGCGGCGCTCCGGCGCGTCACGCGTGAAGTCGCGACGCCGTGAAAGTCACGCCGCCGTGCCCTGCGGCGACGTGAGCGCCGCGGTCAGCTCGTCTTTGCACCGCCAACCATCCACACCGGGTCCGACACCGCGGCCATCACTCCGCAGAGCGCGCCGCCAAGCATCGGGATCAGGAGCAGCACGTTCCTGTAGATGGCCTCCAGTGCACCCAAACGCTGATCAGGGCACGCGAACCACGAAGCCCTGCGTCGAGACCACCGGCAGACCAATCGCGTCTCCGAGCCCCGGCGCGAGCTCGTTCGGCACGCGCCACGTCTGCCCGGTCTGCTGAATCACGGTGATGGCGTAGTCACCGGCGGGCATCGTGCTCAACATCGCCGGCGCGCGCGGGTCTGACGCGTCGAAGGCCGCGGGGCGAATCACCAGCTTCAAGTGCGTCACCGGCGTGGGCGTCTGTTTCACCTTGCCCATCGAGTCGAAGAGCTGCGCCGCGTACTCGGTGGGGTCGAAGCCGGCCGCGAGCACCACCACGTCGGGCTTGCCGTCTTGCGTGCCGTCGGCGTGCAGGTAGTCGACCCCCTCCGCGTCGACGACGCCATCACCGTCGAGGTCGTTCTCATCGACCAGCGGACCTTTCCCGGCGGCCAGCTTGCGCACCACCACGCGCGGCCAGAGGTCAGGCACGCCGTCTCCGTTCGCGTCGTCGGGCGCGCCGTCACCATCGTCATCGACGAAGCGCAGCAGGAACGCCGGCGCGGCTTGATGAATGGCGCCTTCATTGATGGGGCGCGACTGCAGCTCGATGACCGTCGCGGGGGCGCTCACCTCCACGGAGTCCGCTCCGCCGGAGACCTCGAACACCGGCCGGTCCACCGGCACCTTCGCGCTGTCGGAGAAGCTGACCGGCACCTTCAACGCGGGCACCGGCTCGCCGTTCGCGTCGACGCCGATCTCGATGACGCGCGGCTCGTGCGTGACGGGGTCGACCGCCGCGCCGCCGACGTCGCCCGCGTTCACGTCGGCCGTCACCCCGTACCAGGGGATGAAGTCGTCGTTCGCGTCGACGAACCCGCGGATGAGGTACTGCCCGGGCGCCACGAGGCTGAAGGCGAACGGCGCAGTGAAGGGCCCGACGGCTTCGTCAGCGGCGTCACCGAACACCGCCTCACGCGACACCACGGTGAAGGTCAGCGGGTGGCCGGTGCCCGTCGGCGGCGGAGGCCGCGCAGCGTCATAGAGGAAGAGCACCACCTTGCCGCGCGACGCGCTGGCGACCACCACTTCACCTTCGATGCGCCCGGTGGTCGGCCCGCTCTGGTGCTTGTCGGCGCCCGCGAAGACGGGCACGTCGCACGCCGCGAACATCGTCACGAAGAGAACGCAGAGCTGCTTCATGGCTGCACCGTGATGGTCCCGAAGATGCGGCGGTTGATGTTGTTGCCGAAGGGGTGCTCCTGATGATCAGGCCCCAGCTGCGAGCCGACCACCGCGAGGGTGAGGTGATCGTTGAGCAGCCGGTACGCCACGCGCGCGTTGATGACCACGTACGGGTTCTTCAGCGGGTTCTGGAGGTTGACGATCTGCGTGGGGTCCGACGGTGAGGGCTCGCGTTCGATCCACGTCGTGGCGGTGACCAGCGAGACGTCGGCGGAGAGGTCGAGGCCGAAGGTCGAGCGGTACGCGAAGCCCGCGTTCACCTTCGCCGTCGGCGCCTGCGTGCACGGGCCGCACACCTTGTTGCCAGAGTTGGCGACGATGGACTGGATGGCCGCCGACGCGCGCACGTCGAGGCCGTGGGTCACGTTCCACGTCAGGCCCAGCTCCGCGCCGCGCGCGGTGTAGACCTCCGGGTCGTTGATGAAGTTGGAGCGCCCGAGCAGGAAGGTCTGCGTCTGCGGGTCGAAGGCCTGCGCCGGCCCCACCGGGTTCACCGCCGACAACACGATGAGGTCGCTCACGATGTTCCAGTACGCGGCGACGTCGAAGGTCAGGCCCAGCTGCGGCACCTCGCCGCGGTAGCCGACCTCGAAGTTGATGAGCCGCTCCGGGCGCAGCGAGACGTTGCCGTTGGTGAGCACCGACGCGCCGTTGACCCCCGGCACCGGGGTGCGGATGTCCATGTAGCTCTCGAGGAACGTCGGCGCGCGGAAGGCGGTCGCGAAGTTGGCGCGGAAGGCGTGGTTCTCGAACGGGCGGAACACCACCGACGCGCGCGGCGAGTGCGCGAAGCCCGGCTTGCCGTTGTCGAGCAGCGGGTGGCGGTCGAAGCGGTAGCTGGCGGTGATGGTGAGCGGCTTCACGATGCGCCACTCGTCTTGAATGAAGCCCGCCGCGTGCAACTGCTGCTGCAACGGCCCCAGGTACCCCCACGCCACGCGCTTGAGGCGGCCCGACACGCCGATGGCCAGCACGTGCGTGCCGGCGAGCTGGAACTCCTTCTGGAAGAGCGCCTCGAGGTCGAAGACGTTCGACTCCACCCGCGTCGCCAGCGAGCGCTGCCCGATGGGCTCGTACTGCGGCGTCGCGTCGAGCGCGGAGTGGTTCCAGAAGAAGCGCACCTTTACCGGCCCGCCGGTGAAGTCGGCCTTCGCGTAGCCGGTGAGCCCGTCGAGCGCGTAGTTGCGCAAGAGCCCCAGCGCGTAGAGCTCGGTGAAGAGCCGGTTGACGCCGCCCGAGAGCGCCACCGAGAAGTCCTTGTTGATGGCGAAGAAGCCGGTGAGGTTCGCGCGCGCCGAGCGGTAGCCCAGGTTCGGGTCGTCGACGCGCGAGACGACGTCGGGCCGGTCGTTCGCGAAGTCGCGCGTGTACTTGTTCGCCTGCTGGTAGCCCGCCGACGCGCGGTAGCGCACGCGCGAGCCGCCGCTGGCCACCACGCTGCCGCCCGCCAGGTTGCCGTTGCCGCCGAAGCCGTTCGCCTCGAACGCCGGGCCGGTGCCGGGCGCGCGGGTGATGATGTTCACCACGCCCAGCATCGCGTTCGCGCCGTACAGCGCAGAGCCCGGGCCGCGAATCACCTCGACGCGCTCGATTTCTTCGAGGCCCACCGGCAGCGCGGGCCACAGCGTCACGCCGATGAAGTCCTGGTACTCGGGGCGGCCGTCGATGAGCACCAGCACCTTGTTCGCCACGCGCTGGTTGAAGCCGCGGAACGAGACGTTGGCCGAGCTGACGCCCATCACCATCACCTCCGCGCCGGGCACGCGGCGCAGAATCTCCGGCAGCGTCAGCAAGCCGGAGGCGCGGATCTCGTCGCCGGTGATGACGGTGATGGCGTTGGGCGCCTCGATAGCGGCCTGCGTGCGCCGGCTGGCGGCCACCACCGTCTCCTCGTAGGGCGCGCCGAAGTCTTCTTCATCGGCGGGGGCGCTCACCGGTTTGGTCTCGGCGGGCGCCTGCGCTTCCACCTTCGCCTCCGCGCGCGCGACGGCGTTCTCGAGGCGCTCGGCGAGCGCGTTGAGCCGCCGCACCGTGTCTTCGTCGACCTGCGACGCGACGGCCTTCGGCTGCACCGCCACCGGCTCGGCCTTCGGCTCCGGCGTCGGGAGCTGCGCCTCCAGCCGCGCGACGACCGCGCGCACCTGCGCCTCGTCGGGCGGGCTCGTCTCGAGGTAGCGGTTGTAGAAGGTCAGCGCGTCGGCCGGCCGCTTCGCGCCCTCGTAGGCCTTGGCGATGTTGAAGAGCACGTTGGGGTGCGGGCGGATGTCGTACGCCTGCAGCAGCTCGCCGATGCCGTCGTCGACCTTCCCGTCGGCGATGAGCTGCATGCCGACCTTGAAGTGACGCCGCGCCTC
>CAMLFP010000427.1 GCA_946479335.1 uncultured Archangium sp.
GTTCCGTTCTGTGCGCTGGTTCCGTTCTGTGCGCTCGATCCGTTCGGCGCGCCGGTTCCGTTCTGTGCCGTCGTTCCTGCCTGCGTCGTGGCTCCGGTCTGCGTCGTCGTGCCCGTCTGCGGCTTCACTCCACCGGGCTGTGCGGAGCCATTCTGCGCGCCGGTGATGACGGTGCGCGACGGCGCGGCGACGACGAGGTCATCACCGGTCTGCCCCGGCACCTGCTGCGTGCCACCGCCCTTCACCTTGGAGTCGATGGCGACGCCGCGACGCGTGGGGTCCTTCTCGTCGCGCGCGACCTGCTGCGCGCACTTGAGGCCCTCGGAGAACAACCACGTGCGGTAGTTCGCGTACTCGTTCTGCACGACGCTCGCGAGGCGGGCGAGGTCCATGCGCGCCTGCGCCGACGAGAAGAGCAACGAGCGATCGCGCCCACCGCACTCCGCGGCTTCGGGAGGCCGCTCCGCGAGGCCGCTGCGCTTCGGCTGGTACTTCACGCCGAGGAACGGCTGGTTCATCTCCTCCAGCGTGTCGAACAGCAGCTTGCGCGCGTCACTCGACAGCGCCTTCTTCGCGGCCTCGCACGACGCGATGGCCTTCTTGCAGTCTTCAATCGGCGCGGCCTTCGGGTTGGCCTTCTCGGCGCCGCCGGTCCACGCGCCGTTGGAGTCGAAGCACCACGTGGCGACGCTGTCCAACCCGACGGAGAGCGAGCCGCTGCCCTGCGCGAACTGGGTGAGCAGCGTCATCTCGCGCGCGGCAGGCCCCTGACATTGCGTCGGGATCTCCGGCGCGGTGAGGAGCAGCGTGGCGAGCAGCGACAGCACGAGGTGGTGACTCCCTGGTTACGCCGCGTCGAAGGCGGCCTTGAGATCGTCGATGAGGTCGTTCGCGTCTTCGATACCGACCGACAACCGGATGAACCCGTCGGTAATGCCCAGCTTCTCGCGATTCTCCCGGGGGATCGACGCGTGCGTCATGATCGCCGGGTGTTCGATGAGTGACTCCACACCGCCGAGCGACTCCGCGCAGGCGAAGATCTTCACGGTCTTGAGGAACCTCCGCGCCGCCTCGACGCCGCCCTTGATCTCGAAGGTCATCATGCCGCCGAAGCCCTTCATCTGCCGCTTCGCCAGCGCGTGCTGCGGGTGCGTGGTGAGGCCGGGCCAGGTGACCTTGTTCACCTTCGGGTGCGTGGTGAGGAACGCCGCGATCTGCTCCGCGTTGTGAACGTGCCGGTCCATCCGCACGTGCAGGGTCTTCACGCCGCGCAGCACGAGGAAGCTGTCCATCGGGCCGGGCACGCCGCCCACCGCGTTCTGCAGAAAGTACATGCGGTCGGCGAGGTCCTTCCGCGAGGTGCACGCGAAGCCGCCCACCACGTCGCTGTGACCGTTGAGGTACTTGGTCGTGGAGTGCGTGACGACGTCGAAGCCGAAGTCGAGCGGGCGCTGGAAATACGGCGTCATGAAGGTGTTGTCGCAGACCGAGATGAGCGAGCGCTTCTTCGCGAGCTCCGCGACCGCCTCGAGGTCGATGAGCTTGAGCATCGGGTTGGTGGGCGTCTCGACCCACAGCATCTTCGTCTCGGGGCGAATGGCAGCCTCGATGTTCTTCACGTCGGTCATGTCGACGAACGAAAAGCTGAGGCCGTGGCGCGCGTACACCTTGTCCATCAGGCGGAAGGTGCCGCCGTACACGTCGTCGCTGCAGATGACGTGATCGCCCGCCGAGAGCAGGTGCATCAGCATGTCGCTCGACGCGCAGCCGGAGCCGAACGCCGCGCCGTACTTCGCGCCCTCCAGCGCCGCGAGGCAGTCTTCCAGGGCCACGCGCGTGGGGTTCCTGGTGCGCGAGTACTCGTAGCCCTTGTGCCCGCCCGGCCCGTCCTGCACGTAGGTCGAGGTGAAATAGACCGGCGTCATGATGGCGCCCGTCGTCGGGTCAGGCTGCTGGCCAGCGTGAATCGCGAGGGTGCCGAAACGCATGACACCGCTTTAGCGCGCGCGGGCGTGCCTGCGCTGGTAAAACCGGTCCCTCCATGAGACTCACATACGCGCAGGTTGTCGTCGTCGTCGGCTCTGTTTCTGCTCTCGCCGGCACTGCTCCCGCCACGAACGTCGCGACCGCCTCGAAGAACCTCGAGGCCGCACGCGCGAACCTCGCCGCCGCCATCAAGAAGATCGAAGGTGACGCACCGACGCTGCCTGATCTCGACGCCGCGCACGCCGCGGTGGAAGCGCTCAAGGACACCATCGACTCCGGCGCCAGCCAGGAGCCCAACGATCTCGACTACGCGCGCAACGCGCTCGCCGCGCGCAAGGACGTTCGCGAGAAGCGCGACTACATCGAGTCGCGTCGCGCGAAGATGCACATCTTCAACCACCGCCGCACCATCGACGCCGCGGTCGCCGAGCTGAAGGAGAAGCAGAAGGCCACCGACGCGAAGGAGCCCAGCGCGGCCGACTTCGAGAACACCCGCGCCGCCATCGCCAACGTGCGCAAGGCCGAGGAGCCGGCGCGCCAGTTCGTCTCGCAAGACGCCGACTTCGCGAAGTTCATCGCGTCGCTCGACGCCGAGTTGGCGAAGACCGAGAACGCGGTCGACACCAAATGGGCGGCGCTCGAGGGCGGCAAGCACAAGGCCCGCGTCGACGAGGCGCGCGTCGCCTTCACCAACGCCTTCAACGCGCTCAAGCCCACCTCCAGCGACGAAGAATTCAAGAACGTCGACGCGCTGGGCAAGACGCTCCAGCAGCGGCTCGACGAGGGCAAGGTGCTGGAGAGCAAAGACAAGAACTACGGCCCGTTCGCGCAGAAGACGCGCGCCGACCTCGTCGCCGCGAAGAAGAAGTCTGACGAGCTGTGGAGCAAGACCGGCGTCGCGCGCCTCAAGGCGGAGATCGAGCCCACCGCGAAGGACCTCGCCGGTGCGCTGAAGATCGTGCGCCAGAAGAAGCCCGCCGAAGACCAGCTCGCCGAGGCGCGCACCATCGCCATCGTCGCCCGCAAGACGCTCGAGAAGTACAAGGCCGAGGCCGAGCGCAGCCAGGAGTTCGGTGACTACGTCGCCACCGTCAACACCACGCTCACCGAGGTCGAGGGCCAGCTGCAGCTCAAGGCGTTGGACCTCGCGCAGCGCGACTTCCGCCAGGCGCTGGCCAAGGTGGAGCGCAAGACCGCCACCGACGAGGACTTCCAGGTCGCGAACAGCTCGCTGCTGGTGCTGACCAAGACGCTGGAGCCGATGAACGCGAAGGACCCGCTGCTCACCGCGGCCGTCACCGACGCGCGCGCGTGGGAGCGCGAAGGCAAGGCCACCCTCGCCAAGCGCCGCAACGAGGTCGACGCGGGCGCCAAGCAGAAGACGCTCGACACCGCGGTGAAGGAGTTCCGCCAGGCGCTCGCGAAGTTGGATCGCAAGGCGCCCACCGATGACGACTTCGCGGTCGCCAACAGCTCGCTGCTGGTGCTGCAGAAGACGCTGGAGCCGCTCAACCCGAAGGACCCGCTGCTCTCGGCCTCCATCGCCGACGCGCGCGCGTGGGAACGGGAAGGCCAGAAGACCATCACCAAACGCCGCAACGAGCTCGACGTGGCCGCGCAGCAGGCGAAGGTCGAGGCCGCGCGCGGTGACGCCCAGAAGATCATCGACAGCTTCGCCAGCGACGCCTCGAACGACGACACCGTGAAGAAGGCCGAGGCCGCGGTGAAGGCCATCAGCGACACGCTCGACGCGGGCAAGGAGCTGACCAGCCGCGACCGGGGCTACGCCGCGTACGACCGCGAGGTGCGCAAGCGCGTCGCCGACTTCGGCAAGAAGATCGACACCAAGAAGCTGCAGCTCTTCGCCACCGCGTCGAAGAACGAGCTCCGTGCGCAGCTCGACGAGCTGAAGGACAAGGTGACCGCCGCGCGCGCGCCCGCCTCCACCGACGCCGACGTGCAGGGCGCGCTCAAGCAGTACGACGGCATCCTCGCGTTCATCGACGGCAAGCAGCAGCTCGCCCAGCAGGCCGGCAGCTTCGCCAGCGCGGTCGACAAGGCGTACATGGAGCTCCAGAAGCGGCAGGAGGCGCTGCTCGTCGCGCAGGAGGAGCGCGAGATCCGCCGGCAGACGACCGACGAGCTCAACCCCGGCATCGCGGCCTTCGACGAGGCGAACGCGGCGGGCGGCGACCTGCGCAAGCAGAAGGCGAAGTACGAAGAAGCGCAGGCGCACTTCAAGGCGTGCAAGAGCAAGGGCGAGCAGATTCAGGAGAACCAGCCGCAGTACGGGAAGCTGGCGGTGGTCATCGCCGGCCTGCCCTCGAACGTCGCCAAGGCCATCGCCGAGTGCGACCGCCGGCTGGCCGACGTGGAGCCGCTCATCAAGCCGCTCGCGGGCCTCGTCTTTGTGGAGGACCGCCCGAAGAAATCGTACGCCGACGCGCTGGCCGCCACCGCGAAAGACAAGAAGCTCGCGGCCTATGAGAACTGCGCGGCCGACGCCGTCACTGCCGCCGTGCGCTACCCCGACCTGAAGGAGCGCACCTTCGAGCTGGGCCGCGAGTCGATGACCTTGAGCGAGCT
>CAMLFP010000428.1 GCA_946479335.1 uncultured Archangium sp.
CGCCCGACGCAGGAGCGCCTGACGCCGGCCCGCCCGATGCGGGGCCGCTCGACGCGGGTACGCCCGACGCCGGTCCCGCCGACTCGGGCATCACCTGGCCGACCAGCGACGCGGGCGTGCACGACGCCGGCGTGAGCGACGCAGGCGTGCCGCAGAACGACGGCGGGATGACCAGCGGGCGCGTGACGCTCTTCCTCCCGCAGCTGGGCCATGAAGAGCTCTCGCCAGCCGGCACGCGCGGCTGTGGCTGCGGTGCAGGCGGCGCCGGGGAGCTCTTCGCGGCGCTCTCGTTGCTCTCGCTCGTCCGCCGGCGGCGCCGCTGACCTCAGCGGCCGCGCAGCACCCGCAGCAACGCGTCGAACGAGACCGGCTTGGGCACCACGTCGTGCATCCCCGAGGCGCGGCAGGCGCGCACGTCGTCGTCGGTGAAGGTCGCGGTGACGGCCACCACCGGCACCTGCCCGCGCGGCCCCGCCAACGCGCGGATGCGCCGCGTGGCCTCGAAGCCGTCGACGTCGGGCATCTGGCAGTCCATCAACACCGCGGCGTAGTCGGCGCCTGACGCGGCCTTCACCGCGGCTTCTCCCGACGCGGCGGTGTCGACCTCGAAGCCAGCCTTGCGCACCAGGCTCGCCGCGACGTGGAGGTTCACCGGGTTGTCGTCGACCACCAGCACGCGGCCCAACCGCGCGGGCGGCACCGGCGTCTCGGCCGGCGGCAGCGCAGACGGCAGCGCGAGCGAGAAGGAGAAGCGCGTGCCCTTCCCCTCCTCCGACTCGACGGCCAGCTCGCCGCCCATCAACGCCACCAACTGGCGTGACAGCGCCAGGCCCAGCCCGGTGCCGCCGTAGCGCCGCGCCGTGGTGGCGTCGCCCTGCGAGAAGAAGGTGAAGAGTTTGGGCAGCACCTCCCGTGAGATGCCGACGCCGGTGTCTTCGACGCTGAAGGCGAGGCGCTCGCCCGCGCGCACCGCCAGCGTCACCCGCCCCGCGGGCGTGAACTTGAGCCCGTTGCTGACGAGGTTGAAGAGCACCTGCCGCAGCCGGAGGTCATCGCCCAGCACCCACGCCGGCACGGCAGCGTCGACCTCCGCGCGCACCTCGACGCCCTTCTCGCGGCCCTGCGCCTCGAACAACCGCGCGACGTCGTCACACAGCCGCTGGAGCTCGAAGGGCCGCGCGTCGAGCACGAACTTGCGCGTCTCCAGCCGCGCGAGGTCGAGGAGGTCGTCGAGGAGCGACACCAGGAACTGCCCGTTGCGCACGATGGCCTCCAGCCGCTCGCGCGCCACCGGGTCGGGCGTGTCGTGCAGCATCAGCTGCGTCATGCCCAGCACTCCGTTCATCGGCGTGCGGATTTCATGACTCACCGCCGCGAAGAACAGCGAGCGCGCGCGGTTGGCTTCTTCCACGCGCTCGAAGGCCGCCTTCCGCACCGCGAAGAAGCGCGACGCGAAGGCCGCCGCCATCGTCAACGCGCTGACGATGTTGAGCGACTTGCTCAACAGCGGGTCGGGGTCTTCATACGGCAGTGAATAGCCCGCGTGGCCCAGCAGCAGGCTCGCCACCGAGGCCAGCACGGTGAGGCCGGTCCACAACGCGGCGCTGCGCCACCCGAAGAGGAAGCCCGCCGTCAGCGGGATGATGGAGGCGAAGAAGAGCTGCGTCTCGTCGATGGGCGTCTGCGTCAGCATGCCCGGCCCGTAGAGGAAGACCGCGCTCAACATCGACAGCTCGAACCACGGCGAGAGCCGCCCGGTGCGCTTGAGCATCACCAGCGCGAAGGGGCCCATCACCGTCATCAACGCGGTGCACAGGCCCTGCGGCCACAGCCCGAGGCTGAAGTTGTAGAGGGTCCACAACGCGGCGGGCGGCCACGCCACCAACCACGCCTGGATGCCGAAGCGCACGCGCGAGTGGTACTCGCCGCCCTCGTCGAGGCCGGGCGGCATCCAATAGTCGGTGAGCCGCTCCATGAGACCGCGCCGTGGCATCGCGCGCGACGCTAGCCCTCGGATCTCCAAAGAGGGGGGCAACAGTCGTCAGCGCGTGGTCCGGGCGCGAACCTGGCGCATACTCCAGGCCCGCATGTCTTCACCCGCGCCGTCGCTCGACCAGCTGCTCGCCGCGCACCCCTGGCCGAAGGCGTACGCCGACCGGCCCCGCCTCGACTTCTTCTGGAGCTTCGAGGTGGGCCTCCCGCTGGAGCAGCTCTGGCCGTTGATTTCAGACACCTCGCGGATGAACCGCGCGCTGGGCGTCTCGCCGATGACCTTCACGCCGCGCGGCGACGGCGAGCTGTGGGGCACCGCGCGCAACGGCGGCCTGCTGCACGAGTGGCTCGAGGTGCCGTGGAACTGGGTCACCGGCCAGTGGCTCGAGTCGCAGCGCATCTACACAACGGGCTTTGCGGAGACGGTGTGGGCGGTCTTCACGCTGGACGTTCTGGCGCCCGAGAAGACGCGGGTGAACGTCTACTTCGGCATGGTGCCGCGACACTTCGTCGGCAAGCTGGCGCTGAAGGTGGGCTTCGGCGCGTTGGAGAAGGAGTTCCGCCGCGTCTTCACCGACCTGGAGACGCAGTACGCCGCCGCGAAGCGCGCGCGCATGCCGACGCCGCCCGTCGCGCCGCTCCCGCCCGAGGTGAAGGCCCGCCTCGCGCAGGCGCTGGAGACGCTGACCGCCGAGGGCGTCGACCGCGCCACCACCGAGAAGCTGCTGTCGTGGCTCGAGACCGCCGACGACGACGAGCTCACCCGCATCCAGCTCAAGGAGCGCGCCGCGACGTGGGGCCTCGACCTCCAGACGCTGCTGCGCGCCGCGCTGCACCTCACGCGCGAGGGCGTGCTGGAGATTTCGTGGGACCTCATCTGCCCGCATTGCCGCGGCCCCACCGAGAAGGTCGGCGAGCTGGGGGCGCTCAAGGCCAACGGCGCGTGCGCCATCTGCGAAATCGACTTCGACAGCCGCAGCGCGGAATCGGTGGAGATCTCCTTCACCGTGCACCCGTCGGTGCGCGCCGTCATGCCGCGCATGTTCTGCAGCGCGGAGCCCTCGCGCAAAGCGCACATCAAGCTGCAGAAGACGCTGGCGCCCGGCGAGCGCGTCACCGTCACGCCGATGCTCAAGGCCGGCAGCTACCGGCTCCGCGCGCACGCCGAGAAGACCTACGGCTTCCTCGAGGTGAATGACGGCGGCGCCGACGCCTTCACGTGGGCGCCCGGCTTCACGGAGCGCGCCTCGGTGAAGCCCGGCGCGGCGCTGACACTGCACAACCCCGGCGCCGAGCCGACGCGGGTGACACTGGAGGCCGCCACCTGGAGCGACCTCGCGCTGCGCCCCGGCGAGCTCTTCTCGCTGCAGGAGTACCGCGACCTCTTCAGCGAGGACTACCTCGCCGCCGACGTGCAGTTGGCCATCGGCGAGCAGACGATTCTCTTCACCGACATCGTGGGCAGCACCGCGATGTACGCCACGCGCGGCGACCCGGCGGCCTTCGTGGAGGTGCGGCGCCACTTCGACGAGGTCTTCGCCGAAATCGCGAAGTACCGGGGCGCGGTGGTGAAGACCATCGGCGACGCGGTGATGGCCACCTTCGGCAATGCGCTCGACGCGGTGCAGGCGGCGCACGCCATCCACGCGCGCTTCCCGCCGAAGCGGCCCGACTCGCCGACGAAGCTGCGCATCTCGCTCAACACCGGCCCGTGCATCGCGGTGAAGTTGAACACCGGCGTCGACTACTTCGGCCACACCGTGAACCTCGCCGCCAAGCTGCAGTCGCTCGCCGAGTCGTGGCAGGTGGCGATGAGTGAGACGACGTGGCGCGCGCCCGGCGTCGCCGACTTCCTCGCGAAACAGGGCGCCATCGCCGCGCTGGAGTATAAGTCGAAGGCGTTGCCGGAGCCGGTGCCCGTGCGCCAGTGGACGCTCTTCTCGGAGTGACGACATGGATGAGAACAAGCTGGCGGAGGCGAGGCGGTTGCTGCTGCAGGTGGCGCAGGAGCTGACCTCGGCTGCAGAGGCCGCCCGCGGCGCCGCAGGCAACGACCGGGCGCAGGCCTGGCCGCAGGTGCAGCAGCTGTACACGCGCTTCTCCGCCGCCGAGCAACTCTTGAAAGACGTGCGCCGCACGGTTGACGCGGCCATCGGTGAGACCTGAGCTGCTGGCGCTCGGCGCGCTGACCCTTCTCTCCTGTGCCACGGCGCGGCCCACGCGGGCCTTCACCGCGCCGCACGACGAGCTCTTCACCGCCACCTGGCTCGCGCTGGAAAACGAAGGCGTGCGCGTCACGGGGCACGACCGCATCGCCGGCTCGCTGACGTGGGCGACGGGCGAGGCCTCCATCTCGGGGACCGGCGACGACGAGGCGCTGACGCTGACGCCGAACGACCCGCGACTCCTCGACGCGGTGGAGCGCCGGGTGCGCGCCACGCTGGCCGCGTGGGAGACCTCGCAGGAGTTCACCTACGACGCGCGCCGCAACCTGCTCTACGTCAGCGGCTTCTCGGTGGAGCTGCCGCCGGAGTGGCAGTCGCTGCGCATCGACGCCGGCCGGCACCACGTGACGGT
>CAMLFP010000429.1 GCA_946479335.1 uncultured Archangium sp.
GCTGGCGGTGCTGCACGACGTGAACCTCGCGCGGCACCTGGCGACGCACGTGCTGCTGATGAAAGACGGGCGCGCGGTGGCGCAGGGGCGCGCCGACGAGGTGCTGACGGCGCCCGCGCTGACGCAGCTCTACGGCGTGGAGATGCACGAGGCGCCCGGCTTCGCGCCGCGCTGGGGGGCGCCGTGAAGCGCGTGGTGCTGGCGCTGGTGGTGTCGGTCGCCGCGCACGCCGCGCTGTGGGCGCTGGTGAAGGACGCGCTGCTGGGCACGCGCGCGCCTGCGGAGACGCAGCCGGTGGAGTTCACCATCACCGAAGAAACCCCCTCTCCCGTGGGGAGAGGGTCCCGCGAAGCGGGGGGTGAGGGGCGCCCGGCGAAGGTCAACCCAACACAACCACCCAAACCTCAAACCAACACATCACCTGTACAAAACAGCGAAGTCGCGACCGAAGCACCGCAAGCGGACTCCATCGTCGAGGTGGAGCTCGCGGGCGGTGGTGTTGACGGCGATGGCGATGGCGCCCCTCACCCCGACCCTCTCCCCGGGGGAGAGGGAGTTGCGCCGCCGGCGGCGAAGGTCGACGACGCGGCGCTGGTGCACGCACGCCTCGCCGAGGCCGCGCGCCGGTGCTACCCGGCCGCCGCGCGCCGCTTCCGCCAACGCGGCACGGTGACGCTGTCGTTCTGTGCCGACCCCACCGGCGGCGTCATCGACGCGGCCGTGAAGGAGTCGTCAGGCGCCTCGCTCCTCGATGACTCCGCGCTGCATTGCGTGCTGGCCGCCGCCGCGCCGTTGCCGCCCGAGGCCGCGTCACACTGCTACGCGGTGCCGGTGCGCTTCGAGGCTCAGTAGACGTCGTACTTCTTGCGCAGCGCCTCGTGCTCGTCGGCGTTCCGCGAGGGGTGCAGCACGTGGTTCGAGTCGTGGAGGTAGTACAGGTACTCCGTCTCGGTCGGCTTCAGCGCGGCCTCGAACGACGCGGTGGTGGGCGCGCCAATCGGCGTCGGCGGCAGGCCCTTCTTGTACCGCGAGTTGTACGGGTCGCTCTGGTCGCGCAGCTTCACGAGGAACTCCTTGCGGTCGTTCCACTTCTCCAATTCGTAGCGAGAGGTCGCGTCGACGCCCAGCGGCCAGCCCTGGGTGATGCGCTTCCACAAGATGCCGGCGACCAGCGGGCGGTTGGCGGGCGTGGGCTCTTCGCGCTCCAGCATCGAGGCCATGGTCACAATCTCGTGCAGCGAGCGCTTCTGGGCCTTCAGCGCCTCTTCGTTCGGCGTGAAGATGCGCGCGCCGAACAGGTCCAGCTGCTTCTGCACCAGCTGCCGCGCGTCGATGTGCCCTTTGGGCAGCAGGTACGTCTCCGGGTAGAGGTAGCCCTCGAGCGTGCCCTTCGGCAGGGGGAACACGGCGGTGTACCCGTCGGCCGACGACGCGGCCTTGACGTACTCGCCGGCGGTGATGCGGCCCGCCTCGACCAGCGCCTCATCGGTGTCACGAATGCGGAAGCCCTCGACGACGACGAAGGGCTCGTCTTCGGCCAGCGGCGACTTCTCGAGCGCGTCGGCGAGGTCGAAGACCGACAGCGCGCCCTCGAGCTTGAACTTGCCGGCCTTCAGCTTGAGGCCGCCGCGGTTCCAGATGGTGTAGCGCCACACGAGCGCGCTGGGCACGAGGTGCTTCTCTTCGAGCAACCGGCCCAGCGATCGCGCGTTGGCGCCCTTGGGCACCTCGAACTCCGCCGACTCCGCGGGGATCTCGACGGGCCGCCGCGCCTGCGACGCGATGGAGAAGACGAAGAGGCCGGCCGCGGTACCGGCCGCCAGCACCAACAACACCAGCGCGAGGAGGACGCGTTTCATCGCGCTCAGCCCAGCTGCTTGAGCATGGTCTCGGCGTTGCTGACCTCGAACTTGCCGGGCGCCTCGACGTTGAGCTGCTTCACCACGCCGTCGACGGCCAGCAGCGAGAAGCGCTGCGCGCGCACGCCCATGCCGGCGCCGGTGAGGTCCTTCGCGAGGCCCAGCTTCTGCGCGAACTCCGCGGAGCCGTCGCCCAGCATGCGCACCTTGCCGATGGCGCCCAGTTCCTTGCCCCACGCGGCCATCACGAAGCCGTCGTTCACCGACACGCACCACACCTCGTCGACGCCCTTCTTCTTCAGCGCGTCGAGGTTCGCCACGTAGCCGGGCACGTGCTGCGCGCTGCAGGTCGGCGTGTACGCGCCGGGGAGGCCGAAGATGACGATGGTCTTGCCCTTCGTCGCGGTGGCGACGGAGAGGGGCTCGGGGGAGAGCGGGCACGCGTCGCCGAACTTCGTGGTCTCGAACAGCGTCGCCTCGGGCAGCTTGTCGCCAATCGCGATGGTCATGCCGCGCTGCTTAGCCCAAAAACAGAACCGGGAAGTGCCGGGGGCTCCCTCGCCACGCGTGCTGCGGCTGCGCGGCCTGGAGTCGATCCCCAACGCCTCCCGGTTCACCGCCTGGGTCAGCGACCCCGTTTATGGCGGCGTGGAGCGCGGTTTGGTCTCGCGTTCCACACCTTTCATAAGCATCGCGCGTGCCCGGCGCCACCCATGTGAGTTCGACGAGTTGCGCGTCGCCCTCCCGCAGCGCTTGCGCGCCCGGTTGCGTCTCGCGCAGCGGCCGCGTTGGCGCACCGCCGGGTCATCGTGAGACGCTGCCCCTTCAACACCTCGCCCCCGGAGGAGCAGCCATGGCAGGCGTCATCTTTCGTCACACCGTCGAGGCGATGGTGCAGCGCGTGTTGCTGCGGAGGAACCTGCTGACGCCAGCGCTGGCGCAGGAGCTCAAGGCGCTGGGCCTCGACCCGACGCGCCCGCAAGACGTGCCGCTGGCGGTGTGGCAGGCGGCGCTGCGCCACATCTCGAAGCTGGTCGCACCGGGCCTGCCTGACGACGACGCGCTGGAGACGCTGGGCCGCGAGGTGCTGCGCGGCTACGCCGACACGCTGGTCGGCAAGGGCACGCTGCTGGTGGCGAAGATGCTGGGCCCGCGGCGCGCGCTGCTGCGCATCGGCGAGACGTGGGCGACGGCCGGCGACGCGTACCGCATCACCATCACCGAGAAGAGCCCCCGCGAGATTGAAGCGCTGGCCGAGGGCGTCGGCGACCTCGCGCACTACTACAAGGGCGTCTTCCACGAATCGATGCTGCTCATCGTGCCCGCCTGCCAGGTGGTGATGGAGGAGCTCCCCGGCGGGCGGTGCCGGTACACCTTCACGCTGAGCTGACGCTCACTCGTTCCACGCGACGGTGACGCGCACGGTGGCGATGCCGCCGCGGTCATCGACGGCGCGCAGCTCGTACTGGCCTGACGGGGCGCTCCAGTCGAGCGCTTCGCCGGCCTTCACCGTGCCCAGCAGCTCTCCGCCCGCGAACCAGGTCAGCGTGCGCGCGGCGCCGTCGGCGTGCGCCAGCAACGGGAGGTGCGACTCCTCCACCTTGTCGCGGCGCAGGCGGTAGGTGACGCCCGGCTGCGGCGAGAGGATGCGCGGCGCGCGCGCGACGACGACGTCTGACTCGCACACCCCGGCGACGGGCGGCGGCGTCTTGCGCGGCAGGCCCGCCAACGCGAAGAGACGCGCGATGTCTGACGGCCACACCTCGAACACCTCCTCGCGCGTATTCGGACCCGCCACGCACTGGCGCTCGCCGGTCTTCACGTCGACCGGGAAGGCGCGGTGCACGTCGCACGCGCCCAGCGGAGACACCCCGGGGATGACGCGCGTCTTCTCGGTGTGCTGGCAGTGCGGGCCGGGGCGCTTGCCGCTGACGGCGCACACCTCGATGTCGGTGAGCGCCACCTCGGGCGCGTGGCGCTGCCCTTCGGGCGTCGCGAGCTGCGGGCGGAGGCCGTCGACGATTTCGAAGAAGAGCGGCGCGGCGGCCTTGCGGCCCTCGAAGCTGGCGTTGGGCGTGCCGTCGAAGTTGCCGACCCACACCGCCAACACGTAGCGGCCGACGACGCCCGCGGTCCACGCGTCGCGGTACGCGTAGGAGGTGCCCGTCTTCCACGCCACGCGCGGGCCGCGCGACGGGCTCTGCGTCGCCAGCATCTGCAGCGTCAGCTCCGCGGCCTCGGGCGAGACCAGCGAGACGCCGGGCGTGGAGGCCTCGCCGCGCACGCGCTTGAGCGGCGCCCACACGCCCCCGTGCGCCAGCGCGACGTAGAGCGAGACGAGCTCCTCCATCGTCACCTCCACCGCGCCCAGCACGATGCCCGCGCCGTAGAAGTCGCGGTCGCGCAGGCCCTTCACGTGCGCCTGCGTCAGCACCGCGTGGAGGTCGCGCTCCAGCCGCAGGTTCAGCTCGACGGCGGGCACGTTGCGGCTGCGCGTCAGCGCGTCGGTGGCCGTCATCGGGCCCAGGTACTGGTTGTCGAAGTTCTCCGGGTTGTACGCACCGAAGCGCGTGGGCACGTCGCGCAGCAGCGTGCGCGGGTGGATGAGGCCTTCATCCAGCGCGCGCGCGTAGACCAACGGCTTGTGCGCCGAGCCCGGCGAGCGCGGCGACGAGACGCCGTCG
>CAMLFP010000430.1 GCA_946479335.1 uncultured Archangium sp.
GTTGATCCGTCACCCGCCGCGCACTCAGTACATCTTGCGCAACCGCGCGGCGAAGAAGCCGTCGAGCCCCTCGGGCCCGGGCAGCGTGCGGAGGTGCCCCTGCCACGTGGGCACGTTCGCCAGGCCCTGCGGCGGCTCGGTGGTGAACTCCGGGTGGCTGCGGAGGAACATCTCGACCTGGTCGGCGCCCTCCACGGGGTCGGTGCTGCACACCGCGTAGATCAGCAGCCCGCCGGGCTTCAGCACGTTCGCGCCCTGCTCCAGAATCTCGCGCTGCGTGTGCGCCAGCGCCGCGATGTCCTTCTCCTGCCGGCGGTACTTGAGCTCCGGGTGACGGCGCAGCGTGCCCAACCCCGCGCACGGCGCGTCGATGACCACCGCGTCGAACTCGCCCCACTTCTCGGGCAACGGCTTCGTCGCGTCGGCGCACTCAAGGTGAATCGCGAGCCCCAGCCGCTTCGCCTCGCTGGCGATCTTGTGCAGCTTGTTCTTGTGCACGTCGACCGCCACCACCTCGTTGGTCTGCGCGAGGTGACAGGCCTTGCCGCCGGGCGCGGCGCACAGGTCCAACACGCGCGCGCTCTCGGGGATCTGCCCGAACACGCCGACCAGCTGCGCGGCCTCGTCCTGCACCTGCCAGAGCCCTTCGGCGTAGCCGTACAGCTCCTCGATGCGCCCGGGCGACTCGAAGACGATGCCCAGCGGGGAGAACGCCGTCGCCTTCGCGGCCACGCCCATCTCCTGCAGCTCCGCGAGCAGCGCGTCGCGCGTGCGCTTCTTCGTGTTGGTGCGCACCACCACGCTGGGCGCGTCGTTGTCGGCGGTGAGCATCGCCTTCGCGCGCTCCGGCCCGAACTGCCGCACCCAGCGCTTCACCAACCACGCGGGGTGGCTCGTCTCGTACGAGAGCCGCGCCACCTCATCGCCCTCCGGCTTCGGCAGCTCGGTGAGCGCCGCGGCCTTGCGCAGAATCGCGTTCACGAAACCGGCCGCGCGCTCCAGGCCCACCGCCTTGAGCCCGTCGATGGTCTCACCGACCGCCGCGTGCCGGGGGATGCGCGTGAAGAACAGCTGGTAGACGCCGAGGCGCAGCGCGGCCAGCACCCGGTCTTCGATGGCGTCGAGGCCGCGGTCGGCGAACTTGAGCAGCACCGCGTCCAACGTGAGCTGCCGTCGCGTGGTGCCGTAGCAGAGCTCGGTGACGAGGCCCGCGTCGCGCGCGTCGTTGAGCGGCTGCTCGTCGAGCATCGAGTCGAGCACGACGTTCAGGTACGCGTCGGTCGCCGCCACGCGCGAGAGCACGGAGATGGCGAGACTGCGCGCGGTGACGGGAGCTTTCTTCTTCGTAGCCACGCGCCCGCCTTACCTGAAGTCGCGCACCAGCAGCACCCCAACCACCGCCACCGGTGACCTTCACGCCGGGAGCGGCCACACCGACCCCGGCGCGAGCGGGCGGCTGGCGAGGAAGTCCTTCGCGGCCATCGGCTTCTTGCCCTCGGGCTGAAGCGTCTCCAGCACCAGCGAGCCCTGCGCGCACGCCACCTCGATGCCGTCGTGCACCGACAGCACCGTGCCCGGCGCGCCGGCGCCTTCACCGACGCGCACCTTCGTCACCTTCAACGTGCCGAAGGGCGACGCGCAGAACCCGCCGGGCCACGGGGTGAAGGCGCGCAGCCGGCGCTCCAGCTCGACGGCGGGTTTGCGCCAGTCGAAGCGGCCGTCTTCCTTCTCAATCATGCGCGCCATCACCACGCCCTCGGTGGGCTGCGGCGTCGCGCGGAGTTCGCCGTCGACGTACTTCTGGAGCGAGCGCTGCAACACCTCCCCGCCGAGCGCCGCGAGCTTGTCGTGCAGCGTGGCGGAGGTGTCGGTCGGCAGAATCGGGAGCTCCAGCCGGTCGATGACGGCGCCGGTGTCCATGCCGGCGTCCATCTCCATCAGGCACACGCCGGTCTTCTCGTCGCCCGAGGCGATGGCCCACTGAATCGGCGCGGCGCCCCGCCAGCGCGGCAGCAGCGAGGCGTGCACATTGACGCAGCCGCGGCGCGGCGCATCGAGCACGTCCTGCGGCAGAATCTTCCCGTACGCGGTGACCACCGCGATGTCGGCGTTCAGCGCGCGCAGCTCGTCGGCGAAGTTCGTGCCGCGGATCTTCAACGGCTGCAGCACGGTGATGCCCTTCGCCACCGCCAGCGTCTTCACCGGTGAGAACGAGACCTCCTGCCCGCGGCCGCGCGGCTTGTCGGGCTGCGTGACGACGGCCACCACCTCGCCCAGCGTGAGACAGGCCTCGAGTGACTTCACCGCGAACTCCGGCGTGCCCATGAAGACGATGCGCATGCGTGCGCGCTTACCGAACGTTGCCGCGCTGAGTCACCTCCAAGCTTCTGCGTTGACCGCGCGAAAGAAGGCGTCTTTAAGCGGCCCACACCCCTCACGCTCCCCAAGAAAGGGTTCGCAATGCGACGAATCATCGTAGGCGGTCTGCTCTCGTTGGCGCTGGTCACCACCTCGTGCAAGTCAGACCCCGCGCTGCCTGAAACCTGGGCCAAACGCATCAGCGGCGCCAAGAGCACCAAGGAGAAGGTGAAGGCCGTCGAGGAGCTGCGCAGCAGCAAGTACCTCACGGCGGCGTTCTTCCCGATGCTGGAGCAGCAGCTGACCGACGCGAAGAAGGCCGAGGTGAAGATGGCCATCGCGCGCGTGCTGGGCGAGCAGAAAGACCCCACGGCCCTCGAGCCGTTGATGAACGCCATCGACCCGTCGGCCAGCGAGTCTGACGCCAAGGCGATGAACAAGGAGATCGCCACCGCGCTCGGGGAGATCGGCGACAAGAAGGCCGTGCCCGCGTTGACGCGGCTGCTGAAGACCAAGGACAACTTCACCGTGCTGGCCGCCATCGACGCGCTCGGCGCGCTCAAGGCGCAGGAGGCCTTCGAGCCGCTGTACGAGATCGGCACCGACGACGCCATCGAGCCCTTCATCACCAAGAAGGCCATCATCGCGCTCGGCAACCTGGGCGACCCGCGCGCCGTGCCCGGCCTCATCAAGGCCATGTTCAAGGAGCGCCGCGGCATCAGCTTCTACATGGAGTCGTCGTTCGCGCTGTACCAGCTGGGCAAGCCCGCCGCCGACGCGCTGGTGCCGGTGGTGGAGGGCAAGGACAAGGAGCTCATCGACTGGGCCGCGAAGAACAACGTGAAGGACATCGCGCTGTACCTGAAGAGCACGCAGGTGCTCGGCGACCTCCACGACCGCCGCGCCGAGAAGACCATCGTCGGGTTCCTCAACTACAAGTCGGAGTTCGACGACATGCGCCTGCTGATGCGCATGCGCGCCGCCGACGCGCTGGGCCGCATGCGCAGCCAGGAGGGCGTCAAGCCGCTGGCCGCGCTCCTCGACGAGCCCGAGGGCAACGCGCGCAACGAGTACGTCTGGAGCCTGGTGCGCATCGGCGGCAAGGACGCCGTGCCGCGCCTCGTGGAGACCGCGACCAAGGGCATGTGGGGCGGCCGTGAAGCCTCCATCCGCGGGGTGGCGATGCTGGGTGACGACCCGTCGGTCTTCCAGAAGTTCGCCGACGCCGACCAGAAGCTCTACGAGGCCGAGTGCAAGGAGTTCGACGGCAACGAGGGCTGCAACGACGTGCCCGGGTCGCTGAAGAAGCACCAGGAGAAGATCGCCGCCTACAAGGCGCGCGCCGAGGCCGCCGCGGAGTGCAAGGGCGACATGGCCTGCTGGGCGAAGAAGCTCGACGGCAAGGACGAAGGCGTGCGCGAGCGCGCGGCGTACGAGCTGGGGCGCAGCGGCAACGCGGGCTCCATCGACGAGCTGATGAAGCGGCTCACCGACACCAACCTCGACACGCGCCTGGCCATCATCCAGGGCGCTGACTGGCTCATCGACGACTCGCCCGAGGCGCTGGCGCAGGCCAAGAAGAGCCTCCCCGCGCTGGAGAAGCAGGTCGCCGACGAGAAGGGCAAGACGGAGTTCGTGAAGGTGAACGAAGACCTCCGCCGCCTGCTGGCGAAGCTCAAGCGCTGAAGGCCCGCCGACCAGCAGCACGCGCCGCGCCGGTGGGAGTTCCGCCGGCGCGGTTTTTCATTTCGGCCGCGTCAACCCCGCGGTGCGATGATTCCTCCGACAACGACCGGGCATCTGGTGCATCGTGCGCGGGTAGGTTCCCTGCTCCATGGTGAAGGAAAATACGTTCGTGGGCACTCCAGAAGACGACGACGAAGTGGTGCAGCAGCGCGGTCCCCGGCCGTCGATGGGGCCGACCACCGGTATCCCCCAGCGGCGCGGCACCGGGCAGGCCTCGAGCGGCTTCGGCTCGCAGCAACCGGGGCGCGCGCCGCCGCAGTCGATGATGCGCCCGCCGACGCGCCAGGGCCCGCCGCCGGCGCAGGCCCGCCCCGCGACCGGCGCACCTCCGCGCGGCGCGCGCTTCTTCCCGCCGCAACCGCGTTCGCTGCAAGACGCGGGCTTGTCGCAGACCATGGGCGAAGAGCTGGTCATCAAGGCCCTCTTCTTCGCCGGTG
>CAMLFP010000431.1 GCA_946479335.1 uncultured Archangium sp.
GCGGGTTGACACAGGGCGGGCGGACACTCCAGAAGGGCCCGCATGAAGAAGTACTTCATCCACACCTTCGGCTGTCAGATGAACGTCAACGACACCAACCGCATGGGCGAAGCGCTCGCGGGCTTGTCGTACGCGCCGACGCCGGTGGCGGACAACGCCGACCTCATCATCCTCAACACCTGCTCCATCCGCGAGAAGGCCGAAGACAAGATGCTCTCGGCGCTGGGCCGCTACCGGCAGGTGAAGCTGCAGCGCGGGGCGCTGAGCGGCGTCGGCGGCTGTGTCGCGCAGCAGGAGAAGCAGAAGATCCTCGACAAGGTTCCGTACGTCGACTTCGTGTTCGGGCCTGACGCGATCGGGCGGCTCCCCGACATCCTCACCCGCGTCGAGAAGGAGCAGGCGCGCGTGGTGGAGACCGCGTGGGTCGACTCCGAGGCGTACGTCTTCCCGCAGGCCGACCCGAAGAGCTCGCTGGGCCGCACCACCGAGTTCGTCACGGTGATGAAGGGCTGCGACAACGTCTGTTCGTTCTGCGTGGTGCCGCACACGCGCGGCCGCGAGGTGAGCCGGCCGTTCCCCGAGGTGCTGCAGGAGGTCGC
Organism: uncultured Archangium sp.; assembly: GCA_946479335.1. Next base: position 600 of record CAMLFP010000431.1, read on the forward strand.
GCGCCTCACCACCGTCGGTGTGCGCGAGGTGACGCTGGTCGGGCAGAACGTGAACTCGTACCTCGGCGGCATCTCCTTCGCGCAGTTGCTGCTGCGCACCGCGCAGGTGCCGGGCATTGATCGGGTTCGCTTCACCACCAGCCACCCGCACGATCTGAGCGACGAGCTGATCGAGGCGTTCCGGATCGAGCCGAAGATCATGCCGCACTTCCACCTGCCGGTGCAGAGCGGCTCCGAGCCGGTCTTGAAGCGCATGAAGCGCGACTATTCGATCGCCGACTACCTCGAGCGCCTGAACAAGCTGCGCGCGGCGCGCCCCGGCATCGCGGTGACCACCGACATCATCGTGGGCTTCCCAGGCGAGACGGAGGAGGACTTCGAGAAGACCTTCGAGCTGTGCAAGCAGGTCGAATACGACGGGCAGTTCGCGTTCGTGTACTCGTCGCGGCCGAAGACCGTCGCGGGCCTCAAGGAAGCGGAGTGGGGGCCGGTGCCGCACGAGGTGAAGGTGAAGCGGCTCGAGCGCCTCAACGCGCTCCAGAAGCAGGTCAGCCTGGGCGTGATGTCGAAGCTGGTGGGCCACACCGTGGAGGTGCTGGTCGAGGGTCCGTCGCGCACCAACCCTGATCGCCGCTTCGGTCGCACGCCGCACAACCGCACGGTGAACTTCGACGGCGACGCGCCCATCGGCGCCATCGTCGAGGTGGCGATCGAGGCCGCGTCTCAGAGCGCGCTCGGCGGCAAGCAGGCGAAAATCGTCTCGCTCCCGACGATGAAGATTCCCGAAGTGGCGGCCGTCGAGGAAGCTTGCGTCGTCGCTTGACGCCACCCCCTCCCTGGAGCTCCCACGTGAAGAGACTGATCGCCGTCGCTACCTCGTGCGCCGTGTTCGCTGTCGCTGGTGTCGCGCTCAACGCGTGGGCGAGCGGGCGCTTCGACAAGTCGAGCTGCACCTTCAACGGCCACAAGCTGTACGGGAAGATCCAGGAGGTCACCGCCTTCCCCGACGTGAAGGTGCAGGTGGTGACGGCGTTCCCCGACGTGAAGGTGCAGAAGGTGACGGCCTTCCCCGACAAGTGCGGCAAGTGGCAGTTCGTGACCGCGTTCCCCGACACCAAGGTGCAGTTCGTCACCGCCTTCCCTGACGTGAAGGTGCAGTACGTCACCGCGTTCCCCGGCGCGAACTGATGCTGTCGCTGGCGCTGATGACGGTGCTGGCGGCGAGTGAGAAGCCCGTCGTCTCGGTGCTCTATTTCGAGAACCAGTCGAACGACGCCGAGTTGGGCTTCGTCAGCAAGGGCCTCACCGACATGTTGATCACTGACCTCGTCGCCTTCGACGGCGTGACGGTGGTGGAGCGCACGCGCCTCGAGGAGGTGCTCAAGGAACTCGACTTCCAGCAGACGAAGTACGTCGACAAGAAGACGGCGGCGAAGCTGGGGCAGGTGCTGAACGCGAACTACCTCGTGTACGGCACGTTGACGCTGGCCGGAGAGAAGCTGCTGCTCGACGCGCGGCTGGTGAACGCCAAAGACGGCTCGGTCGTCGCCGCCGCCCGCGAGCAGGATCAACGCGACAACGTCTTCGACATGGAGCAGCGCCTCGCGAATGATCTCGTCGCGAAGATCGACGCGAAGTTGACCGCCGACGCCTCCGCGCGCCGCAAGGTCCGCGTGAAGGATCTCGCCACCGTCGTGGCCTACGGCAAGGCGCTCGATCTCTCTGACCAGGGCAAGCTCGACGAGGCGCAGGCCGCGATCCGCGAGGTCGTCTCGAAGTCGCCGACCTTCCTCCTCGCGCGCGAGCGGCGCGACGAGCTGCTCAAGCGCTTCGAGGAATACCAGCAGCGCAAGAAGGACCTCATCTCCGGCAGCGCGGTCGAGCTGGGGAAGCGCCTCGACGCGGCGATGAAAGACGAAGCCCGCGTGGCCTCGATGACGAAGGAGCAGCAGGAGCACTTCCTCACGCTGCGGCTGCTGCGCGGCCGCTTCCTCGCGCGCGTGGCGAAGCAGTTCCTCTCGTCGCGCGGTGGTGGCACGCGGGTGATGAAGCCGGGTGAAGAGGCGAAGGCGGTGGCGGTGCTGCGCGACTGGGTCGCCAACCAGCGCGCCTTCATCAAGGAGTCAGACCGCGCGCGGCTCCAGTTCGCCAACGTGTACAACGGCGTCACGTACCCGGCGTCGCTCGACCAGCGGCTCTCGCCCGAAGAGGAGCGCTTGGTGAACGACTCGCGCTTCGGCAGCGTGAGCCTCCATGATCACGGCTTCGAAGATCTGTTCCGCTTCATGTTCGAGGGGCGCCTCGACGACGGCGAGTCGTTCAGCGTCGCGCCCGCGCTCGGCTACGTCGACGTGAAGGAGGGCGCCGCGGTGCGCGCTGAGCTCGACGCGCGCATCACGAAGCAGCTCGCCACGAAGGCCCCGCGTGACGCCGCGCGGTTCATCGACCTGAAGTCGGATCTCCAGGCGTGGGAGGGCGACCTCGACGGCGCGGTGACCACGGTGCAGGCGTTCCTCGATCAGTTCCCCACCGATTCGTCGGCCAGCGGCTTCGAGCGGCGCGTGAAGGAGCTGCTGGAGGCGAACTCCAACGAGTTCGAAGACGTCAACCGCTGGAAGAAGGCGCTCGACGGGTGCGACGACATGGACATCCGCAAGGGGAGCGGCGTCGATGATCGCGCCCTGCGCCGCGCGGGCCTCAAGGGCCTCGACGAGATGGCGGCCGAGTTCGAAAAACACTGCAAACCCGAGCGCCGCAACCAGAACGCCTTCGCGTATTTCTACAACACGCTCGCGCTCGACGCCGCGCGCGCCGAAGACTGTGATCGCTACCGCGCCTACACCCGCAAGTACCTCGAGCACGACGGCTCGGTGAGCGACATGCAGGGCTACAACAAGAACTACGTGCCCTGGTGTCAGCTCGGCGACGTGCTCACGGGCGTCGTCTGGTTCCACGCCACGCTCGATCGCAACTGGACGCTGGAGTTCGACCGGCACCTCGTCTCGCAGAAGTCGAATGACGGGAAGGTGTTCTTCCTCAACGCCAGCCGCGAGCGCGACGACGAGTCGTTCGACCTGCGCCTCGAGAAGGGGAAAGACGGGCAGTTCACCTGCGTGCAGGCGCGCTGGCGGCGCGATGGCCAGTACCAGGAGGGCACCTGCACGGTGACGGTGAAGACGTGGGCGCACGATGACGGCGTCGGCTTTGACGAGGGCACGTTCGAAGCCCGTTTCCCGGAGCAGCGGGTGGAACTCACGAAGGGCTCCTTCCGCATGAGGAGGAACTGATGAAGTGGCTGGCCTGCATCGCGCTGTTCGCGCTCCCTGCGTTCGCGGCCGACGCGGGCGTCAAACCGCGCGTGGCGGCGATCTACTTCCGCAACAACTCCGCGAGTGAAGACCTCGGGTATTTCTCGAAGGGGCTGGCGGCGTTGATCACCGCCGACCTCGCCAGCAGCGGCCGCGTGGTCGCGTTGGAGCGCGAGCGGCTTGAAGAGGTGCTCGCCGAGAAGAAGCTGGGCGAATCGAAGTACGCCGACCGCGCGTCGTTCGGGAAGCTCGCGTCGATCCTCGGAGTTGAATACCTGGTGACGGGGTCGATCACCCAGGTAGGGAAGCAGACGATGCTCGCGGTGGAGATCATCCACTCCGACACGCACGTGGTGGCCGGCAAGAAGCTCAAGCTCGACCCTGACGACGTGTTCCCCGCGGTGGAGCAGATCTCCTCGTTCGCGCTCGACGCCGCGACCGCTGCCGCAGCAGCCGCGAAGACCCCGGAGAAGGTCGAGACCCCCGCCAAGCCGGGCAAGCTGCCGTACGCGACCGCGCTCAAGTACCCCATGTGGGTGGAGGCCCACGCGGTGATGATCATCACCCCGGTCAACTGGTACCAGGCGACCTCGCCG
>CAMLFP010000432.1 GCA_946479335.1 uncultured Archangium sp.
TTGTTTGTTGTGCTGCGCAAGGAGCTCCGCGCGGCGTACGCGAAGCTGGGCCCGGGCGCGCGCGTGGCGGTGCGTTCGTCGGCGACCAGCGAAGACACCGCGGGCACCTCCTTCGCGGGCATGCACGAGAGCTTCACCAACGTCAGCGGCGACGACGCGCTGCTGGAGGCGGTCATCTCGTGCTGGGCGTCGCTCTACGGGCAGCGGGCGCTGGCCTACCGCAAGACGCAGGGCCTCACCGAGGAGCCGTCGCTGGCGGTGGTGGTGCAGCTGATGATCGAGTCGAACCGCGCGGGCGTGATCTTCACCGCCGACCCGTCGACCTCCTCGACCGACAAGGTGGTGGTGGAGGCGGTGTTCGGCCAGGGCGAGGCCATCGTGTCGGGGCAGGTGGAGCCCGACACGATGATCTTCTCGAAGGCCGGGCCGCGGCTGCTGCAGCTGCGCGTCGGCAACAAGGCGTTCAAGATCATCCGCGGGGCTGACGGGCGCGACGCGAAGCTGGAGCTGAACGCCGACGAGGCCGCGCGCCGCGTGGTGTCAGACACCGAAGCCACGGAGCTGGCCACCCTCGCGCTGCGCGTGGAGAAGCACTACGGCACGCCGCAGGACATCGAGTGGGCGGAGCACGGCGGCATCTTCTGGCTGGTGCAGACGCGGCCCATCACCACGCTCAAGAAGCCCTCGGAGAACGAAGCGCCGCTGGTGAGTGGACTCGGGGCGTCACCCGGCATCGCCTCCGGCCGGGCGCGCGTGCTGCGCTCGGTGGCCGACGCCTCGAAGCTGCTCGACGGCGAGGTGCTGGTCGCGCCGATGACCTCGCCCGACTGGGTGCCCGCGATCCGTCGCGCGGCGGCGTTGATCACCGACTCTGGCGGCATGACCTGTCACGCGGCGATCGTCAGCCGGGAGCTGCACATCCCCTGTGTGGTGGGGGCGCGCACCGCGACGCAGGTGTTGCGTGACGGCGAAGAGCTGACCGTCGACGGCTCGCACGGCCAGGTGCACGAGGGGCTGGCGAAGCCCGCGCAGGTGACGGCGGCCGCGCCCAGCGTGACGGTGTCGGCGCCGGTGCCGACCGCGACGCGGCTGTACCTGAACCTCGCCATCCCCGAGCAGGCGGAGACCGCGGCGGCGCTCTCGTCAGACGGCGTGGGTCTGCTCCGCGCGGAGTTCATGCTGCTCTCGGCGCTCAACGGCCGTCACCCGAAGGAGGTCCCCACGGCGGAGGTGGTGGACCAGCTCTCGGCCGCGCTGCTGCGCATCACGCGCGCGTTCTCCGGGCGCCCCGTGGTGTACCGGACCTACGACTTCCGCACGAACGAGTTCCGCGGGCTGCAGGGCGGCGCGAAGCACGAGCCCGAAGAAGAGAACCCGATGATCGGGTACCGCGGCTGCTTCCGCTACGTGAAGGACCCTTCGCTCTTCGACGCGGAGCTGCAGGCGCTGGCGCGCGTGCGCGAGGAGACCCCCAACCTGCACGTGATGCTGCCGTTCGTGCGCACGAAGTGGGAGCTCGAGGCGTGCCTGGAGCGCATCCACCGCAGCCCGCTCGGGAAACAACGCGGGCTGCACACCTGGGTGATGGCCGAGGTGCCGTCGGTGGCCTACTGGCTGCCGGAGTACGCGAAGCTGGGCATCGACGGCGTCTCCATCGGCTCGAATGATCTGACGCAGCTGATGCTGGGCGTCGATCGCGACTCCACCGTGTGCGCGGAGCTGTTCGACGAGTCAGACCCCGCCGTGATGGACGCCATCGCGCGCATCATCTCCGCGTGCCACGCGCACGGGCTCACCTCTTCGCTGTGCGGCCAGGCGCCGTCGAACTCGCCGGCCTTCGCCGAGGCGCTGGTGCGGCTGGGCATCACCTCGATCTCCGTGAACGCCGACGCGCTGGAAAAAACCCGCACGGCCATCGCCCGCGCCGAGCAGAAGCTGCTGCTCGAGAGCGCGACGCGCCCCGCGTGAAACAGCGCACCCGGTCGCGAACGCGCTGAGGAACGTGCCCTCAGCGCGGGTGGCGCGTGGCGCGGACATCGCCCCCACCGACCGCCACGTCACCAGCGCGCGACGAACTCAGTCTGTGACGAACAGCACCCGTAACGAACGGTGTCCGCGACGAACTCGAATCCCCGCGGATGCAGCCGGAGGGACGCAAGACGTCTACGATGCGCCATGCCGAGCGGCCTCCGCGGACGCACGAAGTCCGCGGGCGCGCAGTGAGCGCATCGGCCGGCCAGCGGCGATGAGCTACTCGAAGCGCAACGCCGCGAGCGGGCTGAGCCGCGACGCCTTGCGGGCCGGCACCACCCCGAAGATCACGCCCACCAGCAGCGACACCCCGAGCGCGATGGGGACCCCGCTGATGGGCACCACGAACGGCACGTTCATCAACCCCGACACCACGCGGGCGCCGATCAGCCCGAGCCCCACGCCGAGGATGCCGCCCGCCACCGAGAGCGCGATGGCCTCCACGAGGAACTGGCGCAGCACGTCTCGTTCACGCGCGCCGACCGCGAGGCGCACGCCGATCTCGCGGGTCCGCTCCGTCACCGACACCAGCATGATGTTCATGATGCCGATGCCGCCCACCAGCAGCGAGATCGCCGCCACCCCGAGCAGGAACGCGGAGAGCACCGACGTCACCTGCCCCAGCACCGCCTGGAGCTCGCGCGGGTCGCGCACCGCGAAGTCGTCTTCTTCTCCCGGCAGCACGTGCCGCCGCCGGCGCAGCACGTTGGTGAGCTGATCTTTTGCGGCGTCGAGCGCGTCGGGCTCGGCCGACACGATGATCATCGACACGCGATCGCTCCCGGAGACGCGCCGCTGGAAGGTCGTCAACGGCATCATCGCCACGTCGTCTTGATCCATACCGAAGGCCGACGCGCCCTTCGATTCCAGCACACCCACCACGCGACACGGGAGGTCGTGCACGCGCACCTCTCGCCCCAGCGGCTCCTCGCCGGGGAAGAGCTCGTTCACCACCGTCTGGCCCAGCACGCACACCGTCGCGCCCTGCCGCACGTCGTCGACGGTGATGCCGCGGCCCTTCGCGAGCGCCCAGCCGCGCACGCTGAAGTACTCGGCGGTGACGCCCGAGAACGGGGTGTTGCGGTTGTTGCCGCCCGCCACGGTGCGCAGCGGCTTGTTGGCGACGGGCGCGATCGCGGTCGCGTCGTGCACGGTGCGCCGCAGCGCCTCGAGATCAGCCGGCGTGAAGAGCGCCGCTCCGCCGTAGCTGCCCATGCCGCCGCGCGGCGCCCCGGGGATCACCAGCAGCACGTTGCTGCCCATGCCGGAGATCGCCTGCTGGATGTACGCGCTCGCACCTTCGCCCAGCGACTGCATCATCAACACCGCGCCCACGCCGATCACCACGCCCAGCACGGTCAACGCGGAGCGCATGCGGTGTCGCAGGAGCGCTCCGACCGCCAGCTCCACTGTCGCGCGGGCCCTCATGCGGCACCTCCTTCGCGGCGCACGTCAGCCTCGATTCTCCCATCGCGCACGGTGACCTGCCGCTTCGCCCACGCCGCGCACGACGCGTCGTGCGTCACCATGATGATGGTGATGCCCGCCTCTTCGTTGAGCCGCTTGAGGAGCTGCATGATCTCGGTGCCGGTGCGGGTGTCGAGGTTGCCGGTGGGCTCGTCAGCGATGAGGATCTGCGGGCGGTTCACGATGGCGCGCGCGATCGCCACGCGCTGCTGTTGCCCGCCGGAGAGCTGGTTCGGCCGCGCTTCTTCGCGCCCCGCCAACCCGACCTCCGCCAGCGCCGCGCGCGCCCGCGCCACCCGCTCGACGGCGGGCACGTCGCCATAGACCAGCGGCAGCGACACGTTGTCGGTGGCCGAGGTGCGCGTCAGCAGGTTGTAGTTCTGGAAGACGAAGCCGAAGAGCGCGTTGCGGAGCGCGGGCAGCACGTCTTTCGGCAGCGCGGTCACCGGCTGGCCTTCGATGAGGTACTCGCCGGCGCTGGGCGCCTCCAGACACCCGAGGATGCTGACCGCCGTCGACTTGCCGGAGCCCGACGGCCCGGTGATGGCGACGAACTCGCCGCGATCGATGCGCAGGTCGACGCCGTTGAGCGCCAACACCCGCGCGTCGCCCTCGCCGTACGCGCGCTGCACGCCGCGCAGCTCGAGCAACGCCGCCTCAGCGTTTGACATCGAGCCCATACGCCCGCCGCCCTTCCGGAGTCACATCGACCACCACCGCCGCGCCCGCCTGCACCGCGCCCGCCGCCACCGCGGTGACGTCGCCGTCGCTGATGCCGGGCACCACCGTCACCTTCCGGAGCGCGTCGTTCTCGAGCAGCCACAGCGCCGGCTCGCCGTGCGCGCGATGCTCACCGGGGGGCGTGAAGTGCAGCGCGATGGCGGGCACGCGATCGCTCGACTCGACGGCCGCGGTGCGGATGCGCACGGTGGCGGTCATGCCGGGCTTGAGGGCGAGGTCGCTGTTGTCGACCGCCACCACCACGCCGTAGGTGACGACG
>CAMLFP010000433.1 GCA_946479335.1 uncultured Archangium sp.
CACGCCGTACCTCGAGCTGCGGCGGCCGAGAGATCTGCTGCTCTCCGCGGTGATGTCGGTGGGCCGGTACCTGCCGGTGCGCTCGCCGCTGTGGCGCTCGTGGGTGGGCGGCAACGCGCTCCAACTCGCGCTGCAGGCGGGCGTGCTGGCCTACCGATTCCTCGTGTTCGAGAAGACGGCCCCGTGAGCGCGCGGTGGAGCGTGGTGCAGGCGGTGCTGTGCCTGGTCGCGGGGGCCGGCGCGCTGGCGCTCCACGCGCTGTGGCCGTTGGCGGAGACCGGCGGCGCGTCGCTATTCATCTTCTTCGTGCTGGCGCGCCCGCGCATGACGCGGCTGTTCGGGCTCGGCGTGGCGAACGCGGTGACGCTGGTGCGCGTCGCGGTGCTGGTGGGCGCAGCCGTCATGACGCCCGCGTGGTGGAGCTTCGGCCTGGTGTTCGCGCTCGACGGGCTCGACGGCTTTCTCGCCCGGCGCCTCGACGAGGCCGCGCCCTTCGGCGCGCACTTCGACATGGAGACCGACGCGTTGCTGGTCGCGCTGCTCTCGGTCGCGGCGGTGCTGGCCGGCGCGCCGGCCTGGGCGTTGACGCTGGGCGCGCTCCGCTACGTCTACGTGCTGGCGCGCGCGTTCCGCCCGCCCCGCGTCATCACCGAGCGCCGCAGCACCTTCGGCCGCTCCGTCTTCAGCATCACGGTGTGCGCGCTGTTGCTCTCGCTGACCCCGGCTCCAGAGCCGCTGAAGCTCGCGGCGCTGGCCATCGCGCTGGGGTGTCTCCTGGTCTCGTTCGCGCCCGACTTCGCCGCGCTGCGCGGCTGACGTCAGCGGTCGTCGTGCCGCAGCGGCGCGAAGATGGGCACGTTGTTGCGGATGAGGTTGCCCCACATGTTCCGCTTCGACTTGTAGGCCTCGAGCACCTCCTTCGGGAGGTGGTCCTCCGGCCCGAACGCCGCCACCGGCTGGCCGTCTTTCATCACCGGCTGGCCGTGCTCGTCGCGCTTGATGGTGTACTGGATGAAGCCGTTGGCCTTGTCGGCCTTGTCATGTTCGAAGGCGCCGAGCAGGTCGTCGGCGAGCTCCTTCGACTTCACCACCGCGCCCACCTCGCCGTTCACGAAGCCGGAGAGCAGGTCGAGGTTGTAGGTGCTGATGACCGCCTCGTCGTCGTCGATGACCGCGCTCTTGGTGTGGAACTTCCGGTCGCCGGTGGCGACGTAGATGTTGGCCGTCGGGCACTTCGCGAGGATCGTCTTCCAGTCTTCGAGGAAGAAGGCCTGCGTGACGTCGGAGTCGGTCGACAGCGGGCTGTTGGTGATGATGTCGATCTTCACGCCGCGGGCCGAGGCGCGCTCCAGCGCCTGCAGCATGTCTTGCGTCAGCACCACGTAGGGGTTCTGCACCACGATGCGCTTGTGCGCGCCTTCGACCAGCGCCACCAGCGACGGCGCGATGTTGTTGGTGCGCTGCCCGGCGGCGGCGGAGGTCTGGTCGATGATCTTCGCCTGCGTGTCGTGGGTGGTGCTCTGGCGCTGCTCGTAGAGCGCGCGGCTGCCGCGGGCCTCGGCGTGCGTCACCAGCTTGAGTGCCTGCTCGTTCAAGAACTCGAGGTCGCTGCTCGACGGCGCGCGCTGGAGGTTCGCGGGCAGGTCCTTCTGGATGCGGCCCAGCACCTGCTGCACGAGCTCGCCGGCCATCTTCTGCTGCAGCGCGGGGTCGGTGCGCAGCTGCTCTTTCTGCGCGTCGGTCAGCTGGGGCGCGCGCGTCCACGCCTGCATCAGCTCGTACGCGCCGAGGAGCTGGATGTCCTTCTTCGACCAGTTGCCGAGGATGTCCTTCGTCACGCGGTGCGAGGCATCGCCATTGGTGAGCTCCGCTTCGAAGGCCTGCTTCAAGCCGCCCGCGGTCTCCTTGCCGGTGAGGAGCACGTCCATGTCGCGCCACGCGCCCTTCATGTCCTTCGGGTTGGCGTAGTAGTCCTGCGCGATGTTGCGGCCGCCGGTGATGCCCACCTGGCCGTCGGCGACGAGGATCTTGTCGTGGTTCGACGCGAGCGCCGCGTAGCCACCGTTCTCGATGAAGTCCAACGGGCGGCTGGACACCGGGTTGTAGACGAACGCTTCGCCGCCCTGGTTGACGATCTCCTCGAGGTAGTCGCGGCCGCGCAGCGGCGCCTTGAAGCCGTGCGTGCCGAAGGTGTCGGCCATCGCGTCGACGCTCAGGCGCACGTGCACGCCCTCGAGCTGCTTCTTGAGCAACCCTCCGAGGAAGGCGAAGCCGTACGGGTCTTTCTCGACGATGAAGTACGACGAGTCGATGGAGGTCTTCGCGTGCTCGATGAGGTCGAGCCGCGCGTTCCACGCGTCGAGCCCGTCATCGAGGATGCGCGCCTTCGTCGGGCCGCCCGGCGCCTTGATGGCGTCGAAGGCGACGGCGGTGCTGGCCACGGTCGCCGCCAGGTTCACCGACGGAGCGGCGCCGGTGAGCGCGGCGCCCTTCTTCGAGACCTCCGCGGCCGAGGCGACCGGCGCGTCGACGCCGCTGACCACGGCGGGCGCGGTCGAGCCCCACACCTTCGCGGCCGGCGTGGGCACCGCGGCCTTCCCGGTGTTCTGCAGCTTCGGAGCAGGCGTCGCGGGGGTTCCAACCTTCTTCGGGCCGATGGGCATGGGCGCGTTCTACCGCGTCGCGCCGGCTCCCCAACTGAAACGCGCCATCGCGTCGGACTTCGTGTGGTAGGGCGTCAGGCTCGTCGTGAGCACCACGGGCCTGTCGATTCTGCGGTTGACGTTTCTGGGCACCTCGGCGGCCATGCCGACGCTGCACCGCAACGTCTCGGGCCTTGCGGTGAAGGCCGGCGCCGACCTGCTGCTCTTCGACTGCGGCGAGGGCAGCCAGCGGCAGATGATCCGCTTCGGGACGGGGTTCTCGGTCGACGCGGTGTTCTTCACGCACTTCCACGCTGATCACTACCTCGGCATCATCGGCTTCCTCCGCACGCTGGGCATGGGCGGGCGCACGGAGCGCCTGACGCTCTACGGCCCGCCGCCGGCGAAGAAGATCCTCGACACCGCCATCCATCTCGGCGTCGACCGGCTCGCCTTCCCCGTCGAGGTGCAGGAGCTCCGCGGCGGCGAGGTGCTCAAGCGTCAGGGCTATTCGGTGCGCGCGGTGCGGGTCGACCACCGCGTCAACGCGCTCGGCTACGCGCTCGAAGAAGACACGCGCCCGGGCCGCTTCGACGCCGAGGCCGCGAAGAAGCTCGGCGTGCCGCACGGCCCCGACTTCGGGAAGCTGCAGAAGGGCCAGGCCATCACGCTCGCCGACGGCACGGTGGTGACGCCCGAGCAGGTGCTGGGCCAGTCGCGCGCCGGGCGCCGCGTGGTCATCTCCGGCGACACCCGGCCGTGCGCGACGATGGTGGAGGCCTCGCGCGAGTGCGACCTGCTGGTGCACGAGGCGACCTTCAGCGACGACGAGCAGTCGCGCGCGCTCGAGACGCGGCACTCCACCGCGCGTGAAGCGGGCAAGGTCGCGGCTGAAGCGAAGGCCAAGCGGCTGGTGCTGACGCACCTCTCGTCTCGCCACGACGTCGACCCCCGCCCGCTGCTGGAGCAGGCGCGCCAGGAGTTCTCCGGAGCCTGCGACGTGGCCTTCGACGGCTTCACCGTCGAGCTCCCGCTGCGCGAGTAAGCGCCGCACGCACACCAGAAAGCCGGTTCAAACGCGGTGACGCGGCGCAATAGAGTGCGGCGCCACATGCAATCGCGTCACGTGTTGTTGGAGTCCCCCGCGCTCGGTCGCCGCGCGCACGTCTGGACCTTCGGAACCTTCGGTCGTCCAGTCATCGTCTTCCCCTCGAACGCCGGCGTCGCGCACGAATGGCGGGAGAGCGGCATGGTCGACGCGCTCAAGCCGTGGCTCGAGCGTGGGCGCCTGAAGCTGTACTGCCCGGAGAGCAACATCTCGCAGACGTTCTCGGGCCAGGGGCCGCTCGACCAACGCATGGAGCGCCACCGGCAGTACGAGCGCTTCATCACCGAAGACCTGGTGGGCTTCATCCGCAACGACTGCCACGCGCCGAGGATCCGCATGACGGCGGCGGGCTGCAGCATGGGCGCGATGTACTCGGCGCTCTTCGCGCTCAAGTTCCCTGAGATCTTCCGCGGGGCGCTGTGCATGTCAGGGCGCTACCGCGGCTCGGAGTTCGTGAAGGGCGGCGGCTACAACGACGCGATGTACTTCAACGACCCGCTGGCGTTCGTGCCGGGGCTGCAAGGCGCGGCGCTGGACCGCGTGCGGCGCCACACGCAGCTCACGCTGGTCGTCGGGCGCGGCGCCTTCGAAGGCCGCTGCCTCCCGGAGACGCAGGAGCTCGGCCACTGGCTGCAGCGCAAGGGCGTGCCCACGCACCTCAAGGTCTGGGGCACCGACGCGAAGCACAACTACACGTGGTGGCAGCGGCAGGTGGCGCACTACCTCCCGCAGCTCGCGGCGT
>CAMLFP010000434.1 GCA_946479335.1 uncultured Archangium sp.
CACTCGCCCTCGTCGGAGCCGCACGCCGCGCCGCCGCCCGGGTTGCCGTCGTCGACTGTGCCGTTGCAGTTGTCGTCGAGGCCGTTGCAGGTCTCGGTGGTTGACGCGGTGGTCTGAACGCAGACGAAGTTCGCGCCCTGGCACTTGTACGTACCCGCCGCGCAGATGCCGGCCTGACCGGTGATGCACGAGCCGTTGTCGGGCACCCCGTTGTCCGCCGTGCCGTCGCAGTTGTCGTCGAGGCCATTGCAGGTCTCCGAGGCCGGGTTCTGGTTACGCACGCATTGCACGCTGCCTCCGGTGCAGGTCTGCGTGCCGGCGGAGCAGATGCCCGACTGGCCGGTGGTGCAGGCCGCGCCGCCGCCGGGGTTGCCTTCGTCGACGCCGCCCACGCAGTTGTTGTCGACGCCGTCGCAGACCTCGGTCGCGCCCGGCTTGATGGCCGCGCTGTTGTCGTTGCAGTCGCTGTTGTTGGTGACGCGCCCGGTGATGGGCGCGCACTGGAAGATCGCCGTGCCCGCGCCGTAGCCGTCGCCGTCGTTGTCGAGGTACCAGTTCACCGACGACGTGCCCTCGTCGGTCGAGCCGTTGCAGTTGTCGTCGACCGAGTTGCAGATCTCCGTCGCGCCCGGGTGGACGCCCGCGTTGTTGTCATTGCAGTCGGTGTTGTTCGTCACGCGGCCCGCCGCGGTGCCTACCGGGCCACACTTCACGATGGCACTGCCCGCGCCGTACCCGTCGGAGTCGTTGTCGGCGTAGTAGCTCTGCGTGGCGAGGCCCTCGTCGACGCCGCCCGCGCAGTTGTTGTCGACGTTGTCGCAGACCTCCGCCGCGCCCGGCTTGATGGCCGCGTTGGCATCGTTGCAGTCGGTGTTGTTGGTGACGCGCCCCGAGATGACCTGACACGAGCTGATGCCCACGCCCGCGGCGTTGGAGCCGTAGGTGTCACCATCCGCGTCCGGGTAATAGGTGGTGAAGGTCAGCCCGTTGTCGACCTGGTTGTCACAGTTGTCGTCGACGTTGTTGCAGATCTCCGTCGCGCCCGGGTGCACGGCGGAGTTGCCGTCGTTGCAGTCGTTCGCGTTGGTGACCATGCCGGGCCGCGAGGTGAGGCACGACGGCGACGCGGTGCCGGTGCCGTAGCCATCACCGTCGGCGTCGGTGAAGTACTGATACTGCGTCAGCCCATTGTCGGGGACGGTGTCGCAGTTGTCGTCGACGCCGTTGCAGATCTCCGGCGCGGTGGGCTTCACCGCGGGGTTCGCGTCGTTGCAGTCGGTGTTGTTGGTCACCTTGCCGGCCACCGCCGCGCACGACGACTGCGGAGACGCGCTGGTGTCACCGAAGCCGTCGCCGTCGGCGTCGGTGTAATACGTGCTGAAGGTCAACCCTTCATCGACCTGCCCGTTGCAGTTGTCGTCGACGTCGTTGCACTGCTCCGGCGCGGTGGGCTTGGTGGTGGAGCGGCTGTCGTCGCAGTCGGTGTGGTCGACGACCTTGCCGGCCACCGAGGAGCAGCTGCTCTCGGGCGCCGCGTACTGGTCGCCGAAGCCGTCGCCGTCGATGTCGGGGTAGTAGTCGTTGTAGGTGATGCCGTTGTCGACCTGCCCGTCGCAGTTGTCGTCGACGCGGTTGCACAGCTCGGTGGCGCCGGGCTTCACCGTGGGGTTGGTGTCGTCGCAGTCGGCCTGGTTGGTGACGCGGCCCTGCACCGTCGGCATGCACGAGCTCACCGGGCTGCCGTTCGCGTCGCCGTAGGTGTCGCCGTCGGCGTCTGCGTAGAAGTCCTGGTAGGTGACGTTGTTGTCGACGTTCCCGTCGCAGTCATCGTCGATGGTGTTGCAGGTCTCCGTCGCGCCCGGGTGCCGCGAGGCGTCGGTGTCGTCGCAGTCGCCGTCCTGCAGCACGCTCCCGGTGGGCGGCGCACCGCAGCCCTCGCCGCTGGCCGTAGCGCCATACCCGTCGTGATCAGCGTCGGTGTACCAGGTGTTCACCGTGAGGCCTTCGTCCTTCTGGCCGTCGCAGTTGTCGTCGCGGTCGTTGCACAGCTCCGGCGCGCCGGGGAACACCTCGGCGTTGCGATCATCGCAGTCGACGATGCCCTCGCACATGCCGGTGCCCGGCACGCCGTCGGCGTCGTTGTCGATGCAGTTCTGCGTCGGGAGGATGTGCGTGCCGGAGTCGACGGGTGTCTGCGGCTCGGGCTTGTCGCCTCCGCACGCAGAGAGGAACAGACACACGGCGGTGCTCGAGAGGACTGCTCTGATCATGGTGAGGCGACTCCCAGGGTTTCCGGCGACGGGCGTGTGTACCCGAAGGGCGAAGGGGTAGGCAAACCCGCGCCTCTGAGCGCGGTTGCGCTACAAGGTGCTGCACCGTGCGCCCCGTGCTGTTCATCGAGAACAACGATTCGTTTTCGTGGAACGTCATCGACGCGCTCCCCTTCGAGCGACGACAAGTGCGCGTACTTGCAGCGGAAAACGTGACGCCCGCGGAGCTCGACGCCTGCGGCCTGGTGGTGCTGGGGCCCGGCCCGATGGACCCCGTGCGCGCGGGTCTGGTGGAACTGGTCCGTGACATCGCGGCGCGGCGGCTGCCGTTTCTCGGGGTGTGTCTCGGGCACCAGGCGCTGGGCCTCGCGTTCGGAGCGACGCTGATCAACTCCACCCCGGCGCATGGGAAGCGGGCCCTCGCGCGCTTCGATGACGGGCGCACGCGCGAGGTGATGCGCTACCACTCGCTGTCGCTGACCGACGTGCGCGCGCCGCTGCGGGTCACCGCGCGCCTCGACGACGGCACGGTGATGGCGGTGCGCCACGAGACGCTGCCGATGACGGGCGTGCAGTTCCACCCCGACTCGTTCGGTACGCCGGAGGGCCGCGCGCTGCTGGCCGAGCTCCTCTCGACGCCGCCGCTCCCGCTCGCGGGAGGGAGTCGGAGTGAGGGCCACAACCTCTTCGCGCCACCCGTCTCGGAGAAGCTCTCGCAACTCACACCCCTCACCGACTTCGCGCTCCTCGCGCCGGGGTTCACCGACGGCGCCGCGTGGACGCTGGTCGACTTCACGCGCCCCGGCGACGCGGGCGTGTGGTTCGCGCGCGCGGAGGGCCGCGCCGAGCGAGTGACGGGAGCACCGCGGCGGCTCGACCTGGCCTTTGACGTCGCGCCCGCGCAGCTCGACGTGCGCCTCGACGAGACAGGCTTCCTTGACGGGGTGCGCGCCATCCGCGCGCGCATCGCGGCCGGCGACGTGTACCAGGTGAACCTCACCACCCGCGCGACGCTCAACGACGTCTCCGGCGCGGCGCTGCTGTCACGGCTGTGCGCGCGCGGCGTCCCGCGCTTCGCAGCGTGGGTCAAGTCGTCGCGCTTCGGCGAGTTCGTCTCCGCGAGCCCCGAGCTGCTGGTCGAGACGCGCGGTCGCTGGGTGCACGTCGAGCCGATGAAGGGCACGGCGACGCACGCCGAGGTGCTGCTCGCCAGCGAGAAAGATCGCGCGGAGCTGGCGATGATCACCGACCTCCTCCGCGATGATCTGCATCGGCTGTGCGCGCCGCGTTCGGTGAACGTCAGCAACGAACGCCGGCTCATTCCGCTTTCCTACGCGGTGCAGTCGGTGGCCGACGTCGAGGGCACGCTGCGCGACGACGTCACGCTGGCGCAGGTGTTCTCCGTGGTGCACCCGGGCGGTTCAGTCACCGGCGCGCCGCGCGAGGCCGCGCTGTCGGTCATCGCCGAGCTGGAGCGCACCCCACGCGGCGCGTACTGCGGCGCACTGGGCCTCGAACTGGGTGATGCGATGCGCGCGGCGCTGCTCATCCGCACCGCGGAGAAGCAGCCGCACGGCTGGCGCTACGGCGTCGGCGGCGGCATCACGTGGGACTCTTCGCCCGAGGCGGAGCTCGAAGAGGTGCGCCTGAAACTCGGCGCGCTCCGCTGACCCTCAGCGTTTCTCGCAGCATCGCGAACGAGCGCTTGGGCAGGGCCCCGAGCGGCGTCCGGTCCGCTACGGTGACTGGCAGCCCGGGTACGCGGTGAAGAGCGCCTCGACCCGCGCGCGCATCGTCTCGCACGCGGCGCACCCCTCGCTCAGCTCCGGAAATCGCGCGCGAATGGAGACCGACCGCTCGCGCCCCTGGTGATGACAGGGCACCGCCAGCCGTCGGTCGCGGGCCAACCAGTACTCCGCCACGCGGCGCTCCTGCGCGACGGTCTTCGGGCGGAAGCACAGGCCGTCGCGGAACACGTCGTTGAACTCCATGCCGTCGCACTCCAGCGACTTCGGCGGGCGGAGTTCGCGCTCCGCCTGCTGCGCCGCGGTCAACAGGGCCCGCTGCGCCTCCTCGGAGAGATACGGGCTCACCGCCACCTCCAGCGTGGCGCTGCGCCGCTCGACGGCGGTGCGATCGGCCGCGTTCATGGGCGTCACCGCCACCTCGCCGCGCACCTCGAGGGTGTGGTCGCGGCAGCGAACGACCCA
>CAMLFP010000435.1 GCA_946479335.1 uncultured Archangium sp.
GCACTTCGCAGGCTCCCCGGAGGCACTTCGCAGGCTCCCCGGAGGCACTTCGCAGGCTCCCCGGAGGCACCTCGCAGGCTCCCCGGAGGCACCTCGCAGGCTCCGCGGATGCACTACGCGGGTGCCGCGGAAGCACTGCGCGGGTGCCGCGGCCACGGTGCGTTTCCCGGCGCGCCCCTCACCCCGGCCCTCTCCCCACGGGAGAGGGAGACGCTCAGGTGCGGAACGCGCGCGAGGCCGCGACTGACGCGCGGTACTGCTCGAGCTCTTTCGCCGTGCGCTCCGCACTCCAGCCCAGCTTCGCCGCCATGCGCTGCGCGACCTTCGGCGCGATGCCCAGGCCCTGATCTCTCGCGCGCAGAATCAACGGCACGCGGCGGCCCAGCACGTCGTCCAGCGTGCGCGCGAACTCGTCGTCGACCGCGAGGTCGACCTGCGCAAACAGCGACGGGAGCTCCGGGTCGAGGCGCTCCAGCGCACCGTCGGTCTTCCGCGCGCGCTCCAGCAGGCTCGTCGCCCGCGTGCCGTACTCGTGCGCGAGGTACTGCGGTGCGCCCTCGGGCAGCCCGGTGCCATCGAGCGACTGCTCGAGTGCGTGCAGCGCCTCGTCGGAGCCATCGAGGCCCTGCGCGCCGGGCAGCGGCCGCGTGGCCGTCGGCGACTTCGTGGTGACACCCAGCTGCGGCAGCGCGCGGTCGACCACCTGCGCCGCCATCAGGCGGAAGGTCGTCAGCTTGCCGCCCGCAATCGTGATGAAGCCGGGCGACTCGTAGATCTCATGTTCACGCGACACCGCCGACGCGCCGGCGTTCTCGTCGTCGGGCTTGAGCAGCGGGCGCAGGCCGCTCCACGTCGCGAGCACGTCTTCGTCGGTGAGCGCCGCACGCGGGAAGTACGCGTTCGCGGTCTCGAGCAGGTACGTCACGTCGTCGCGCGTGGGCCGGAGGTCGTCGAGCGAGCCGTCGTAGAAGGTGTCGGTGGTGCCCACCACCGTGCGCCCCAACCCGAAGGGGATGCAGAACACCGTGCGCTTGTCGCGCGGGCTGTTCATCATCAGCGCGTGTTTGACGGGCAGGCGCTGCTCGTCGACCACGATGTGCACGCCCTTGGTGGGCTTCAAGATGCGCGCCTCGCCGGCCATCGCGCGCACCTCGTCGCTCCACGGGCCGGTGGCGTTGATGACCACCTTCGCCTTGATGGTGACGCTCTCGCCGTTCTCTTCGTCGTGCGCGACCACGCCGTTCACGCGGCCGCTCTCGTCGCGCGTCAGCTTGCCGGCGCGCATGTGGTTCATCACCACCGCGCCGAGTGACTGCGCGTCGAGCGCGCACTCCAGCGTGAGCCGCGCGTCGTCGGTCGCGCAGTCGTAATAGAGGATGCCGCCGTTCAAGCCCTCGGCCTTGAGCGAGGGCTCCAACTGCAGCGTCTTCTTGCGGCCGTAGGTGCGGTGGTTCCGGTAGTTCCCGAAGAAGCAGAGCGCGTCGTAGATCCACAAGCCCAACGCCAGCGTCGCGAGGAAGCGGCGGTCGCCCTTGTGGTTGGTGACGAGGAACGGGAGCGGCCGCACCAGGTGCCGCGCCAGCTTCATGAGCCGCTTGCGCTCGTTGACCGACTCGAAGACCAGCGCGAACTCGGCGTGCTCGAGGTAGCGCAAGCCGCCGTGCACCAGCTTCGACGACTTGCTCGAGGTGCCCGCGCCGAAGTCGAGCTTCTCGACGAGCGCGACCTTGAGGCCGCGGGCCGCCGCGTCGCGGGCGATGCCGGTGCCGGTGATGCCTCCGCCGACCACCAGCACGTCGAACTGCTCACTGCCCAACTGCTTTCTGGCCGCGTCGCGGCGCGAATTCGGTGAGTCCACGTCAGATCTTCCGCCGCTTGCCGGTGCGCTTGTACGTCACGTAGTCGCTCACGATGGTGGAGTGGTCGAAGACCAGCTCCGAGACGGGGAGCGCGTCGAGCGTGAAGGCGCGCGCGTCGGCGGCGTCGTCGCTGCCCTTCGGGTCGCCCTCGGCCCAGCCGATGTACACGGTGGAGATGGTGTGCTTGCGCGGGTCGCGGGCCGGGTCGGAGTAGGTGAAGAACTGCTCGCTCAGGTCGACGTTGAGCCCCGTCTCCTCTTTCACCTCGCGCACGCACGCGGTGTGCAGCGCTTCTCCTTCGTCGACGAAGCCTCCGGGGAGCGCCCAACCGACGGGCTCGTTCTTGCGGCGGATGAGGACGATGCGGTCGCCGGGGAGCTCGACGATGCAATCGACGGTGGGCGTGGGGTTCTTGTAGGCGGGCAAGGCGGGGAGTTTCTTACGCGGCGCGTCTATTCCTCGCAATTCCCGCGCGGAGGCCGGCTCACGGGCGCGTCAGGATCTCCGCGCCGCGGCGGGTGACGAGCACCGTGTGCTCGAACTGCGCGGACCACTTCCCGTCCTTCGTCACCACGGTCCACTCGTCGTCCAACACGCGGATCTCCGGAGCGCCCAGCGTCAGCATCGGCTCGATGGTGAAGGTCATGCCCTCGCGCAGCGCGAGCCCGTGACCGCGCTGGCCGACGTGCGAGACGTGCGGCGGCAGGTGCATCTGGCGGCCGATGCCGTGGCCGCCGAAGTCGGTCACCACGCCGCAGCCTTCGCGCGTCGCGAGCTCGGAGATGGCCGCGCCGATGTCTCCCAGTCGCGCGCCAGGTCGCACCTCGGCGATGCCGAGTTCCAGCGCGCGCTGCGTGGTCTCGACGAGGTGCCGTGCTTCGGCGCTGACCTCGCCGATGCAGAACGTGGCGGAGGTGTCGCCGTGCCAGCCGTGCAGCTCGCTGGTGATGTCGACGTTGATGATGTCTCCGTCGCGCAGCACTTCATCGGCGCGCGGCACGCCGTGACACACGACCTCGTTGCGGCTGGTGCACACCGCCGCGGGGAAGCCGTGGTACCCGAGCTGGCTGGGCTTCGCGTGGTGCGCGTACGTGTCTTCACGCACCCACGCGTCGATGTCGGCGGTGGTGATGCCGGGCTTCAACCTCGAGCCGACGAGTTGCAGCGTGCGTGCCGCGAGCCGGCCCACGCGCCGCATGGCCTGGAGTTCTTGAGTCGTCATCGGCCAGTGGATGCCGCAGGCAGGGCCATGACGACCAATACCGTTTTGATCTGGTAGGTACGCGCGCGTGAGTCTCACGCAGCTCCGCTATTTCGTCGCCGTCGCCGAAGAAGGCTCCGTCACCCGCGCGGCGGCGCGCTGCTTCGTGAGTCAGCCCCCGATGAGCCGGCAGCTGCGCGCGTTGGAAGACGAGCTGTCGACGCGGCTGTTCTCACGCAGCGCGAAGGGCATGCAGTTGTCGGTGCACGGTGAGCGATTCCTCGCGCACGCGCGGAAGATCCTCGCGCTCGTCGATGAAGCGCCGGGCGTCGTCGGGCGCTGACGGTCTCAGGGAGCGCGGCGCCCTCGCGGCGACTCGCCGGCGTACCTTTTGAAGACGCGACGAAACGCGGCAGCGTCGGCGTAGCCCACGCGAGCGGCGATCTCTTCGACCGGGGCCTTCGTCGTCTCGAGCAGATGCGCGGCGTGCGCCACGCGGACGCGATGCACGAACTGGCGCGGCGTCATGCCCGCGGCAGTCTCCACGCGGCGTGCGAGCGTGCGCGGCGACGTCGCGGCGGTGCGCGCGAGCTCCGGGAGCGTCACCTGGCGGTGCACGTTCGCGGTGATGAACGCCTCCAGCGTGCGCAGCAGCGGGTCGAAGCTGCGGAGGTGCTCCAGCACCATGTACCGGGCCTGTGAGGCGCGCGCGTCGAGCACCAGGTAGCTCGCCGCGAGGTTCGACAGCGACGGCGAGGTCAGCCGCGCGATGACGGCCAACATCAAGTCGGCGTGCGCGAACGCAGAGCCTGCGGTGATGACGCGCCCGGTGTCGACCACCATGCGGTCGGCGCACAGCTCCACGCGCGGGAAGCGCTTCGCGAAGAACGGCATCAACCACCACGTCGTCGTCGCGCTCGCGCCGTCGAGCACCCCGGCCTCCGCGAGGATGAAGGTCGACGAGCACGAGGCCGCGATGAGCACTCCCTTCGCGCGAGCGCGCTGCAACAGCGCCATCAGCGCGCGCACGTCGGGCCGTGAGAGGATGCGCTCCACCGACGAGTCCTTCGTCGCGAACAGCCCGGGCAGCACCAGCACGTCACCTGCGCGCAGTTGCCGGAGCGCCAACGCGCCCTCCACGTGCACCGGCCGCTGTTGAACGTCGCGCACCGCCTTCCCATCCATCGAGACGACGCGTTGCTCCAACGGCTTCACCCGACGTGGGAGCGCGACCCGCCCTGCGCGGAGCAGCCGCGCCGAGGTGCCGACGATGTCGAGCCCCATGCCGAGCGCGCCTTCCATCACCGTGTCGAGCGCGACATGCCAGATCATGCGATGGCAAAAGTAGATGATCTTGAATACCTGGTAGCGTTAGCCGAGCACCGCCATTTTCGCCGCGCGGCA
>CAMLFP010000436.1 GCA_946479335.1 uncultured Archangium sp.
CGCCGAACTTGATCCACTTACCCACGGTGCCGCTCCCTTAACTTCAATCAACGACACCAGAAAGCAGCTTTGCCGGGCGTTCGCTCAGCAGCTGCGAGAGCGCGCGGGCACCGACGGCCTTCTCGAGCGCCTTGATCGAGTCGGCGACCCACTTCTCGGCGCCGACGGGTGAATGCAGATCGGTCGCGGCCACCGCGTACAGCCCCGCGTCGAGGAACTTCCGCGCCAGCTTCTCCGCGGTCTTCCCGTAGCGGCCGATGAGCGCGCCGATGTCGAGCTGCAGCAGCGCGCCCTGCGCCACCACGTCGGCCGCGCGGGTCTTCTGCTCGAACTCAAAGCAGCGCTCCGGGTGCGCGATGAGCGGCGTGACGCCCTTCAACTTCATCTTGAAGATCAGCTCGCCCAGCATCGGGAGCGGCCCCTGGTACGGCGCCTCCACCAGCAGCACCTTGCCGGTGCCCAGCGTGCGCGCCATCGAGGGGAACAGCGTGGGCTCGAGGAAGAAGTTCTCTGCGTTGGAGTGCAGCGCCAACCCGATGCCCGCGCGCTCCAGCTCGCCGCGCACCTCGGTCAACTTCGTCGCGCACAGCGCCACGTCACCCGACGCGTAGTCATCGCGCGCGTGCGGCGACGGCGCGGCCTGCGTGAAGCCCAGCCGCGTCAGCGCGCGGGCCATCTCCACCGAGTCTTCGAGCGTCTTCGCTCCATCGTCGATGCCCGGCAGCAGGTGCAGGTGGAGATCGACGAAGTTCATCGCCAGTCGATCACCAGGCCGAAGTCGAGGCCGCCGGTGAAGAGCGAGCCCTTGCGCCCGGGCGGGTAATACACCGGCGAGCCGTAGCCGATGTAGAGCGCGAGGCGCACGTGCGGGTGCACCTTCACGCCGGCCTGCACGCGGCCTTCGACGTACGGCAGCACGTAATTCTCCGGGCGGAACGTGTTGGGCTGAAAGAACGCGCGGTACCAGACGCCGCCGAAGCCCACCTGGAGGCCCCAGTGGAAGACGGGCCGATCGCTGCCGTAGATGATCCCCGCGAGCGCGGAGTGCTGGAAGTGCGCGGTCATCGGGTCGGGCGGGTTGGCGCCGAAGCCGCTGCCGAAGTTGATGAACCAGCCCAGCGCGTTGTGCGGCTGGTCGACCACCATGCCCTCCCACTGCAGCCGGAAGTGCGGCGTGATCTGCTCGCGATCGATGGCGTAGAAGAACCCGAGCGACGCGGCGCGCGGCACGTAGAACGGCACCAGCGGCTCCGGCGGGCCTTCATCGAGCGTCTCGGCCTCGTCGGCCGCGAGCAACAACGCGCTGCACAAGATGGCGCTGAGCATGAGCCGACTGCGTTTCGTCGCCCACGAGTTGCTTGTCAATGCCAGTCGCGGGTTCTACAAACGCGCGCCCTCGCAGCATTTTTTGGAGAGAACTTTGTCTACGTCGCTCCGCACGTACGTCTTCCTCGACAGTCTTCAGCCTCAGCTCGCCGCGCACATCTCGACGACCTGCCGTGGCTATTTTCCCGTGCCCTACGTCGCGTCACTCTTCGTGGAGATCGCGCCCGGCATGGCGATTCACCGCGTGATGGACACCGCGCTGAAACACACCAAGGTGCAGCCGGCGACCCTCGTCGTCGAGCGCGCCTACGGCATGCTGGAGCTCCACAACGAAGACAAGGGCGAGGTCCGCAGCGCGGGCGAGGCCATCTTGAAGGAGCTCGGCGTGCAGGAGACCGATCGCCTCAAGCCGAAGATCGTCTCCAACACCATCATCCGCGCGATCGAGCCGATGCACGCGATGATCCTCGACAAGATCCGCTTCGGGTCGTTGATCGTGCCCGGTGAGTCGCTCCTGATCATCGAGACCGAGCCCGCCGCGTACGCCGCGCTGGCCGCGAACGAGGCCGAGAAGGCCGCCAACGTGAAGCTGATCGACGTGAACCCGGTCGGCGCGTTCGGTCGTCTCTACCTGGCGGGCACCGAGGCGGAGATCGACTCCGCCGCCGAGGCCGCGCTCGCCGCGCTCAAGTCGGTCGCGGGCCGCGAAGCTTCGAAATAACTCTCACCGCAGTTTTCACTCACAAGAGGTAACGCAAGATGGCTGACGCACTGGGAATGATTGAGACCAAGGGCTTCGTGGGCATGGTGGAGGCCTCCGACGCCGCGGTGAAGGCCGCCAAGGTCGAGCTCGTGGGCTACGAGAAGATCGGCGGCGGGTACGTGACGATGATCGTCCGTGGCGACGTCGCGGCGGTGAAGGCGGCGATCGAGGCCGGCGCCCGTGGCGCTGAGCGCGTCGGCGAGCTGGTCTCGACGCACGTGATCCCCCGCCCGCACACCAACATCGACCTCGTCCTCCCGCTCGGCCGCATCGACCAGGCGAAGGCCGAGAGCGGCCAGAAGTAAGGCGGCTCGCGAATGTTGCTCGGCAAAGTGGTGGGCACGGTGGTGTCCACCCGCAAGGAGCCCACGCTCGACGGCTCGCGCTTCCTGTTGGTGCGCGGCCTCGACGCGGAGGGCAAGCCCACGTCGTCGCTGGTGGTCGCCGTCGACGCGATGGGCGCCGGCCCCGGCGAAGTGGTGCTGTACGCGTCGGGCTCGTCGGCTCGAAACACCGAGATGACCAAGGACCGGCCCGTCGACGCGGTGATCATGGCCATCGTCGATCAGGTCGAGCTCGAAGGCCGCCTCACCTACGTGAAGTAACCCCAAAGAGAGCCGCACGATGAACGAAGCGCAGATCAACCAGATCGTCGAGCAGGTCGTGCGGAGGCTCTCCGGGGAGCTGTCGAAGGCCCCCTCGCTTTCCGGCTCGAGGGCGCCGGCGCTGATCAGCAAGCGCCCCGGCATCTTCGATGATCTCGACTCGGCGGCCGCCGCGGCCACCCGCTCGCAGGAAGAGTGGGTGTCGCTGTCGCTGGAGGTCCGCGAGCGCTGCATCGAGGCCATGCGCCAGTGCACGCGCGACAACGTCAACGAGCTCGCCACCCAGGCGGTGACGGAGACCAAGCTCGGCAACGTGAAGGACAAGATCGCCAAGAACCTGCTCTGCGCGAACAAGACGCCGGGCATGGAGCTGCTCAAGCCCCAGGCGTGGACCGGCGATCACGGCCTGATGTTGATGGAGCGCGCGCCCTTCGGCGTCATCGGCTCCATCACCCCGACCACCAACGCCACCGAGACCATCATCAACAACGGCATCGCGATGGTGGCCGGCGGGAACTCCGTGGTCTTCAACGTGCACCCCTCGGCCAAGGGCTGCGCCAACTGGTTCGTGCAGAAGCTGAACGAGGCGATCATCGCGGCGGGCGGCCCGGCGAACCTGCTGTGCTCCATCGCCAACCCCACCATCGAGTCGGCGGGCGCGCTGATGAAGCACCCCAAGATCCGCCTGATCGTCGTCACCGGCGGCCCGGCGGTGGTGAAGGCCGCGATGAACTCCGGCAAGCGCGTGATCGCCGGCGGCCCGGGCAACCCGCCCGCCGTGGTCGATGACACCGCGAACATCGCCAAGGCCGCGAAGGACATCGTCGACGGCGCGTCGCTCGACAACAACATCGTGTGCATCGTCGAGAAGGAGGTCTTCGCCGTCTCCTCCATCGCCGACGAGCTCAAGCAGCAGATGCAGAAGTTCGGCGCCTATGAGGTGCCGTCGTCCGCCATCAACCGGCTCGAGAAGCTGGTGGTCGATGACGGCCACCCCTCGAAGGACTGGGTGGGTCGCGACGCGGCGAAGATCGCGGCGGCCGCTGGCCTCAACGCGCCCGCCGGCACGCGCCTGCTCTTCGCGGAGGTCGACCCCACGCACCCCTTCGTGCAGGCCGAGCTGCTGATGCCGGTGATCGGCTTCTCGCGGCTGAAGACCGTCGAAGACTGCATCGCCGCCGCCGTTCAGGCCGAGCACGGCTTCGGTCACACCGCGACGCTGCACTCCACCAACATCGACGTGCTCTCCGCGATGGGGAAGATCATCAACACCTCCATCTACGTGAAGAACGGGCCGTCGTTCGCGGGCCTGGGCCTCACCGGCGAGGGCTACACCTCGTTCACCATCGCGTCGCCTACCGGCGAAGGCCTCACCACGCCGATCAGCTTCACGCGTGAGCGCCGCTGCACGTTGAAAGACTCCTTCCGCATCGTCTGATGAGTGGCCCTGCCCTCGGCCTGCTGGAGCTCGAGTCGCTGGCGCGCGGCGTCGTCGTGGCTGACGCGCTGGTGAAGCAGGCGGCGGTGCACATCGCGCTCGCGGAGCCCGTCACCCCCGGCAAGTACCTGCTGGTCTTCACCGGCGCCGAGGCCGAGGTCGCGGAGTCATTCAAGGCCGGTGTCGAGGCTGGCGGTGCGCTGGTGTTGGATTCGCTGCACCTCCCGCACATCGCCGAGGCCGTGGTGGACGCGCTGCTGTCGTCGAAGCTCGCGAAGGCCGGCGCGAATC
>CAMLFP010000437.1 GCA_946479335.1 uncultured Archangium sp.
TGGAGCACTCCGAGCGCTTCGGGCTCTCGCAGTTGCACCAGCTGCGCGGCCGCGTCGGCCGTGGCGCGGCGAAGTCGTACTGCGTGCTGCTCACCGGCTACGCGATGAGCGAGGTGGCGTACGAGCGCCTCAAGGTGATGGAGGACAGCACCGACGGGTTCGTGATCGCCGAGCGCGACCTCGAGATCCGCGGGCCGGGCGAGTTCCTCGGCACGCGGCAGAGCGGCATCCCCGAGTTGGCGGTCGCGAACCTGGTGCGCGATCAGGCGCTGCTGGCCACCGCGCAGGAAGAGGCGAGGGCGATCGTCGAACGCGACCCGCGCCTCGAGGCGCCCGAGCACGCGGGCCTGGTGAAGGCCCTCGAAGAACGGTGGGAAGGCCGGCTGAAGCTGGCGCGAGTTGGTTAGACTCCGCGCTGACATGATCGTCTGCCCCGTTTGCGAGCATCAGCAGGACTTCGGCGTCGAGTGCGACGTGTGCGGCAAGGCGCTCGGCGGTCTCGAAGGGCTGGGGCCGCCACCGATCGCCCTGGAGCGCGTCGAGGGGCTGGAGGTCACCGTGCCGGAGCCGTTGGGCGAGGTCGCGGTGGAGCGCATGGGCGATCTCGAGCTCAGCCGCTACGCGCCGGTGCAGGTGCAGCTCGAGGTGACGCCCGATCTCCAGGCCAGCCGCATGGCCGACGTCGGTGAGGTGGCCGTCGAGCGCGTCGCCGATCTGACGGTCGATCGCGTGCCTGATGATGGGCAGCGCACGGTGCTCCCCGAAGGCCCGGTCACCTGCCGGTACTGCCGGAACGTGCAGGCCGCGGGCGTGATGTGCGAGCGCTGCGGCATGCGGCTCCCGCAGGTGAGCGCTCCGGCGGACGTCATCGGCGGCACGCTCCTCGACGCAGAAGACATCAAGGTGCGGTGTCGCGCGTGTGGCGCGCCTGCGACGGCCGGTAAGAAATGCACCGACTGTGGGCACGACGTGCCCTTCCCTGACGCCTGAAGGGTGCGCTATGGCCACGCGCCATGGCGAACGACGTGCTCCGGGCTGAACATGACGAAGTCCTGAAGACCCTCTCGACGCGTGAGAGCACGCGTCAGTTCGCGCACGGCGCGGTGAGCGGCATCTTCGCGATGCTCACCGGCTTCAGCGCGCTGGGGCTGTGGTTGTCGTCGAGTGTCGAGCACCAGTACTGGCCGCCCGTCGCGGGGGTGTTCTGCGTCGCGGTGCTGTACTCGCTCTTCCGCCTTGGCAACGGGTTCCGCCTCAACCGCGTGGAGCGCGCGCACCTCCGCCGGTTGCTGGAGCTGCGCAGGTCGCTCGGCTTCGACGCCCCGTGACGGTCAGCGCGCTGATCATCGGCAACGAGGTGTTGACGGCCAAGGTCACCGAGGCCAACGGCGCGCACCTCATTCGCCGGTTGCGGGAGCGCGGCGTCACCCTGGTGTCGGTGCACTTCGTGCGCGACGACGTCGATGAGATCGTCGAGCAGTACCTCGCTTCTCGGAAGCGGGCGCAGTTCATCATCACCAGCGGCGGCGTCGGCCCCACGCATGACGACGTGACGGTGCGGGCCATCTCCCGCGCGATGAAGCGCGAGGTGGTGCGCTTGCCCGAGATGGAGGCGCGGATCCGCGCGTTCTACGGAGGCGAGCCCCCGCACGCCGAGTCGTTCCGCATGGCCGAGGCGCCGGCCGGGAGCCGGCTCATCCCCTGTGGAGACACGCGGTTCCCCGTGTTGGCGTGCGACTCGACGTACCTGCTGCCCGGCGTGCCCGCGCTGTTCCGCGTGCAGTTGGAGGCGGTGTTGCCCGAGCTCCCCGGTGCGCCGGTGGTGCTCAAGCAGCTCTTCTTGAACGCGCGGGAGAGTGAGATCGCCGCGACGCTCGACGCCGCCGCGCTCAAGCGCCCGCACGTGGGCATCGGCTCGTACCCCACGTGGGGTGAGGAGGCCGATCACCGCGTGAAGCTGACCATCGAGCACACCGACGAGAAAGAAGTGAGCGCCACCTTCGATGAATTGAAGGCCGCGCTCGGAGCTTTCGTGGTGCGTGAAGGCTGATCAGCCGACGTACTGGAAGATGCGCAGCCCGGTGCGGTTGTAGCCGGTGGTGTTCGACTCCACGTAGTCCGACGACGTCGTGTGGCCATCGCCCCAGGTGATCGCGGTGTGCCCGTAGATCTTCCCGGCCGCGCTGTTGTTGCTGTGCTCCCACGTCAGCACCAGGCCGGGCGTCTTGAGCGCCTGCGCGAGCGAGATGTGCAGCTCCTTGAAGTGCTTGTTGCCGGCCAGCGTGTTGTCGAGCTGGTTCGCGTTGCCGTACAGCCTGAAGCCGAACGCGCGCTGAATCGAGAGCTCCACGCCCTTGGCGCAGTAGCCGCTGCCCGGGAGCTGCGCCGCGATGGCCTTCGCCGCCGCCACCAGCTTCGTCGAGCCCTTGATGCCCGATGACGAGCCACCCGAAGGCGTGGTGCCTCCCGACGACGCGCCGCCCGCCCCGGGGATGGTGAGCTTCTGCCCGACGTGGATGAGGTTGGGGTTCGCGATGCCGTTGGCGCGCGCGATGGCCGACACCGACGAGTGGTACCGCGCCGCGATCGCCGACAAGGTGTCGCCGCGCTGCACGGTGTACGTCGCGCTCTTCGCCGGCGCCTTCGGCGTGCTCTTCGGCGCCGTGGTCCCGGGGATGCTGAGCTTCTCCCCGACGTAGATCAGGTTCGCGTTCTTGAGGTGGTTCGCGCTCACCAGCGCCGAGACCGACGTGTGGTACCGAGACGCAATCGCCGAGAGGGTGTCACCGCGCTTCACGGAGTAGGTCGTCATGCGTCGGTTATCGACCTCGTCGCGGCGGTGGGTTTTCGCGCGCGGTGTAAACGCGGTTGCCAGCGCCGAGGCTTGCGAAGGGCGGCGTCACGTGGTTAAGCACCGCGCCCCGCCAGTCCATCGGGAATGACTCCCGGTGCAAGGCGACCTGAAAGGTCGAAAACATGAAGCCCGACGTTCACCCCGTGTACCCGCCCTCCCGCATCAGCTGCGCCTGCGGCAACATCATCGAGACCCGCTCCACGCGCGGCTCGTTCCAGGTCGAAATCTGCTCGAACTGCCACCCGTTCTTCACCGGCAAGTACAAGCTGGTCGACACCCAGGGCCGCATCGACCGCTTCAAGAAGAAGTACGAAGGCAAGAAGGGCGCGGCCACCAAGGCCTGAAGCGCTCGCTTCTCTTGAAAAACGAACCGGCGGTCTCCTTCACGGAGCCGCCGGTTTTGTTTTGCGCGCTGTTTTCGTCGCGTCAGATGGGCATGAAGATCTTGAGGCCCGAGCGCCCGTTGTTGGTCGTGTAGTTCTCGATGAAGTCGCTCGCGGAGCTGTGGCCATCGCCCAGGGTGATCGCGGTGTGGCCGTAGATGCGGCCCAGCGACGTGGAGGTCGACTCCCAGGTCAGCACCAGGCCGGGGATCTTCAGCGCCTCCTCGAGCGAGATGTTGATCTGCTTGAACTTGTCGCGCGGCAGGTTGTCGTCGATCTGGTTGCCGTTGCCCCAGACCCTGAAGCCATACGTGTTGAGGATCGCGCGGGAGACGCCCGTCGCGCACAGGCCCTGGCTGTTGTACCCGCCCATGCTCATCGCCACGCTGCGCGCCGCGTTCGCCAGCGCCTGGCTCCGGTTGATGCCGCCGGTGTTGCCGGGGCCCGAGACGGGCGGCGTGTAGCTGCTCCCGCCGCTGCCCCCTCCGGGGATCGTGAAGACCTGCCCGGGGTAGATGAGGTTCGGGTTCGCGATGTTGTTGGCGCGCGCGATGGCCGAGACGCTGGAGCCGAACCGCGCGGCGATCGCCGAGAGCGTGTCTCCGCGCACCACCGTGTAGCTGCGGTTGCCGCCGCTCGCGGCAGGCGCCGGCGCCGAGCCTCCGGGGATCTGCAACGTCTGCCCGGTGTAGATGAGGTTCGGGTTCGCGATGCCGTTGGCGCCCGCGATCGCGGCGATCGAGGTGTGGTACCGCTGGGCGAGGGCCCACAACGTGTCTCCGCGCTGCACAGTGTAGGTGGTCATGCAGAGTCATCGGGCAGGGTGCCGCGCGCGGATTTCCCCGCACGTGTAAGTGGGATTTCTTGTGGAGCGTGGGTGCTCCAAGCGCGTTAGGAGCCTGTCTCGTGACAGATCAGACGTTCCCCAGGCAGCCGTACATCGGCGGGCAGGCCGTCATCGAAGGCGTGATGATGCGCAGCCCGAAGTCATTCGTGGTGGCGGTGCGCCGGCACGTCGGCGGCATCGCGATCCGCGAGCAGAAGTGGGAGCAGCTCGCGCCCGCGCTCAAGTTCCTGCGCTGGCCCATCTTCCGCGGCGCGCTGGTGCTGGCGGAGTCGCTGCACAACGGCTTCTCGGCGCTCAAGTTCTCGGGCGAGCACGGCCTGCCTCCCGAGGAGAACGG
>CAMLFP010000438.1 GCA_946479335.1 uncultured Archangium sp.
CCCTCGCTTCGCGAGACCTCTCCCCATGGGAGAGGGAAACGGCTAGACGCGCGCGCATGCTCCTCAAGGGAAAGAAGCTGCTCATCACCGGCGTGCTGACGCCGCAGTCCATCGCGTTCTCCGTCGCCGAGCACGCGCTCGCGCAGGGCGCTGAAGTGCTGCTCACCTCGTTCGGCCGCCCGATGTCGCTCACCCAGCGCACCGCGAAGAAGCTCTCGCCGGCGCCGGAGGTGCTGGAGCTCGACGTCACCAACTCCGCGCACTTCGCCGCGCTGCACGACACCATCAAGCAGAAGTGGGGCCGCCTCGACGGCATCCTCCACGCGGTCGCGTTCGCGCCCGAAGACGCGCTGGGCGGCAAGTTCCTCACCGCGCCCTGGGAGTCGGTGCAGGCTGCCTTCCGCATCTCCACCTTCTCGCTCAAGGAGCTCTCCGCCGCGCTCGCGCCGCTGATGGACCAGGGCGGCTCGATCCTCACGTTGGACTTCGACAACTCCACGCAGGCCTGGCCCCTCTACGACTGGATGGGCGTCTGCAAGGCGGGCCTCGAAGCGGTGGTGCGCTACCTCGCGCGAGATCTCGGCCCGAAGAAGATCCGCGTCAACGCCATCGCGGCCGGCCCCATCGCCACCATCGCGGCCAAGGGCATCCCCGGGTTCAAGTACCTCGAGAACACCTGGGGCGCGCAGGCGCCGCTCGGGTGGGACGCGCGCAGTGACGCCTCCATCGATGCCGTGGCGCGGACGTGCTGCGCGCTCTTCAGCGACTGGGTGCCCGGCACCACCGGCGAGTTGATCCGCGTCGACGGCGGCTTCCACGCGATGGGCGCCAAGCCGGTCGACCTCGCCGCGTTGGCCGACGAAAAAACCACCGCCTGAGAACACGAGGGGCGCAGGCTTGACGGGTGAGGGCATGTAGGGGCAAAGGCCCCCGCCCATGTCGCTCCGGTCTCTGACGCTCCTCTCGTTCGTCCTCTCCCTCGCTGCCTGCGACTGCGCGTCGAAGGCGAAGACGAGCTGCGGCTCCGACGCCAGCTGCAACGCCGGCTTCATCTGCGAAAACAGCGAGTGCGTGCCCGGCTGCCGCGACGCGCACGACCGCTGCGGAGATCAATTCTGCAAGGCGGGCGGGGCGTGCGTCGACTGCGTGCTCGATGGCCAGTGCGCCGCCGGGCAGATCTGCTTCAGCAACACCTGCGTGACGGGCTGCTCGCCCACCAACACCAATTGCCCCGAGGGCCAGGTCTGCGACGTGACCACCGGCGTGTGCGGCGCGTGCGCGTCGAACACCGACTGCCACGACCCGACGCACCCGCAGTGCGACCCGTCGACGCACACCTGCGTGGAGTGCACCGGCGACACCCAGTGCGCGCCCGGCTCGATGTGCACCAACAACGTGTGCGTCGTCGGCTGCAGCGCGGCGGGCGCGAACTGCCCGACCGGCCTCACCTGCGACACCGACGCCGGCGCCTGCGTGGAGTGCACCTCCAACGCGCAGTGCCCCAGCGCGCCGCTCACCGTCTGCGACCCCACCAGCAACACCTGCGTGCAGTGCGTGGGCGCGACCGACTGCGGCGGCACCACGCCGGTCTGCAACCCGGCGACGCACACCTGCGTGGCGTGCACCGGCAACGCCGACTGCGCGTCGGGCGTGTGCGTGAACAACGCGTGCGTGCAGTGCGGCAGCGACACCGACTGCTCCGGCGGCACGCCTCACTGCGACGTCGGCACCCACACCTGCGTGGAGTGCGTGCCCGGCGCGCACCAGTGCCCCACCGGCCAGTACTGCCGCGCCGACTTCACCTGCGAGCAGGGCTGCGAGACGGGCGCTGACTGCGCGAGCGGCGTGTGCCTCCCCAACCACTCGTGCCAGGGCTGCACCGGCGACGCGGAGTGCGCGTCAGGGCAGGTCTGCGACAACGGCATGTGCACCGGCGCGTGCGGCGCGGGCAACCTCTGTGGCTCCGGCGAGGTGTGCTGCGCGGGCCACTGCGAGGCGGTGCAGACCGACGAGAACAACTGCGGCAGCTGCGGCATCGCGTGCAACAGCGGGCAGACCTGCTGCACCGGCGCGTGCCGCGACAACACCTCGCCCACCAACTGCGGCGGCTGCGGCATCGTGTGCACGGCTGATCAGTTCTGCGACGGCACGATGTGCAAGGACAAGACGTTCCCCAACTTCTGCGCGAACCGGAACGTGCTCGCGGTGCGCGACGGTATCACCGCCGACAACGCGGCGACCGGCGTGCTGGTCTCGACGGTGCAGCAGTACTGCGCGACCACCACGCGCGTGTACACGGCCGATGACGACAACGCGGCCATCGTGGAGCTCAACCCCGACGGCGGTTCCTCGCTGCCCGACGGCGGCCCGAGCGGGCGCATCTTGAACGGCAGCGCGCTCTTCGACGGCGGCGGCTCGTACACGCTGGTGACCGCGGGTGGCCCGTTCCCCAACCGGCCCGTGAGCTACCTGGAGCGCGGCCGCAAGGTGACGAAGATCTACTACTCGAACAACACCCAGGGCACCGAGTTCTACTTCAAGCAGCGCGTGAACGACGGCGGCGTCGACCCCATCCTCCAGACGCGGCTCCAGGCGAACTGCACCGCGGCCGACGGCGGCGGCGGCACGCACCGCGACACCTTCGTGGTGGAGCTCGCCATCGACCCCGCGTCGGGCACGCTGGCGCTGGTCGCCTACGGCCTGTGCAGCCCCGGCACCGGCACGCTCGCCGGCTCGTGGTTCTGGGCGAACGAGATCCTCCCCAACCGCAACAGCTACACCGGCAGCTGGTACCTCGTGGAGTGGTTCGACGCGAACGGCGACGAAGCGCCCAACGCGGGCGACACGTTCACCGTGCTCAACCACGACTGAGCTGTTCCCCGGTGATGCGACGAGCGGGCATCGCGTGCGAACGCGGTGCTCGTTTCGTTTCAGAGCCAGCCGAGTTCGACGTAGCTCTTCGCGCTGCGCTCGATGGCGTCGTGGAGCGAGCGCTTCGGCGCGTAGCCCAGCACCCGGCGCGCCTTGGCGATGCTGCAGGTCCACCCCGGCACGAGGAGCTGCCGCGCCAGCTTGCGGTTCACCGGCAGCTTCTTGCCCGTGGCGTTGCTGATGACGTCGGCGATGGCGCCCACGCTCGAGAGCACGAACGGCGGCACGGTGATGACGCGCGCCTGACAGCCGAGCGCGTCGCGCGCCATGGTCATCAACTGCTCCACGCTGGCCGTCTCGTCTGACGCCGAGAAGAACGCTTCACCGATGGCCTCCGGCTTGTCGGCCTGGAGCAGGAGTTGATCGACCACGTCATCGACGTCGACGAACGAGAGGCGGCGCTCCGGCCCGCCGATGCGCAAGATGAAGCCCTTCTTCACCAGCTTGAAGAAGGTGAGGTTCTCGTGATCGCCCGGGCCCACGATGCGCGACGGGCGGCAACTGGTGACCTCCAGCTTGCCGTTGAACGAGAACGCGATGCGCTCGCCCTCGGCCTTCGATTCGCCGTACCACTCCTGCGGGTTGAACGCGTCTTCCTCCACGCGCGGCACACCGCCGATGGACGGGCCGCTCGCCGCCAGCGAGCCGACGAACACCAGCCGCTTCGCG
Organism: uncultured Archangium sp.; assembly: GCA_946479335.1. The sequence continues at coordinate 3,601 of CAMLFP010000438.1, forward strand.
CCGGCCTTCACCATCGCGTCGCCGACGGTGCGCACCGCCTCCGCGTTGACGCGCATGAAGTCGTCACGCGTGCTCCCGCGGCGGATGCCCGCGAGGTGGAACACGGTGTCGACGCCCTCCAACAACGGCGGCAGGGACTCGGGCTTCGTGACGTCGCCGTGCACGATGCAGTGCTTCACGTCGGCCAGCGCTGACTCGTCGCTGCCGGGGCGCACCATGGCGCGCACGCGATCTCCCCGAGCGAGGAGCGCCTTCGTCAACGCGCTGCCGAGAAACCCGTTGGCGCCGGTAATCAAGATCGATCGACCGCTCATTCCCTCGGAGTTTCCCTCGAAAAAAAGCACGAAGGGCTGTTTTTCCGAGGGAAGGGTGCTAGCTACCGCGCTCGGTTTTCTCCAAAAGAGAAGCCGGGCTCCCGGGGAGGGGGCTGCTGAAAATTCAAAAACGCAGTTCAAAAAAGGAAGAACGATGGCCGCCAAGAAGCCCGCGAAGAAGCCTGCTGCGAAGTCCGGTCGTAAGCCGAGCGCTGCATTCATGAAGGAACTGACCCCGTCGGCGGAGCTCGCCGAGGTCGTCGGTGCGAAGCCGCTGCCCCGCACGCAGGTCATCAAGAAGCTGTGGGAGTACTTCAAGAAGAACAAGCTGAACGATGGCCAGACCATCAACCTCGATGACAAGCTGAAGAAGGTCTACGGCAACAAGAAGACCATCAAGATGACGGAGGTCTCCAAGGCCTTCGCGCACCTGAAGGGCTGATCGCTTCGCTTCATCGTTGAATTCAAAAGCTCGCTCCCTTCACTCGGGAGCGGGCTTTTTCTT
>CAMLFP010000439.1 GCA_946479335.1 uncultured Archangium sp.
CCGCGGCGAGCTCGTGCACCAGCTCCAGCTCGATGTTGCGGCGGTCGAGCTGCGCGAAGGTGTCGCACTGCTCGAGCGCGAAGCTCACCTGCCGGCCGATGAGGCCCATCGCCGGGAGGTCGGCCTCGCCGAGGTCGTCGTGCATCACCACCACCGCGCCCCAGTGCCGCCCGTGCGCGTGCAGCGGCGCCACGAGGGCCACGTCTGGCAACAGCCGCGCGCCCGGAGGCAGCCCCGGCACCGTGTCACGCAACAACTGCCGCACCGCGCGCACCATCAACGGCCCGCGGGCCGCGTCGGCGATGGCCTGGTCGAGCGCCGGCCAGCGCCGCTGCGGGTCGGTGCCGGTAAACAGGCTCCGCACCACCTGGTTGCCGTCGGTGGGCGTCATGTAGCGCACGCCGTACCCCTCCTCTTCCAGCGAGAGGACCCCGACCTCCAGCCCCAGCCGCTCCAACTCCGCGCCGACACTGGCCACCAGCTCCGGCAGCGTCCGCGCGCGGAGGAAACCCGCCGCGACCTCCGCCACGTGCAGCAGCCGCTCCCCATGTAAAACGGCTTTCGACTCAGACATCGATGCTCCAGAAGTGCCGTGGAGGTTTCTCAACACCTGAGAAAAAAGCACAAAATCCAATGAGTTGGGAAACTGTCGGACGATGTAGGCGATAACCCAACATGCTGCGCCTGATCCTGCCCCTCACGCTGTGTACCTCATTTATCGCCGCCGCCGCGCCGTGCACGGAGCTGCCGGTGCTCTTCGTGGTGCAGGACAAGTCGGGCTCGATGGACGCCGCGCCTGACGGCTCGACGGCCACCAGCACCAGCCCGTCGAAGTGGTCCATCGCGAAGTCGGTGGTGCCGTCGCTGGCGACCAACTTCAACAACCGCTTCCGCTTCGGCGCGGCGATGTACCCGCACGACACCACGACCTTCAACTGCACGACGGGCACGGTGGTCTCGGCCATCAGCGACTCGCCGGCGGGCATCACCAGCGCGTACAACGCCGCGGTGCCGGGAGGTGGCACGTCGACGGCGGCCACGCTGAACGCGGTGCGCACGCACATTCTGGCGCAGAACTTGAGCACGCCGGCGTACGTGTTGCTCATCACCGACGGCCTGCCCAACTGCAACTTGAACCTCAACCCCAGCACCTGCAGCGCGTCGACGCCCGGCTGCGGCCCTACGCCGAACGCCAGCACCTGCGGCCTCGGCGCGAAGGACTGCATCGACGACACCAACTCGGCGAACGCGGCGGCGGCGCTCTACGCGGCGGGCATCAAGGTCTTCGTGGTCGGCTTCTCCACCACGCTGACCTCCGGCAACAACAAGGCGGTGCTCGACGCCATCGCGTCGGCCGGCGGCACGGGCAGCGCGTACACCGCGACCAACCAGTCGCAGCTGACCTCGGTGCTCAACACCATCGCGGTCAACACCACCACCTGCTGCCACGACGTGTGCACCGCCGGCGCCGCGCAGTGCAACGCCAACGGCCAGCGCGTCACCTGCCAGCTCGACGCGACCCTCGGCTGCACCACGTGGACGACGTCGACCTGCGCCTCGGGCAGCACCTGCAGCAACGGCTCGTGCACCAGCTGCACCAGCACCTGCAACGCGGGCGCCCTGCGCTGCGCGAACGGCGACGCGGAGCAGTGCGTGGCCAACGCGCAGGGCTGCACCTCGTGGCAGCCGGCCGACACCTGCGCCTACGGCGAGCTGTGCAGCGGCGGCCAGTGCAACTCGTGCCAGGCGTGCACCTGGGGCGCGACCCGCTGCAGCGGCACCGGCGTGCAGACCTGCGACATGGATGTGCTGACCGGCTGCACCTCGTGGACCACCGCGTCGTGCGCCACCGGCTCCACCTGCAACGCTGGCGCGTGCAGCGCCTGCAACTCGACCTGCACCGCGGGCGCGAAGCAGTGCGCGGGCGACACCGTGCAGACGTGCGTGGCCAACGCGCAGGGCTGCACCTCGTGGCAGGCCGGCGAGACGTGCACCGACTTCTGCTCCGGCGGCGCGTGCGGCTCGTGCGGCACCAGCTGCACCGTGGGCGCGACCCGCTGCAACGGCACCGGCGTCGAGACCTGCGTGACCGACGCGAACCACTGCACGGTGTGGGGCCAGGCCTCGCAGTGCGGCGCCAACGAGTTCTGCAGCAGCGGCGCCTGCGCGACCTGCACCACCTCCTGCACGCTGGGCGCGAAGCAGTGCACCGCCGACGGCAAGGTCGAGGTGTGTGAGACGACGGCGAGCGGCTGCAGCGCCTGGGTGGAGCACGAGGCGTGCGACATCGAGGGCGGCGGGGTGTGCAACGACGGCCAGTGCTACCCGCCGTGCCCCACCATCTGTGAGGCGGGCGCGGAGCAGTGCAGTGCCGACGGCACGCCGCAGAAGTGCGACCGCAGCAACCTCGGCTGCTTCGTGTGGGTCGACCAGGCGCCGTGCGCGTCGGGTGAAGCGTGCGTCGGCGGCGAGTGCCGCACCGAGTGCGCCAACACCGAGCTCGACCCGTGCCCCACCGGCTTCGCGTGCACCAACACCACCGACGGCCGGTACTGCCTGCCGACGGCTGATGGCGGCACGGGGGGCGGCAACGGCTCCAACACCGGTGGCGGCGCGGGCTCCGACAACGGCGCCGACGCGGGCGTGTTGACCGGCGGCACGGAGCGCTTCTCGGCCTCGGTGCAGGGCTGCAACTGCCAGGTGGTCGACGGCGGGAGCTTCGCGATGCTGGGCCTCGCGCTGGCGCTGCTGTCGCGCCGCCGCGCCGCGCGCTGAAACGCGGTAGAGACCCGGCGCGCGCCTGTCGTAGGGTGCGCGCTTCGCGTGTGGGGGGAATGAGAGCATGACTGCGCCTGAGAGCCGGGTGGTGTTCGCGTCGTCGATGGAGGGGCTGTGGCGAGGGCTGGCGCCGGCCAGGGCTGAAGAGCTGGCGGCGTTCGCGAAGGCGGGCGTGGTGGGGCCGACGCCCCGGTTCCTCGCGGCGTACCCGGTGGAGGCCTACTCCGAGGTGATGGACACCTGCGCGCGCACGCGCTTCGGCCACCTCGGCGAGCTCGAGCGCTACACCGAGGTGGGGCGCCTCTTCGTCAACGGCTACAGCAAGACGATGGTGGGCAGCGCGCTGCTGGCGTTGCTCCGCGTGCTGGGCCCGCGCCGCACGCTGGAGCGCACCACGCGCAACATCCGCACGGCCAACAGCTACACCGAGGCGTCGCTGGAGACGCTGGCGCCCAACCACCACCGCCTGCGCGTCAACTACGTGGCGCACCCCGGCTTCTACCGCGGCATCATCGAGGGCACCTGCCTCCACGCCGGCGCGAAGGAGCTGCGCGTTGACCTCGCGGAGTTCACCGACAACGCCCCCATCTATGACGTGAGGTGGGCTTGACAATGAAATGACCGTTCGGTCATTGTGTGTCCTCGTTCAACACCTCACGAGGAGCACCGCATGCTGGGCATCGTCACGGGTCTCGCCTTCGCCAACGCCGGGGAGTGGTGGATTCACAAGTACTGGCTGCACGGCCGCGGGCGGAACAAGAAGAGCTTCTGGGCCTTCCACTGGCACGACCACCACCGCGAGTCGTACCGGAACAACATGATCGACCCGCAGTACCAGCGGCCGATTGAGTTGAAGGACACGCCGCAGGCGCGCGAGGCGGCGGCGCTGGTGGTGGGCGCGGCGACGCTGGTGCCGTTGCTGCCCATCGCGCCGTTCTTCACGGTGACGGTCTGGAACCGCATGTGGAACTACTACAAGGTGCACAAGCGCAGTCACCTCGACCCCGAGTGGGCGAAGCAGAACCTGCCCTGGCACCACGACCACCACATGGGGAAGGACCAGAACGCCAACTGGTGCGTGACGCACCCGTGGTTCGACTACGTGATGAAGACGCGCAAGCCGTACCTCGATGACCCGAGCGGCGCGTTGCCCGAGGGCGCGAAGGGCGGGCTGCTCTCGCGCATGTGGGCGGGCCTGCAGGAGAGCCGCAAGGCGAAGCAGCGCGTGGAGCAGAAGCCGGCGTCGCCGACCGTGAAGCTCGTCGCGTAGTTCGCTTCAGCAGTCGGAGCGCCTCGCGTTTCCCTCGTGGAGCGCGAGGCGTTTGCTTTTGAAGCGGGCCGACGCGCGGTGCGTGCGCGCGGTGCCGGTTCCGCGTTGGCCCTTCGACTTCGCGCGAACACGGTCAGCTCGCTGCGAGCTGTTTTCGGCATGCGCAGCTCCCGCCCGGCGTCGTCCCCTCCTCAGCTGGGCCAACGCCCGCGAGCGGGGTGCCCTTCATCTGTGACTCGTTCGCGAAGCCAACTGCACGCGCATCGGTCTTCAGGGCGAAAGCAAACGCAGGGCGTCTCGGAGGTTGAGCAGGAGCCACCTCCGCGAAGCGCTGCGGCAGGGGCCGACGACGGGCGGGAGCTCGCGC
>CAMLFP010000440.1 GCA_946479335.1 uncultured Archangium sp.
CTCACCGAGTGGCTCGCGAGCGAATGGGAGCCCGTGTACCGGCTCCTCCCCGACGACCGCGCGGGCATCGAGCGCGTGCTGCGCGAGCTGGCCGACGTCGAACAGTGCGCGCTCATCGTCACCACCGGCGGCACCGGGCCCGCGCCGCGCGACGTGACGCCCGAGGCGACCGAGACGGTCTGCGAGAAGTTGCTCCCCGGGTTCGGAGAACAGATGCGCGCGGTGTCACTCAAAAGCGTGCCCACCGCGATTCTGTCGCGGCAGACGGCGGGGGTCCGCGGGAAGTCGCTCATCGTGAACCTGCCGGGCAAGCCGGCGGCGATCCGCGAGTGCCTCGAAGCGGTCTTCCCGGCGATTCCGTACTGCATCGACCTCATCGGCGGGCCGTACCTCGAGGCGACGAGCGCCGCGCCGAAGGTGTTCCGGCCTAAGAAGTGACGCCATGAGAGACTTCAGCAACGCCCGCTGCGCGCGCCACCCCGACCTGCAGGCCGTGGAGAACTGCGAGCGCTGCGGCGCCTTCGTGTGCGCCGACTGTCTGCAGCTGACGCCCGACGGCAACCGCTGCGTGAACTGCTACGAGCGCGTCACGCTCGAGAAGCCGTCGAGCCGCGCGGTGATGGCGCTGGTGTTCGCGGTGGTGGGCATCAATTGCTGCCTGCTCCCCGGCATCATCGGGCTGGTGCTCGGCACCGCGGAGCTGGCTGCGATTGAGAGGGGTGAAGCACCCGCCGCGGGCAAGAACCTCGCGCGCGGCGGGCAAATCATCGGCGGCATCTCTGCCGCCCTCAGCGGCCTCGCCATCATCGGCGCGGCCGTCTTCTTCATCTTCATGAAGGAGACGTGGCGCTGATCAGTGCATCGAGCGCGCCATGACCTGGGTCAGCACGTTGATGATGACGCTGACACCGACGCAGGCAGTCCAGATGCGGATGATCTGCGCGTACTTCATGCCGGCGATGGGGGGGTTCGCCGCGTCGAGCTGGTCAGCGTTCTGCCAGCCCCAGATGAGGGTGTAGAGGCCGCAGCACAGGCCGGCGATGCCGTGCCCGACGCCCTTCGCCTTGAAGAGTTGAATCAGGAAGACAATCAGGCACGCCAGGTTGACGAGGCCAACCAGCAGGCCGACAAGACCAAGAATCATCAGCATTGTAGAGATCCCCTCAGGAGTGTTTGGTGCGGCGAGCGCGACGGTAAGTGACGCCCAGTCGTGTCTCAAAGGACAATCGGCGTGAATTTCGTGCGCAAAGAAAGAACATGGCTGCGGCCGTTTCTGACGCCGTGGGTGCGTCGCGTGAGCCTCGCGGGCTTCGCGGCGTCGTTCTTCTTCCCCATCACCGGGTTGGGCGTCGACCTCTGCCCGATTCACGCCGTCACCGGCCTGCCGTGCCCGGGGTGTGGCGTCACGCGCGGCATCGCGCTGGTGTCACACGGCGACTGGCTCACCGCGCTGGGCGCGCACCCGTTCGTTCTCTTCCTGTGGCCGGGGCTGGTGATTCTGGCGTTCTCCGCGCTGTTCCCCCAGCGGGTGGTCGACGCGGCCGAGGCGCGCCTCGACGTGCTGGAGCCCGCGTTCTCGAAGTCGTGGAAGCTGCTGCTGGCGGCCTTCCTCGGGTTCGGCGTGGTGCGCTTCTTCGCGTTCCTCGCGATGGGTCAACAGTTCCCCTGACGGCGCCCCCGAATCACTTCTTTTGCGCAGATGACGGTGGAAGAGTGTCGCACCGCTCATGTCAGAACCAACCGACGTGCCGAGTTTCGGGGACAAGCTTCGCTACCAGATTGACCGCTTCCTCTCGTGGAGCCCGCTCGCGCGGTTCGTCGGGCTCTTCGCGCTCTCGCTGATCCTCGTCAGCTTCAACGCGATCCTGGTGCGGCTGGCGATGCCGCCGGCCGAAGACGGCTCCTCCTTCGACTTCGGAGACGCGCTCTGGTGGGCCACCGGCCGCGTCGCCGACGCCGGCACCATGGGCGACGACTCCGGCACGCTGGTGCGCGGCATCGCGCTCTTCACCACGCTGTGCGGCGTGGGCGTGGTGGCGTTGCTCATCGGCCTCGTGTCGTCGACCATCGGCGACAAAATCGACGACCTCCGCAAGGGCAAGTCGCCGGTCATCGACGAGCAGCACACGCTGCTCCTCGGCTACAGCGAGAAGGTCTTCGCCATCCTCCGCGAGCTGCGCGAGGCGAACGCCAACCAGAAGCACGCGTCCATCGTCATCCTCTCCAACACCGACAAGGAGGAGGTCGAGAACGCGGTGCGGGAGCGCATGGGCGACATGGGCCCCACGCGCGTGGTGGTGCGTCAGGGCAACCCGTCGTCGGTGCACGACCTGAAGAAGGTCGGCGCGGGCCGCGCGAAGAGCATCATCATCATCAACGAGGAGCACGCCGACGACGGCGAAGAGGCCGCGTCTGACCTCGAGGCCATCAAGGCGCTGCTGGCGCTGCGCCGGGTGAACGGCGCGCTGGTCAACAACCACGCGGTGGTGGAGATCGCCGACTCCGAGAAGCGCGCGGTCATCGAGCAGCTCGGCGCGGGCGGCGTGGAGGTGGTGGCCATGGCCGAGACGCTCTCGCGCATGATGGTGCAGACCGCGCGGCAGAACGGGCTGGCCGCCGTGTACCGCGACCTCCTCACGTACGAGGGCAGCGAGTTCTATTTCAGGAACTTCCCCGAGCTGACCGGCAAGCCCTTCGGCGACGCGCAGTGGAAGATGAAGGACGCCGTGGTGTGCGGCGTGCGCAACGCGTCTGGCACCATTCTCAACCCGCCCGACGACCTGGTGCTGGGCGACAAAGACGAGCTGCTGGTCATCGCCGAAGACGACGACTCGTTCTCGCTGACCGCGTCGCACACTCCGGAGATCCCCTCTGACTTCCGCGGCGCCGACCCGGTGCAGCGCAAGCCGGAGCGCATGCTGGTGTGCGGCCAGAGCCCCAAGCTGGCCGACATGCTCAACGAGTTCGACAACTACGTGCTGCCGGGCTCCGAGGCGTGGCTGATGCCCGGCGAAGACGATGAGTTCGTCGCCGGCCTCAAGGGCCTGGGCTTCAAGAACCTGAAGCTCAAGTTCGTGCCCGGTGACCCGACCTCGCCCGAAGCGCTCAAGACCGCGCTCGCCGCGGAGTTCGCGGTGGCGATGGTGGTGGCCGACACCGAAGCCGACGCCGAGGAGGCCGACGCCAAGACGGTCATCACCGTGCTGCTGCTGCGCGACCTCTTCAAGCCGCTGGGCGACAAGAAGCCGCGCATCATCAGCGAGATTCTCGACCCGCGAACCAAGGACCTCCTCGAGACCGACTACGGCGCCGACTTCGTGGTCAGCGCGGAGATGACCTCGATGCTGCTGGCGCAGGTCTCCGAGCGCCGGGAGCTGAACGCGGTGTTCGCCGACCTCTTCGATTCGGACGGCAACGAGATCTACTTGAAGCGCGCGGCGTGCTTCGCGGTGCTGGCGCGCAACACGCCATGGCTGGTGGTGCAGAAGGCGGCGCGGCAGCGCGGTGAGGTCGCCATCGGGTACCTGAAACACGGCGAGGTGCCCGTCATCAACCCGAAGCAGGACAGCTCCATCATCTTCGCCAGCGAAGACCGCATCATCGTCATCTCCGAAGACGACGCGGAGGCCCCCGATGACAAGCGCGGCGGCGTGCTGACCACCCCCGCGGAGCCCGTCGTGGCCGTGCCTGCCAAGGCGCCGCCGATGTCTGACAAGACGCCCACCGCCAGCCGCTCCGCGCTGCTGCCGCCCGAGCAGAAGGCGCCTGAAGCGAAGACCGTCTCCGCCGGCCCGCGCGTCGGAGGGCCCAGCACCACGCCGCGCCCGCCGCTGCCCCCGAACCCGAAATGCGGGTGGGTGACGCCAACTCCCTCTCCCGCGGGGAGAGGGCTGGGGTGAGGGGCGTCGACGCGCATTCTCCCCTCACCCCTCGCTTCGCGAGACTCTCTCCCCACGGGAGAGGGGTTTTGTTGCTGACGCTGATCTCCGCGCTGGGCTTCGCGCAGGGCATCATCTCGCACGTGCCGTCGCTCAAGGACGCGCGCCAACACCACACCGCGACGCTGCTGCTCGACGGGCGCGTGCTGGTCACCGGCGGCCGCGGCATCGACGGCCTCTCGACCCTCGCCTCGTGCGAACTCTATTCGCCGAAGACCAACACCTGGAGCGCGTGCGCGCCGCTGCTCGTCGCCCGCAGCCACCACGCCGCCACGCTGCTCGACGACGGGCGCGTGCTGGTGACGGGCGGCACCACGCACGAGTCCGTCGACGGGAACAACCGCTTCGTCGCGCTCAACTCCACCGAGCTCTACGACCCGAAGAAGAACGTGTGGACCGCCGGGCCCCCGATGGCCGACGCGCGCAACGGTCATACCGCGGTACGACTCAACGACGGCACGGTGCTGGTCGCCG
>CAMLFP010000441.1 GCA_946479335.1 uncultured Archangium sp.
GAGCTGCGCACGCTCGCTGGAGAACTCGAAGCCGCGCACAAGGTGGAGACGAAGGTGCTCGTCACCGACCTCGCCACCACCGACTTCGCGGCGTTGCGGGAGCTCGACGTGGGCCTGGGCGTCTACAACGCGGCGTACTCCTTCGTGGGGCCGCTGCTGGAGAAGCCGCTCGACGACGCGCTGCGGGTGGTCGACGTCAACATCCGCGGGCCGCTCAAGTTCGCGCACGCGGTGGGCCCGAAGCTCGTCGAGAAGAAGCGCGGCGGGCTCATCTTGATGTCGTCGCTGGCGGGCTTTCAGGGCAACCCGCGGCTGGCGACCTACGCGGCGAGCAAGGCGTTCAACATCGTGCTGGCCGAAGGGCTGTGGGGCGAACTGAAGGCGCACGGCGTCGACGTGCTGGCCTCGTGCCCCGGCGCCATCCGCACGCCGAACTACCTGAAGACGATGGCCGACGGGAAAGAGGCGCCCGGCATCCTCGACGCGTCGCACGTCGCGGAGTCTTCGCTCGACGCGCTGGGCGGCGGGCCGACCTTCATCCCCGGCGGGGTGAACAAGCTCGCGCGCTTCTTCCTCGGGCGCATGCTGTCTCGGCGCGGCGCGGTGGGCGTGATGGCGGCGAACACCCGCGACCTGCAGTGAGGGAGGGCGGTGTTGCAGCTGCGCGTCGTGGCGAGCGGCGAACAGGCCCTCGACCACGCGCACGATTCATCAAGCGTGGTCGACTGGGGCCAGAGTTGCGCCAGGCGCAACTTTTCCCCCAACGGAGCACACGCTTTCTGGAGTGTGCTCGAAGTCGCGGGCCGGTCGGCGTCGCGCACCACACCGATTTCGAACACGCGGCCCCCAGAGCTACGCGGCGATCGAGAGTTCTCCGGCGGCGAGCAACTGCCGCCCGCGGTGGATGAGCATCATCCGCCCCTGCACGCCGAGCTTCTCCGCGGCGCGCTTGAGGTACGTGCTGACCGACCCTTCCGCGAGCTGCAGCTCGTAGGCGATGGCCTTGTTGCACTCGCCGCGCACGAGGTGGGCCAGCACCGCCTGCTCGCGGTCTGAGAGCGCACTCACCTCCGCTTCGACCGGCGCGCCCGGGTTCATCAGCGCCGCCAACTCGAAGCGCGACCGCACGCCCAGCTTCCGGTAGGCGCGCGCCAGCAGGTTGGCGATGGTGCGGGGCGAAGAGCCGCGCTCCTGCGCGATGAGAGCCGTCGATTTCCCCGCAAGCGCGGCGTCGACGACTTCGCGCTCGGCGGTGGTAAGGCAGTCGGTAGCTGTCGAAGCGAGTGGGGACATTTCATCGGTAGCCTCGGAATCACCCGGAAAAACCGGACATGCGGACGATTTCCCGTGGAACTTGAGTCACTTACGAAGCTGCTCCGCGAGGCCCGCGACGGCGACTCGTCGGCCGGGAGCCGGGCCTACGCCCTCATCTATGAGCGGCTGCACCACGCGGCGCGCGCGCAGTTGAGCCGCAAGACGTCGGGCACGCTGACGCCCACCGCGCTGGTGAACGAGGCGTGGCTCAAGCTGTCGGCGGCCGACTACGAGATCAACGACCGCGAGCACTACCTGGCGCTGGCCAGCCGCGCGATGCGGCAGATCGTGGTCGACGTGGCGCGCGCGTCGTTGAGCGACAAGCGCGGCGGCGACGCGGTGAAGGTGACGCTCCACGACGAGCTGGTCGATGACAGCGACGTGAACGTGGTGCGGCTCGAAGACGCGCTGCAGCGCCTCGACGCGCTCGATGAACGTCTCGCGCAGGTGGTGCAGTACCGCTACTTCGGCGGCATGAGCGAGGAGGAGATCGCGCGGCTCCTCGGCGTGACCGATCGCACCGTGCGGCGTGACTGGCGCAAGGCGCGCGCCTTCCTCTACAGCGAGCTGCGATGACTCCCGACGAGCGCACCCGGCAGGCCCTGGCGTTGTTCGACGAGTTGGTAGACGTCGCGGAGGCCACGCGTTCAGCGCGGCTCGCGCAGCTCGAGGACGACCTGCGCCGCGAAGTGGAGGCGTTGTTGGAGGCCGACGCGCGCGACGGCGTGCTGGACCGCGCGCCGTTGCTGGGCGTCGCCGGTGAGGAGCCGTTGCCGGAGAAGATTGGCCCCTGGCGCGTGACGGGCGTCGCCGGGCGCGGCGGCATGGGCGCGGTGTACCTGGGCCAGCGCGACGACGGGCAGTTCCAGCAGTTGGTGGCGCTCAAGCTCATCCGCACCGGCATGGACACGCCCGAGCTGCGCGCGCGCTTCCTGCGCGAACGGCAGATCCTCGCGGCGTTGAAGCACCCCAACATCGCGACGCTGCTCGACGGCGGCGTCACCGAGACGAACGCACCGTACTTCGCGATGGAGCGCGTCGAAGGCGAACCCATCGACGAGTGGTGTGACGCGCGCCGCGCGACGCTGGAGCAGCGGGTGCGGTTGTTCCTGCAGGTGTGCGCGGCGGTGCAGCACGCGCACCAGAACCTCATCGTCCACCGCGATCTCAAGCCGGGGAACATCCTCGTGGGGCCGTCGGGGCAGGTGAAGCTGCTCGACTTCGGCATCGCCAAGCTGCTCGACGGTGAAGAGGGCGCGACGAGAGATCAGCCGCACACGCCGAAGTACGCGGCGCCGGAGCAGCTCCTCGGCGGGCTCGTCACCACCGCCACCGACGTGTTCGGGCTCGGCGTGGTGCTGCAGCGGCTGCTGTGCGGCGTGCTCCCCGAGGGCGTCGAAGAGCCGCTCACGCGCGCCGCACTGCGCGCCGACGACGCCGAGGTGCGCGCGCGCGGCTTCGTGTCTCGACAGGCCCTCTCGAAGCGGCTACGCGGTGACCTGAGCGCCATCGTGCTCCAGTGCCGGCAGACCGACCCGGCGCTCCGCTACCCGTCGGCCAACGCGCTCGCGAGAGACCTCGAGGCGTGGCTGCAAGGCGCTCCGGTGACGGCGCGCGCGCAGACGCGGGGCTACCTGCTGCGACGCTTCATCGGGCGCAACCGCCGCGCGATGGCGCTCGCGTCGGTCGCGGTCGTGGCCATCGCGGCGGGCGTGGTCAGCGCGCTCTGGCAGGCCGACAAGGCGCGCAAGGCCGCCGCGGAGTCGCAGGCGCAGCTCGACTACCTGAGCAAGCTGCTGCAGGTGCTCGCGCCCAGCACCGCCGAGGCGCGCGAGCTCAACCGCTCGAAGCTGCTCTCCGAAGCCGCGGAGAAGGCGCGCAGCGAGCTCGCCAGCAAGCCCGCGAGCCTCGCCAGCGTCGAGTACGCGCTCGCGGAGGTCGCGATGAACGTCGGTGACTACCCGCTGGCGATGCAGTTGGCCGACAGCGCGTACGAGCGCCGGCTCGCGTTGTTCGGCGCCGACTCGATGGAGAGCGCGCAGTCACTGGTGCTGGCCGCCGCGGTGCGCACCGAGACCAGCCCGCCGAGGTTGGATGACGCGCTCGCGAAGCTCGACGACGCGCTGGTGGTGTTGCGCGCGCGCGCCCCCGGCACGCCCGCGCTGGTCGACGCGTTGCAGAAGCGCGCGGCGGTGCTGAGCGACCAGGAGAAGCTCACCGAACACGACGCGACCATCGGCGAGGCGGCGGCGCTGTGTGACGGGCCGCTCTCGACGAATCGCGTCTGCGAGATGGTGTGGGTCGAGCAGGGCGCGCACCTGAACCACAACCGGCTGCCGCATCAGGCGCTCCCGTTCTTGCAGCGCGCGTGGGACGCGCGGCGCACGCGTCTGGGTGAAGACCACGCCGACACGCTCGAGCTCGCGAGCATGGTCGCGTGGGCGCAGGCCGAAGCCGGCGCGCCCGGTGACGGCGTGAAGCTGGGCGAGAAGGTCTACGCGGCGTACCAACGCATCTACACGCAGCCCACCGACACCAGCCTCCGCGCGACGCTGCGGCTCTCGCGGCTCTACAAGCGCTCTGGCCAGCCAGACCGCGCCGTGGAGTTGGTGGAGGAGTACATCCGCAACGCGCGGAAGCTGTACGGCGACGAGAACCCCAACACCACGCTGGGCCTGTCAGACCGCGCGAGCCTGCTCTTCGGCAAGGGGCGCTTCGATGAAGCGGCGAAGCAGTTCGTCGAGGTCGCGGCGGCGTACCGCAAGACCGGCGGCGACCTGAACGCGGCCATCGTCGATGGCTTCACCGGGGACTCGCTGCGTGAAGCCGGGCGCCCGGCCGAGGCGCTCCCGCTGCAGCGCGCCGAGGTCGACTTCATGCGCGCGCACTACCCCGGCGGCCAACACGTGATGCTCGCCCGCGCGCTGGTCGGCCTGGGGCTCTCGGAGGCCGCGACGAGGGACTTCCCCGCCGCGCTCGGCCACCTCGACGAAGGCCTCGCGATGCACCGCGCGCTGAAGAGCGACGACACCGCCATCGCCAACGCGCGAGCGCTGCGCGCGAAGGTGCGCTTCGACTCCGGCAAACGTGAAGAA
>CAMLFP010000442.1 GCA_946479335.1 uncultured Archangium sp.
CTGATGCCGCGCTTCGTGGCTCCGCCGGAGTTGCTGGAGACCGAGCGCCTCAACATGAGCGTCGTGTACTTCCTCCCGTTGGCGGGCGAGCCGCAGCCCACTGCGGACTCGATGTGGGAGTACACCGACGAGCAAGATCCGTTGCCGTTGGTGGCGCTCCATCACTACGTGGCGCTGAGCGGCTGGTCTGGTTGGGACGCGCGCATGCGACGGCTCGTGGGCGGCGACATGACGTCGGCACGCACGGTCTCGAGCCCGTTGCAGCTCTTCATCCCCGACGAGTGGCGCACCGAGGTTTCTGACTACTCGCGGTTCCTGCAACGAATCGACGAATTCCAGCGCCGCTTCGCACTGCTCCCGTGGCTCGCGGACGGTGCGAGGGGAACGCCACCGTTCGGCGCGCGCGTTGACGGCGGTGTCGAGTGGCCGAGCCTCGATGGCGGCGTGGAGTTCTTCCCGATCTCCGCGCAGTGACTCGCTACGCTGTACCGCATGATTCGTCGCGCGCTCTTCGTCACCGTGTTGTCGCTCGCCGGGTGTCAGTGTCTCGAGCCGGTGAATGAAGACCCGCCTGACTCCGGGAGCGACGCCGGCGTCGATGGCGGCACCCGGAGCTGCGCGTCATCGGCGTGCGTGTCGACCGGCGCGCTGACCTACTGCAACGGCACCGAGGGCTTCAGCTGCGTCGACGACGCGTGCCTCTACGAGTGCCCCGAAGAAGGCGCGGGCCGCGTGTGCGAGGTGAACCAGGGGAGCTACTGCCTCGAGTGCGGAGACGCCGGCACGCACTGCCCGTTGACGGGCACCACCGCATGCGGCTTCTCGCCGTCGGGCGCGGTGCAGGTCGAGGCGGGCTCGTGTGACCTGACGGAGCTGACCTTCATGCGCACCGCGAGCGCGCAGTGCCGGTACCTCACGAGCCTCCCCGACGCGGGCGTGCTGGGGGAGATCTGGAAGCTCGAAGACCAGCAATACGCGGCGTACTTCCCCGCGCTCGGCGGCTGGTGCACCGGGAGGCCCGCGTACACCGGCGCGCCGCGCGCCATCATCAACTGCCCGTCGTGTCGCTTCGTGATGATGGGCTTCGAGTGACGCGATTCCTTTCCATCCGGTGCGCGGGTGGGGAGGATGCACGCAATGGCCACCGAGACCTCCTCCGGGACCGCGCAGGGCTACGTCGGTGCCCGCAGCGCGTGGTTGATCTTCGCCGTCATCTTCCTGATCAACGTGTCGGACTACATCGATCGCTACGTGGTGGCGTCGATGCTGGGCTTCATCAAGAAGGACTGGGACATCTCCGACGCGGAGGCCGGCTGGTTGATGGGCTCGGTGCTGCTCTTCATCACCGTCTTCTCGGTGCCCGCCGCGGTGCTCATCGACCGCTGGAGCCGCCGCAAGATGGTCGCCATCATGACCGCGTTCTGGAGCGTCGCCACGCTCGCCTGCGCCTTCACCACCAGCTACTGGCAGCTGCTCGTCGCGCGCTCGTTCATCGGCGTGGGTGAAGCGGGCTACGCGCCGGGCGGCACCGCGATGTTGTCGGCCGCGTTCCCCGAGGAGAAGCGCGCGCGGGTGATGGGCTTGTGGAACGTGTCGATCCCCCTCGGCATGGGCGTGGGCCTCTTCGCGGGTGGGTACATCGCGAAGAACTACGGTTGGCATCACGCGTTCGGGCTCGTCGCGCTGCCGGGTTTTCTGCTCGCGGTCGTGGCGTGGTTCCTCCCTGACTACAAGACGGTGGAGGTGGCGCAGCGCTCCAGCTTCGCGGGGCAGTTCATGCGCGACGTCGTCACCGTGATGCGCCGGCCGTCGCTGGTCTTCACGTACCTCGGCTTCGCGATGAACGTCTCGGTCACCACCGCGCTGGCGAGCTGGCTCTCGGTGTACTTCGAGCGCACGCACCTCGCGCCGGAGGGCGCGGGCGGCGGCTACGCGACGGGCGTGTTCGCGCTGGTGCTGGTGGGCGCGCCGCTGGGCGGCTGGCTGTCAGACCTCTGGCACCGCAAGCGGCCGGAGGGGCGCCTCTATTTCCCCGCGGTGACCTCGGCGCTGGCGGCGGTGGTGCTGTTCATCGCCTTCCTCTTTCCCGGTGAGAAGGTGACGCAGATGGCGTTGCTCGGGCTCTTCGGCGTGCTGGTGACGTGCTTCATCGCGCCGGCCATCGCGGTGACGCAAGACGTGGTGCAGCCGGGCCTGCGCGCGTTCAGCTACGCGATGTGCGTCATCGTGCAGCACCTCGCGGGAGACATCTGGTCGCCGGGCATCGTCGGCTCGCTGTCAGACAGCGTGGGGCTGGCGAACGCGGTGCGCACGCTCCCGCTGTGGGGCATCTTCGCGTGTGGCTTCTTCCTGCTGGCCGCGCGGTATTACCGGGCCGACCTCGCCACCGTGGAGCGCGTCGAGCTGCACGCGGAAACCTCGGCGTCGTGACGTTCGGGCCCACCTGCTTGTCTCGCCGTGACCGAGCTGCGACCGTCGCGCGCGTTTTTTTCCTCACCCAACGGAGTCAGAGAACATGTTCGATCTGCTGATCAAAGGCGGCCTCGTGGTCGACGGCACCGGCGCGGCGCCCCGCATCGCCGACGTGGCGGTGCGTGACGGGCGCATCGTCGAGGTCGCGCCGAACCTCTCCGGGCCCGCGAAGGAGACCGTCGACGCCACCGGCTGTTGGGTGACGCCGGGCTTCGTCGACATCCACACGCACTACGACGGCCAGGTGACGTGGGACCAGCACTTCACGCCCAGCATCTTCCACGGCGTCACCACGTTGATGATGGGCAACTGCGGCGTGGGCTTCGCGCCGCTGCGGCCGGGTCATGAAGACGACCTCGTGAAGTTGATGGAGGGCGTCGAAGACATCCCCGGCGTGGCGCTGCACGAGGGCATCAAGTGGGGCTGGGAGCGCTTCCCCGAATACATGGCGGCGCTGGAGAAGACGCCGCGCAGCCTCGACTACCTCGTGCAGATCCCGCACGACCCGGTGCGCATGTACGTGATGCAGGACCGCGCGGTGACCAGGCAGGCCGCGACGCCGGAAGACATCGCCGCGATGCGCGACGTCGTGCGTGAGGCGATGCAAGCGGGCGCCGCGGGCTTCAGCACCGGCCGCAGCGACAACCACCGCACCGCCGAAGGCAAAGACACGCCCGCCGCCGAGGCGAGCGCCGCGGAGCTGACCGGCATTGCCGAGGCGTTCAAGGGCCTCGACTACGGCGTGGTGCAATTGGTGAGCGACTTCGACCTGCTCAAAGGCCCCGCGGGCTTCGACGGCGAGTTCGACCTCGTCGAGCAGCTCGCGCGCGCCAGCGGGCGGCCGGTGAGCGTCAGCTGGCTGCAGCGCGACCCCGGCGGCGAGCAGTACCTCGCGATTCAAAAGCGCGTGGAGGCGGCGGTCGCGTCGGGGCTCCCCATCTTCCTGCAGACGGCGGCGCGCGGCATCGGCGTCATCACCGGCCTCGACGCCAGCTTCCACCCGTTCATGGGCTTCCCCTCGTACAAGGAGGTCGCGCACCTGCCCGTCGCCGAGCGCGCGGCGGCGCTGCGGGAACCGGCGCGGCGCGCGAAGCTGTTGAGCGAGAAGTCGGAGCGCCTCGCGGGCGATGGCACCGCGGTGCCGCCGTTGGTCGACATCCTCCTCGCGATGGTGGACCAGATCTCCGGCCGCATGTTCCCGCTGGAGGACAACCTCAACTACGAGCCGACGGTGATGGAGAGCTTCTTCGTGCGCGCGAAGCAGGCGGGCGTGCGGCCGTTGGAGGCCATCTACGACTACCTCACCGGCGGCGACGGCACGCGGCTCATCTACTTCCCCATCTTCAACTACAACCAGGGGAACCTCGACGTCGTGCGGCAGATGCTCGGGCACCCGCGCGCGCTGGCGAGCTTGAGTGACTCCGGCGCGCACGTCGGCACCGTCTGTGATGCGAGCTTCACCACCTTCATGCTGACGCACTGGGTGCGAGATCGCGCGAAAGACAAGCTGTCGCTGGAGACCGCGGTGGAGATGCTCACCAGCCGCAACGCGAAGTACCTGGGCCTGACCGACCGCGGCGTCATCGCGCCCGGCAAGCGCGCCGACCTGAACGTCATCGACCCGAAGCGGCTGACGATGGGCACGCCGAAGCTGGTGCGAGATCTGCCGGCGGGCGGCAAGCGCTTCCTCCAGCGCGCCGCGGGCTACGTCGGCACCTGGGTCGCCGGAGAAGCGGTGCAGCGCGAGGGCGAAATCACCTCCGCGCTGCCGGGCAGGCTGGTGCGCCTCAACCGTGCGTGACGCGTCGACGGTGAGGCGCGTCCGGCGCGCTGATGTGCGGACGAGATGATGCTGAACCACGCGGCGAGCGTGCGCGCGTCCTTCGAGACCGCACGTCGCGCTCACTCCGCGACGGAGT
>CAMLFP010000443.1 GCA_946479335.1 uncultured Archangium sp.
GCGGAGTCACAGCCACAGGCCAGCAACAGCACGGGGAGCAGTCGTTTCATGCCGGGCGCGCAAAGCACGCCGCGTGCCCGGTGAGATGGAGTGTGGGTTCAAGGGGTTGAGGTGCGAAAGCGCCTCAGATTTCCGAGGAGGCGTGGCTCACCGCAATGAAGCGCTGAGTGCGCGCACCTCAGGCAGCCGCGCGTCGGAGGGGCACCTCGTTTCGAAGTCGCTCGCGGCCGCCCGCGCGTCGGCGAAGCGCCGCGCTTGAATCAACAGCACTAGCCTCCGCAGGCGCACCTCCGGGTGCAGCACGCCGTCGGGGAAGCGCCGCAGCGACTCGTCGAGCGACGCGAGGGTGCCCAGCTCGAAGAGCGCGGCCTGCGCGTCGAGCGTGCTGCCGCGCGCCTCGTCTTCGAGGCACGCGTGGCGCGCATTCTCCGGCAGCTCATCGCAGCGGCGCACCGTCGGCGCGGTGGTGTCGAGCAGCGCCCCGGGGATCTCCGGCGCCGGCGGCCACAGCAGCGACTCTCCGGCCTTCACCACGCGCGTGACACCGCCCGCGCGCACCGTGACCTCGCCTTCTTCCACCACGAGTGAGGTCCCCGACTCGATGACCTCCGCGAGGAAGCGGCTGCGGCGCGCCTCGAGCGCGACGTGCGGCGTGTCGATGCGGATGACGGCGTCGCCCGCGCGGCCCACCGAGAGCCGGCCCGACTCGAGCTTCACCACGCCCTGTTGCTGCGACCAGCTGGAGCCTACGCTGGCGTGCAGCTCCGCGGGCGTCGGCGCGGGCGCGTCGCGCAGCACCCACGTCACGCCTGCGCCCACCAGCACCGCGAGCGCGAACGCGGGCACGAGCCGCGCGTCGCGTCGTGGGTGCACCGCGGCCTGCGCCAGCAGGTCGTCGAAGCTGCGCGGGTCGACGGCGCGCGCAGTGATGGAGGCCGTCAACGCGATGGCCTTCTCCGCCTCCGTGGTCGGGTGCTGGGCGATGGGCGTCATGGCTGAATCTCCTCGCGACGAAGGCCGCTGGTGCGCGCTTCGCTCAACAGTTGGCGTTCGACGGCGGCGGTCACTTCGCGGCGCGCGTGGAAGAGGCGCGTCCACACCGTCTTGAGTGGAATGCCCAGCGCCTGCGCGACCTCCTCGCCGCTCAAGCCCTGCAGCTCGAACAACACGAAGGCCTCGCGACGCACCGTCGAGACGCTGTCGAGCGCCGCCAGCACCGCGCGTTGCGCGTCTCGTTGCTCCAGGGTGCGGCCGGGCGCGTCGACGTGCGAGCTGACCTGCCCGGCGGCGTCGAGGCCGAAGAAGCGGCGCACCTTCGCGGAGCGCGCGCGGGTGGCCGCCAGCTTCACCGCGACGCCGTACAGCCACGCGCGCGGTGAGTCGGCCCGCAGCAGCGCGTCGGGTTTGGCGATGACGATGAGGAAGAGCTCCTGCAGCAGGTCATCGGCGTCGAGCGTCGGCGCGAGCCGCGACATGGCCTGCCGGAGCTCGCCGGCGTGGGCCACGTACAATCGGCGGACGTCATCGAGGGCGGCGGGGCGGTCCATGGTGTTGAGCAGCAGCTCCACGGGCATGCAGTGCGGGCCTCCGCCCAGAGCTTCACGAATTCACTCGAAGCGCAGCATCGCGCCCAGCAGCGCACCAAACGCCAATGGTTCCACGGAGATGACGGTGCCCAGGTTGTTGACGGTGAAGGCCGCCCGGCTGCCCCGGAGGCTGACCCACGGGCGCAGCTGCAGCTGGAGCGGGCCGACGAGCTGCAGGTTGAGGCCGGCGGAGAGGACTCCGCCCACGGTGAAGAAGGTCTGCGGCGCGGCATCGGCGACGCCGGTCGCGGTGGCTCCGAAGCGCCAGCCGCGCACGCCGAGCGCGACGTCGAGGGAGAAGCGCGCCGCGGGTCGGAAGCCGACGCTGAAGGACAGCGAGAGCCATTGAGAGGACGCGGTGGCCGTGGCGACGCCGAGCGTACGCGTACGGCCTGACTCGAAGCCGCCGTCGAGCAGCAGGCCCCAGCGGCCGAGCGCGCCGCGCACGCCGAAGTGGCCCTGCGCGGTCGTCACCGGCGCCGACGTCGGGAGCGGCTCGAAGGCGACGCCGGCCAGCGCGATGGCTTCGAGGCTGAGCGGCGCGACGCGTGTGTTGCCGGTGGCCCGGGGCGCTTCCGCGCTCGGCGTCTTTGCGAGCGGTGCATTGGCGGAGTCACTCGTCGCGTCTGCGGGCGCGCTGGTCGTGTTCGACGGCGTGGTGATCTGTCGAGGCGCTGCGTCTGAGGGCACGGCGTTGCTCGCGGTGGTCGTCGCGTCTGCGGGCACGCTGGTCGTGTTCGACGATGTGGTGCTCTGTCGAGGCGCTGCGTCTGCGGGCGCGCTGGTCGTGTTCGACGGCGTGGTGCTCTGTCCAGGCTTCGCTTTTGAGGGCACGGTGTTGCTCGCTGTGGTCGTTGCGTCCGGCAGCGCACCGCGCGTGGCTTCACCCGTGGTCATCGTCCCTTTCGGGGTCGTGTCGTTTGCGGAGCCACTCGCCGCGGCCGGGGCGCTCGTCGAGTCTCGCTGCTCAGTCGACGCCTTCCCCTTCGACGCGCTCGCGGATGGGCGCGATGACGGAGTGTCCGTCGCCTGCCGCGAGTCAGGCGCGGGTGAAGCCGTCGCCGGAGGTGTCACGCCTGCAACGATGGATGACGCCTTTGAGTTGGTGGGCACCGCCTTCGTGGCCCACGCGCTCACCAACGCGACGGCGACGCGCGTGACCGCCTCACAATCTCCAGCGGTGACGGGCACCGTGCGTTCGAAGCGTCGCTCGCCGCACGCGGCTTCGAGGGTGAGCGTGTCGACGGCTCCACGCACCCGCACGTCGAGCCCGCTGCCCGGTGACTTCACGACGCGATGCCCGCGCGCGGTCAGCGCCGTCGCGAGCGCGGGCGCGGTGACGCAGGGCGCGTCGGCGGCCACGTCGAGCCACACGTCTCCCGGCGCCGCCGCCATCACCGCCAGCACGAGCGTGAAGGTCATGCGTCGCGAACGCCCTGTCGGTGAATGGAGCCGCGGCGCTTGAGCATCGACACGAACGAGCAATAGAGCATCACGTGGTGGTGTCGAGAAGCCATCGAACGTCTGCAGACGTTTTCGTGAAGCTCATCGTGGAGCCCCGCACTTCCCGATTTCAAAGGCCGGACACGAGGGGAACCATGAAGCGCATCTTCGCAGCGATGATCATCAGCCTCACCACCGCTTGTTTCGATTCACCGAATCAACTCCCGCTGGGTTCTGTCGATGGCGGTCACACCGGCGGCGGCAGTGGCGCAACCGACGGTGGCGACGCAGGGGCTGAGTGTGTCGGCGTGCCGAGCCGACTCGCGGCCGTGAACTGTCTGTCGTCGACCCTGTCGTTGTGTGAGCCGTCGGCTGCGGCGATGCACGCCGCCCACTCAGGCCTGTGCGTACCCGGCACTGACCGGGGTGGCGTCGCGACGCTCTCGTGCGGAGGCTTCGAGGTGGTCGCGTACACAAGCGCGCTCACCGCCGTCGAGTGCTTCTACGAGCCAGACGGAGGCGCGCTGACGGGCGCGCTCAACTTCACTGACACGAGCATCGGCGCGTGGGGCACGGTGGCTGACTGCCAGCAGGAGGCCCCCATCTCGTGTGTCGATGGCGGTCTGGTGGAGCCGTTGGCGTTGCTCCCGGAGAGCGTGTGCGGCGCGATGCAGAGCCTCGCGTGCCCGAACGACGCAGGCCCCTGCCTCACGTGGGACACCGCGACCGCCCAGGAGGTCGTCGTCACCAACGCGCAGTTGACCAACTCGTGGGTCGTTGGGCGCGTCGGCGATGCGTTCACGTACGTCACGCGGAACTCCGATGGCGGCAGCGACCTCTGGAGCGCCGCTGCCGGGCGCGCGCCCGTGTTGCTCGAGTCGTCGTGGGAGCTCGGGCCCAGCGCGCTCGCCGAGGCGTCGTCAGGCGGTTGGTGGTTCGTCGGCGGCTACAACGTGTCGGCCTCCACGCGGCGCTACGACGTGAGCTACGTGCCGCTTGGTACGAGCGTCAGCGTCGCGATGCCTGACAAGAGCGCCCCGACCAGCAACGGCGTGGCGTACGGCAGTTGGTACATCGTCGCGCTCACCGACGGCCTGTACGCGTTCTCCCCGGCGGGCGAGTCGCTGCTGGTGCCCGTGACCGCCCTCGACAGCGACCGCATCGTCAGCGTGGCGGTCGACGAGGCGACGGAGACCATCTTCTACGTACGCTACGACAGCGTGAACGCCTTTCGCCTGTGGCGACGCGAGCGCACAGGCACCACCGAGACGTTGATGGGGTCGCTCCCAAGCAGGGCCGGCGTGTTCACCACGGAGGGTGGAAT
>CAMLFP010000444.1 GCA_946479335.1 uncultured Archangium sp.
CGTTGCTCGGCGCTGGGGGCGTACGCGAACGCCAGCGAGGAAGCGACGATGCACCAGGCGACGACGAGACGCTTCATCGGGAGTTGCTCCATGGAGTGAGGCATCGACAGCGAATGGTTCATGAATGCGACGACCCAGCGCAGGCGTCACACGCGCAAGAACAAACCCGAGGGCCCAGGCGACGCGCTCCCGCGCACGGGAGCGCCTCGAACCCGAGCCCGCTACTTCGCCAGCCCGCGGCGCTTCAACGTCGACTCCATCGAGCCGGGGTTGATGTCGCGGCCCTGCGCCACGCGGTCATTCCACGTCTCACGCTTGCCGATGGTGCCGGGCACCTCCTGCATGGTGATGGTGCCGGGCACCGGGCAGACGAGGTGACAGAGGTTGCAGCCGACGCACTCCACGTCGTCGATGACGGGCAGGAAGCGGCCCACCGCGCCCGCGGCCTTCACCGGCACCTCGGGAATCACCGCGGGGATGTGCGTGTGCCCGGCCTTCACGTGCTCTTCATGCGTGCGGCCCGGAATGAGGATGCACTGGTGCGCGCCGTCCATGCACGCGGTGCTGCAGAGGTTGCAGCCGATGCACGTGTCCGGGTTGATGCGCGCCTTGAGGTTGTAGTTCAGGTCGAGGTCGCCCCACTCGGAGTACGCGCCGACGGCCTGGCCGCGCAGCTCCATCACCGACTTCATGCCCTTGCTGTCGAGGAAGTCGGAGAGGCCCTCAATCATGTCCTCCACGATGCGGTAGCCGTAGTGCATCACCGCCGTGCAGACCTGCACCGACGTCGCGCCCAGCGCGATGAACTCGGCCGCGTCGCGCCAGTTCGAGATGCCGCCGATGCCGGAGATGGTCATGTGCTTCGTCGCCGGGTTCTTGGCGAGCTGGCTCATCATGTAGAGCGCGATGGGCTTCACCGCGGGGCCGCAGTAGCCGCCGTTGGTCGACTGGTTGCCGACGCGCGGGTTGGGCACCATGCGGTCGAGGTCGACGCCCAGCAGCGACTTGATGGTGTTGATGAGCGAGATGGCCGGAGCGCCGCCGCGCGCCGCCGCTTCACCGGGCTCGTTGATGTCGCCGGTGTTGGGCGTGAGCTTGATGATGACGGGCGTCTTCGCGAACTCCATCGCCCAGCGCGTAATCTCCTCGAGCACCTTGGGCTCCTGGCCGACGGCGCTGCCCATGCCGCGCTCGCACATGCCGTGCGGGCACCCGAAGTTGAGCTCGAGACCATCGCAGCCGGTGTCTTCGGCGCGCTTGATGATCTCCTTCCAGTTCTCCTTCGTCTCCACCATCAGCGACGCGATGATGGTGTTCTTCGGGTACCGCTTCTTCACCTCGTACATCTCCTTGAGGTTCACCTCGAGGGGACGGTCGGTGATGAGCTCGATGTTGTTGAGCCCCATCATGCGGGTGTTGCCGTAGTCCTGGCTCCAGAAGCGCGAGGTGACGTTGGTGACCGGGTCGCCCAGCGTCTTCCACACCGCGCCGCCCCAGCCCGCGTCGAAGGCGCGCATGATCTGCGGGCCAGAATTCGCGGGCGGCGCCGACGCCAGCCAGAACGGGTTCGGCGACTTGATGCCACAGAAGTCGATGCTCAAATCAGCCATTGCTCACTTGCCTCCGAGGGACTTCACGATGTCGCGCACGGCCAGCTTGGCCTCCTGCACGGCGTTGACGACTTCCTTGCCACCGTTGACGCAGTCGCCGCCGGCCCACACCTTCGGGTTCGCAGTTCTGTACATCTCGTTCACGACCACGCGGCCCTTTGTATCAATCTGTACGCCGCTGAACGCCTTCGCGACCTGCGTCGCCGTGGCCTGACCGATGGCCAGCGCGATGAGCTCGCAGCTCAGCGTCTCTTCACCGCCGGCGACCGGCTTGCCGTTCTCGGTGCGCGAGAGCGTCACGCTCTTCAACTTCCCGCCCTCGCGGTGCACCTTCGTCAACGCGCGGTTCTCGACCAGCGTCACGCCGTGCTCGCGCGCATGCGCCAGCTCGTGCGCGTAGCCAGACATCTCCTTCTCGGCGCGGCGGTAGACCAGCGCCACGTCGGCGATGCCGAGGAGCTTCAGCTCGTGCGCGATGTCCAACGCGGTGTTGCCGCCGCCGATGACCAGCGCGCGCTTCACGTGGCTCACGTTCGCCGTCGGGTCGGCCTTGATGCGCTCGATGAACTCCACGGCGCCGACGACGCCTTCGCCTTCTTCACCGACGCCCAGCACGGAGTCCGCGCCGAGACCGAGGCCCAGGAAGACCGCGTCGAAGTCCTTGAGCAGCTCGGCGGCCTTCGCCTCCGTCACCTCCACGCCGTCTTTCAGCTCGATGTTCCCGAGCGAGAAGACGTGTTCGATTTCCTTCAGCGCCGCGTCGCCCGACTGCTTGTAGGGCGCGATGCCCAGCGTGTTGAGCCCGCCGGGGATCTTCTTCTTCTCGAAGATGACGCTGGCGTGGCCCTCGAGCGCGAGCAACCCCGCCGCCGCGATGGAGGCCGGGCCCGCGCCGATGAGCGCCACCTTCTTGCCGCTCTTCGGCTTCGCGGCAGGCAGCAACGCGCCGAGCGACTTCGACTGGAGCGCGGTCTCGGTGGCGAAGCGCTGGAGCCGGCCAATGGCGATCGGCTCACGCCCCCACGTGTTGTACACGCACGCGCCCGCGCACAGCACCTCGACCGGGCACACGCGCGCGCACGACGCGCCGAGGATATTCTCCTTGAGAATGGTGCGGGCCGCGCCCGCGGTGTTCTCGGTGGAGATCTTGTGGATGAAGGTGGGGATGTCGATGCCGGTCGGGCACGCCTTCACGCAGGGCGCCTCAACACAATACAAACATCGGTTGGCTTCGGTGACGGCCTCGGCAGGTTTGTACAACGGCTTCGACTCTTCGAAACGCTGCTCAAGTCTGCCCTGCGGCAGCACTGGGAGACGGACCAAAATAAACCTCCGCTACGAAAACGAGGGGAACGGCGAGGGTCGCCCGCGCACACCCCCCAAGTCAACGCAGATGCACTGACGCAGTGCCCCAGCTCGTAGAATTCAGCTCCGGGAGGTTCGAGTGGAAGAGGAACGGCAGGAGCCGGTGTGGCCGGTGCTGGTGACGTTGGCCGTCGCGCTGACGTTGATGTTGGTCAGCGGCGTGGTGGTGGGCGTGGGCGCGATGGTGCTCGCCGTCTCGCGCGGTGAGAAGCCAGACGTCATCGCGCTGCTCGCGACGCCGTGGGTGCTGGTCACGATGCTGGCGCTGAGTCAGGGCATCGTGTTGCTGTCGGTGCGCGTCCTCCCGGTGCTCTTCAAAGACGTCGGCGCGCAGGGCTGGGCGCACCGCGTGGGGTGGAAGCCGGAGCGCTTTCACCTCAGCCGCGCGGTGTTGGCGTGGGTCGGCACGCTCGGCGCGGGCCAGGTCGCGAGCTATCTGCTGCAGGGGCTGCACTCGCGCGACGACATGCTCTCGCGCTTCGCCTCCACCTCGCGCGACGCAGACCCCGTCACCTTCTCTGCGATGTTGCTCATCGGAGGGCTTGGCGCGGGCTTCGGCGAGGAGCTCCTGTTTCGCGGGCTCGCGCAACCCCGGTTCATCAGCCGCATCGGCGTGGTGCGCGGCATCGTGCTCACGGCAGCGTTGTTCGGTGCCTACCACCTCGACGTGCGGCAGGGCCTCGCTGCGATGGTCCTCGGGTGCTGGTTGGGCTGGTTCGCGTGGCGCGACGGCTCGGTGGTGAACGTCGCGTTCGGGCACGCCTTCAACAACATGACGGCGTTCATCTTGAGCCGCATCATCGGGCAGCCCGACGAACTCGACGCCTCACCGTGGGTCGCGGTCAGCGGCCTCGTGCTGGTGACGGTGTGCGTGCTGCTGACGCTGCGCTTCGTGCCGCGCGCGCCAGCGGAAGAAGTAAGGAGTGCTCCATGAACCGTCTCCTCCTCGCGCTGGTGTTCGTCGCTGTCGGTTGCAGCAAGCCCACGCCGCCGACCGCCGTCGCTGCAGCCCCCGCGACGCTCTCTGTCGGCAGCGCGGCGCCGGCGTTCTCCGCTGAGGCGCACGACGGCACGAAGGTCGAACTCTCCGCGCTGAAAGGGCACGACGTCGTCCTCTATTTCTACCCGAAGGATGAAACGCCCGGCTGCTCCATCGAGGCCGACGCGTTCCGCGACGCGTACGAGAAGCTCAAGGGCGCAGGCGCGGTGCTCATCGGCGTCTCCGCTGACTCGCTCGAGTCACACCGCGAGTTCGCGAAGAGCCACGCACTGCCCTTCCCGTTGATCAGCGACCCGAAGGGCGAGCTGGCGGCGAAGTACGGCGTGCCCTTCACCGCCGTCACCGCGCGCCAGACGATTCTCATCGGC
>CAMLFP010000445.1 GCA_946479335.1 uncultured Archangium sp.
GCGCGGCGCTTCGTCAGCCAGCGCGAGCAGCTCGGCGGCGAAGGCGGCGACGCTGGCGCCCCGCTTCTCGCGCTCCGAGGCGAGCGTCAGCAGCTTGTCGAGGTTCGCCAGCGCCTGCTCACCGAAAGGCGACGCCGCGAGCGCCACGCGAACCCCGAAGCGCTGCACCACGAGCCGCAGCAAGGCCCGCAACCCGAGCGCGCGCGCCGCCCCACGAAGCTCGGTGAAGCGCGCGCGGAAGCCGGAGAGCCGCTCGCGCGCCTCGGCCGGCAGCTCGAAGTCGTCGAGCGACGCCTCCAGCACCGCGCGGGCGTCGAGGCTCCACCGCGCGCCACTGCGAGGCTGCGCGAGGGCCACCCAGTCGGCATCGCGCAGGCCCACCAGCGGGCTGCGCAGCACCACCGAGAGCGAGAACGCGTCGTCGGGTTGCGTGAGGAGCGTCAGCAGCGACGCGAGGTCGACGATCTCCTGCGCGCCATAGAACCCGCGGCCGCGCACCACGCGGTGCCGCACGCCGTGACGCACCAGCGCCTGCCGGTAGAGCTCCACCTGCGTGAAGCGCTGGAACAACACCGCCACGTCGCGCCCGGTGACCTGCCACGTGCGCAGGGCGTGCACGATGGCCTTCGCCACCGCCTCCGCGTCGTGCTCGCGCATCACCTGCGCGTCGTACTTCGCGGGCAGCGTCGCGTCGGTCAGCTCGACCATCGGCGCGCCCACCGGCACGTCGTCGCGGTGCGCGCGGAGGTCGTCGTGCGCGGGCTCGTAGACGACCTCGAAGTCGGCGGGAGCCTCCCCGTACGCCGCGGCCCCCATCAACCGCGCGAAGCCCGCGTTGAAGTGCGCGAGCAACGCCGCCGACGAGCGCCGCGAGGTGCGGAGGTACGCGCGGCCGCCGCCGTTGCGCTCGATGGCCCGCGCCATGACCTCGAAGACGCTGACGTCCGCGCCGCGGAACTCGTAGATCGACTGCTTGCGGTCGCCAACCACCGCGAGGAAGCCGCTGCGCTGCGGGAGCGCGACGATCTCCTCATGGCGGCCCTCGAACGCCTGCGAGACGCCCGCGCCGCGCTGCTCCGCGAGGAGCAACACGATCTCCAACTGCAGCCGGTTGGTGTCCTGGAACTCGTCGACCAGCAGCGCGCCCAGCCGCTCCTGCGCCGCCCGCCGCGCGTCGAGATCATCGCGGAGCAGATCTCGCGTGCGCACCAGCAGACCGGTGAAGTCGAGCGCGCCGCGCGCCAGCAACGTGCGCTCCCACGCCTCGACGATGTCGCGCAACACGTCGCGCACCTCGGCCTCGCGCGGCGCCAGCAACGTCGCGGCGTAGAGCTGCGAAACGTTCATCGGCCCCGGCTCGTCGGCGGCGAGCGCGTCGCGCAGCACATCGAGCGGCGCCTGCTGCCGCTTCAGCGCCAGGCGCATCTCTCCGAGGTGCGTCTCGAAGTTCTCGAAGGTGACGCGCGGGAGCACCTGCATGAACTGCCGCAGCGCCTCGGTCTGCTTGCCGGGCTTCGGTTGGGTGCTGCGCGCGAGCGCGCGGAGGTCGCTGAGCGCGGTGTCGAACTGCTCGCGCAGGCGCCCCGCGTCCGCGATGGCCACCGTCTGCGCCGACAGCCCCTCTTCACGCAGCCGCGAGGCGATGGGCGCGAGGCCCGCGACGAGGCGGTCGAACCCGATGTCGGCCACCAGCTCGCGGAACGGCCCGCCCTTCTCCACGCGCTCCAGCACCACGCGCTCGGTGAGATCCTTGAGCAGCCGCGCCGCCTCGCGCTCCTCCAGCAGCTCGAAGTTCGCCGCGTGCACCGACCGCCGGAGCAACTGCACGCACAGCGAGTGGAAGGTGCCGATGGTCGCCGCGCCGAGTTCGTCGCGCAGCGCGCGCCACTTCGAAGGTTTGAGGAACTCCAACCCGGCGCGCTCGAACGAACGCCGCAGCTCCGGCTCGTCGCCGCCGACGGCCAACGCATCGAGCCGCGCGCGCAAGCGGCTGCGCATCTCGTCGGCGGCCTTCTCGGTGAAGGTCAACAGACACAACTGCCCGCACTCGATGGCGCCCTGCGCGCGCGCACCGGAGAGCAGGTGGAGGCACATCGTCACCAGGCTGTGCGTCTTGCCCGCGCCCGCCCCCGCGAGGATGGCGACGTTGCGCTCGAGGCGCAGCGCATCGGCGAGCTCGAACTCCTCCGACACCTCCGCCGCAGCGACGGCTTCGACCGGGGTCGCGGGCGGCGAACTCTGGAATTCAAACCCGAGCTGCTTCACGGCACGTCATCCAGCAGCTTGCGCTGCGAAATCCGGCAGAGCGACTTGTACTCGCAGGGGCCGCACTCCAACGTCGGCCGCGGCCCGAAGCGCCCGGCGCGCAGCGCCTTCAACCGCGCGTCGACCTCCACGTTCAGCTCCGCCAGCACCTCGTCGGCCATCCGCCACAGCTTCTTGAGCTCGTTCCGGCCGAGGCCGAGCCACGCGCCGGAGAGCGAGGCATCGGGGTCGAGCTGCCGCGCCGCGCGCAGGTAGAAGGCCATCTGGAACTCCACCTTGAGGAAGTCGCGGTTGAGCGTCTTGCTGACGCTGGTCTTGTAGTCGACGACGCCGATGGAGCCCGGCGCGACGTCGACGCGGTCCATCCGCCCGTGGAGGTACACCGGCGGCGCCAACGGCAGCGTCACCTCCCGCAGCTCCGGCGAGGCGCGCGGCGTGCCGAAGTCGGCCTCGAAGAGCCGCGGCTCCGGCAGCCCGAAGGGCCTCACGCGCTCACTGGTGACGACGGTAGAGATGACGCGCACCGCCCAGTCGCGCGCCAGCGCCCACAGCGCCGGGTGCCCGACGGCGGAGCGCTCCTCGAGCTTCTGCGCCGCGGTGTCGACCGACGCCTCGACGATGGCCCGCGCCTCCTCGGTGGGGCGGCCCAGCAGCTTCGCGTCGCGCAGCTTCGGCACCGCGAGGGCCAGCGCCTCGTGCCACAGGCTCCCGCGCACGCGCGCGTCGAGATCTTCCCCGGTGCTCTCCGCGGCCTCGAGGCCGATGACCTGCGCTGCCAGCCCGCGGAAGGCGCAGCGCGCCCAGTTCTGCATCTCGTGCGCGGAGAGGGGGTGCGCGGCGTCGAAGGAGAGGCGCTCCGCGAGCCGCGCAAGCACCGGGCCCTCGACCTGCCCGGAGTACGCCGCCGCAGCCTGCGCGTCATCGCTGAAGAAGCGGAGCCGCTCCGCCTCCGCGGCGCCCTGCGCGCGCGCGAGTTCGAACCAGGGCTCCGACGCCAGCGCGTGCGCCAGCGCCGGCCCGCGGGCGTCGGGCACCGTCTGGCGCGTCACCGCAGGGCTGAGGGCCTCCAGCGCGGCGCGCACGCGCAGCTCGTCTTCGCACTGCACCTCGTCGAGCGGCGCCACCACCGACCGGCGGATCGGCTCCTCACTGAAGCCCTGCACACAGCGCCGCAGCGCATCGATGAAGGGCGACGCGAGCACCTCGCGCCCCGCCGCGTCGAAGCGCGAGCGGCTCACGGTGACCGCCGCGCCGGCCGAGAGCGCGAAGTGGAAGAGCAGCCGGTCTTCCGCCAGGCGCGCGGGCAGGCGCACGTCGTTCTCGCCCACCGTCACGCGGAACAGCGGCTTGCCCAGCTCGCGGTTCAACCCGAGCCGCTCCTCGTCGCTCAACAACGCCGCCGGCGGCGCGCGCCCGGGCCAGCGGCCGTCGACCAGGCCGCCCACGAAGACCTGCGCGAAGTGCCGCCCGGCGAGTTCCCGCGCTTCGAGCAGCCACACCGCGCCGGCGCGCGCGCCCTGCGCCTCGAGGTTCATTTCCTCCGCCGCGTCGCGCACCCAGCGCGCGAAGTCAGCGCGCCGCATCAACCGCGGGCCCGCGCCGCTCGCGCGCAGCGCGGTCTTGAGGGCGTGGAGCAGCTCCGCCAGCGCCTTCGACGCCGACGCCGCGAGCGCCTCGGCGCGCAGCAACTCCGGGCTGAGCAGGGGGCCGGCGACGCGCGGCGGCGAGAGCAGCCCCAGCTTCGAGAGCGCGGCCCACCACGCGTCGAGGAGCTCGCTCGCGGGCGCCTCCTCCGCCAGCCCGCGCGCGTCGGCGAGCAACCGCTTCACCGCGTCGGCCAGCAAGGTCACCGCGCGCGCGCGTTCGCCGCTGCGCCTGGCGAGCGCGCCGAGCCGCACCTCGTACGCGCCGCTGTGGCCGACGGCGCCCAGCGCATCGTCACGGAGGCCCGCTTCGCGGAACGCGCGGCGCGGCTCCTCGGCCTCGTCGGGCAGCAGCTTGACGAAGGGGTTCTCGAGCACCGCCGCCACCTCGTCGGCGGGGAAGGAACGGTCGGCCAGCTCCAGCAACGCGAGCGC
>CAMLFP010000446.1 GCA_946479335.1 uncultured Archangium sp.
GAGTACGAGCGCATGCGCGACGCGTCGCTCGCCATCATGCGGGAGATCGGCGTCGACACCGGTGGCTCCAACGTGCAGTTCGGCGTGAACCCGAAAGACGGCCGCATGGTCGTCATCGAGATGAACCCGCGCGTGTCGCGCAGCTCAGCGCTCGCGTCGAAGGCCACCGGGTACCCGATCGCCAAAATCGCCGCGAAGCTGGCGATTGGTTACACGCTCGACGAGCTCAAGAACGACATCACGCGCGACACGCCGGCGTCGTTCGAGCCCACGATTGATTACGTCGTCGTGAAGATCCCGAAGTTCAACTTCGAGAAGTTCCCCAAGTCGCCGCGCACGCTGGGCACCATGATGCGCTCGGTGGGCGAGGTGATGGCCATCGGCCGCACCTTCCGCGAGTCGTACCTGAAGGCCTTCCGCTCGCTGGAGCAGAGCCGCTCGCCCATCCCCACCGTGGCCGAGGCGAAGGCCCGCAGCGCCGCCGAGCGCGAAGAGCTGCTGCGCGTGCC
This sequence comes from uncultured Archangium sp., assembly GCA_946479335.1. Next base: position 510 of record CAMLFP010000446.1, read on the forward strand.
GACGCCCGAGCGCCCGTACGCGGTGATGGAGGCCTTCCAGGCCGGCGCGTCGGTCGAAGACGTGCAGAAGCTCACCGCGATGGACCCGTGGTTCCTGCGGCAGCTCCGCGCGTTGTGCGTGGAGTTCAACGAGATTTCGGCGAAGGGCTCGCTGGAGAAGTTCACTGACTTCGAGCTCAAGCAGCACAAGGCGCGCGGCTTCTCCGACGCGATGATTGCCAAGGCGCTCGGCGTGACCGAAGCGGCGGTGCGCGAGGCGCGGTGGAAGCGCAACATCCGCCCCGTCTACAAGCGCGTCGACACCTGCGCGGCCGAGTTCGAGGCCTTCACCCCGTACCTCTATTCGACGTACGAGGAGGAGGACGAAGCGCCTCCGACCGACCGCAAGAAGATCGTCATCCTCGGCAGCGGGCCCATCCGCATCGGGCAGGGCATCGAGTTCGACTACTGCTGCGTGCACGCGGCGTTCGCGCTCCGCGACGCGGGCTTCGAGACCATCATGGTCAACTGCAACCCGGAGACGGTGTCGACCGACTACGACACCTCGGACCGGTTGTACTTCGAGCCGCTCACGCTGGAAGACGTGCTGGAGATCATCCACCGCGAGAAGCCGCTGGGCGTCATCGTGCAGTTCGGCGGGCAGACGCCGCTCAAGCTGTCGACCGCGCTGGAGGCCGCGGGCGTTCCCATTCTCGGGACGACGCCCGACGCGATTGATCAGGCCGAAGACCGCGAGCGCTTCGCGAAGCTGGTGAACGAGCTGCGCCTCCGTCAGCCGGAGAACGGCGTCGCGCGCAGCCCCGACGAGGCGTACCGCGTCGCGGGCGTCATCGGGTACCCGGTGATGGTGCGCCCGAGTTACGTGCTCGGCGGCCGCGCGATGGAGGTGGTCTACGACCAGGCCGACCTCGAGCGGTACATGCGCGAAGCGGTGCAGGCCTCGCCGGACCACCCCGTGCTCATCGACCGGTTCCTCCAGTCGGCCACGGAGGTAGACCTCGACCTCGTGCGCGACGCGACCGGCGCCGCCATCGTCGGTGGCATCCTGGAGCACGTCGAAGAAGCGGGCGTGCACTCCGGCGACGCGGCGTGCGTGATGCCGCCGCACTCGCTCGCGCCCGACACCATCGAGCGCTTGAAAGACATCTCGACCTCGCTCGCGGAGAAGCTGAACGTCGTCGGCCTGATGAACGTGCAGTTCGCGGTGCAGGGCAAGGCCATCTACGTGCTCGAGGTGAACCCGCGCGCGTCGCGCACCGTGCCGTTCATCGCCAAGGCCACCGGCACGCCGCTCGCCAAAATCGCCGCGCTGTGCATGGCCGGCAAGTCGCTGCGCGAGCAGGGCGTGACGCACGACCCCGACATCCGCCACTACGCGGTGAAGGAGAGCGTCTTCCCCTTCGCGCGCTTCCCCAACACCGACGTCATCCTCGGGCCGGAGATGAAGTCGACCGGCGAGGTGATGGGCCTCGACGCGTCTGTGCACGCGGCGTTCGCGAAGTCGCAGCTGGCCACCGGCTCGAAGCTCCCGCGCGGCGGCCTGGTGTTCGTCTCGGTGAAGGACGACGACAAGCCGGGCCTGGTCGACCTCGCGAAGCGCCTCCGCACGCTGGGTTTCACGCTCTGCGCGACCGGCGGCACGTTGGACTACCTGCAGAAGAAGGGCATCGCCGCGGAGCGCATCAACAAGGTGCGCGAGGGCAGCCCGCACGCGGTCGACCGCATCATCGCGAAGGAGATCACCCTCGTCATCAACACCACCGCGGGCAAGAAGGAGATCTCCGACTCCTACAGCATCCGCCGGGAGTCGCTGACGCGGGGGCTGTCGTACTTCACGACGATGGAGGCGGCGCGCATGGGCGTTGGCGCGCTCGAGGCGCAGGCCGCGGGCGAGCGCTCGTACAAGCCGATTCAGGAGTGGCTGCGCCGCTGAACCTCAGCACTCCCCCTCTCCTGCCCGCGGGAGAGGGTCGGGGTGAGGGCCGAACGCAGCGCTCAGTGCCTGAGTGATTGAACGGCGAGCGTGCCTCTCAACTCCGGGCGAGCTGGCTCAAGCGTGGGCACCCGAAGGGGTCGCCGCACCCGTATTGGTGCTGACGAGGCGCTCACCGCCTCTCGAGCGCGTTGAGCTCCTTCGCGAGCAGCTCCGCCACCACGCGCACGCGCGGCACGTCGAGCGCCGACTTCGCGCAGACCAGCAGCACCTCGGTCTCCGACCACTGGCCGAGGTCGACGTTCAACGGCACCAGCCCGCGGTCGCGCAAGAAGCGGTGCTTCGCGTCGTAGAGGATCACCGCGCCCACGCCCGCCTGCGCCGCCGCGAGGTGCACGAGGAAGTTGTCGGAGGTGAAGACCGGCTTGAACCCGGGGATGGCGGCCTCCAGCTGCGGCTGCGGAGGCACCGACTCCAGCGGCGGCGCCCACCCCAGCCAGGGGATGTCGTGCAGCTTCGGCTTCTTGCCCAGCTTCGCCGCGAGTGACGGGCTGACCAGCACCGCGCTGCGCACCTTCTTGCGGGTCACGATGGTGAGCTCGCGCTGCGTCGTCGGCCGGCTGCGAATCGCGAGGTCGGCTTCTCCACGCGCGAGATCGAGGTAGTGCATCGTCGAGAGCACCTCGAGCTGCAGCCCCGGCTGCTTCGTCGCCAGCATCGCCGCGAACGGCGCGAGGAACTCGAAGCACACCGAGGGCGGCGCGGTGACGCGCACCAGCCCGCGCACCTTGCCGTCAGTCGCGCCCAGGCTGCGGCCGGCCTCACCCGCGAACTCCGCCATCTTCTTCGCCGCCGGCAGCAACCGCTCTCCCGCGACGGTCAGCGCCACGCCGCTCACGCTGCGCAGGAAGAGCGCCGTGCCCACGCGGTACTCCAGCGCCGCCAACCGTCGGCTGACCGTCGGCTGGCCGAGTGTCAGCACCTTCGCCGCCGCGCTCAGCGAGCCCGTCTCAGCGATGGCGAGGAACAGCTGCAGGTCTTCCCAGGGGATATTCGTCATTGCATGACCTCATGCAAATTCAGGCAATTTTCATCCACCATCGCATGATGCACTTTTCGCGGCATGAAACGAAAACTCCTGCTGCTGCTGGTGGTGTTGAGCGTCTCACTGGGCGTCTTCGGGGTCGTCGGGTGTCGCGCTACGACGCACGCCACGCGCGTCTCCTCTCTGGGCACGCCGAGCTCCACCGAGGCGATGCTGAAGGTGCTCGACGAGCCGGGGCCCATCGAGGTCGAGACGGTGAACTCTGCCGACTGGGTGGTCGACCGCAGCGGGCTCATCAACCTCGACGCTCCGCAGGCGCGCGAGGCGAAGCTCGGCGACGGGCTCGAGCCGATTCACGTCTACTTCCATGTGCTGCGCCACCCGACGCGCGGCACGTGGTGGGTCGACACCGGCATGGAGCGCGCCTTCCGCGATGACCCGTCGAAGGCCGCGGTGAAGTGGCCCGTCACCGCCGCGATGAACATGGACCAACTCAAGGTGCGCGTCGCTCCGTCAGACTGGCTGCGCGAACACCCCGAGGGCTTGAAAGGCGTGTTGCTCACGCACGCGCATCTCGACCACATCTCGGGCGTGCCTGATCTGCCGAACGACACGCTGCTCTACACGGGCCCTGGCGAAGGCGGAGCGCGTAACGCGATGTTCATCGTCACGCAGGGCAACGCCGACCGTCAGCTCGAGGGGAAACCGCCGCTCGAGGAGCTCGCGTTCAAGCCCGACCCGAGCGGCCGCTTCGACGGCGTCATCGATGTCTTCGGCGACGGCTCGCTGTGGGCGCTC
>CAMLFP010000447.1 GCA_946479335.1 uncultured Archangium sp.
GGCGTAGAAGAGGCGGCCTTCAAGAGCCGGCTCCATCGCGCGCGGCTGCAGCTGAAGCAGAAGTTGTCGGCGGTGCTCGACGGCGGTTCGGCCATCGAGTGCCCGGAGCTGGCGCAGGAGCTCGCGGCGTACGCGGGCAGTGACATCGATCAAGCGGCGTGCGCGCACATCGAGGCGCACCTCGCGAAGTGCTCTCGCTGCGCGTCGGCGTGCGAGTCGTTGCAGCGCACGGTGTCGCTGTGTCGTGCCATTCCGGGGGGCACGGTGCCCGCGCCGGTGAAGGCCGCGGTTCGCCGCGCGCTGGGTTTCCACTGAAGGAGTCGAAGATGTGGCGCTTGTTGACGATGGTGTTGTTCCTGAGCTGCGCGAGCGGCCCGTCCAAAGAGGTCCAGGAGGCGAAGGCGGCCGTGGCGCGCGGCGCGTTGGTGCTCGACGTGCGCACGCCTGCTGAGTTCGCCGGCGGTCACGTCGACGGCGCGGTGAACCTGCCGGTGCAGGAACTCGACGCGAAGTGGGCGACGCTCAACGTGCCCGCGGACCGTGAGGTCATCGTCTATTGCGCCAGCGGGCGCCGCAGCGCGAAGGCGAAGGAGCTGCTCACCGCGAAGGGCGTGAAGACCATTATCGACGTCGGCGCGATGTCGAACTGGAAGTGACGTGGCTGCCCCGCTCGCGCTGATCCTGGGCATCGTGCTCGCGCTCACGGTGAAGAACCCGTGGCCGGCGCAGACCAAGAAGCTGCAGACGTATCTGCTGCAGGGCTCGGTGGTGGCGCTCGGCGCGGGCATGAACCTCAACGTGCTGCTGCGCGTGGGCGTCTCGGGCCTCGGCTACACGCTCGCCGGCCTCACCGCGACGTACGCGCTCACCTGGGTGCTGACGCGCGTGCTGGGCACCGACCGCGTCACCTCGTTGCTCATCGGCACCGGCACCGCCATCTGCGGAGGCAGCGCCATCGCCGCCGCGGGCCCGGCCATCGGCGCGAAGAGCCACCAGATGAGCGTCGCGCTGGGCGTGGTGTTCCTGCTCAACGGCGTCGCGCTGCTGATCTTCCCGCCCATCGGCCACGCGTTGAACATGACGCAGACGCAGTTCGGCCTCTGGAGCGCGCTCGCCATCCACGACACCAGCTCCGTCGTCGGCGCGTCGATGCAGTACGGCGCCGAAGCGCTGGCGCTGGCCACCACCGTGAAGCTCGCGCGCGCGCTGTGGATTCTCCCCGTCGCCGCGGTGCTGGCGAAGGTGGTGCCGCACGAAGGCGGCGCGGCGAAGCGCAGCTACCCGTGGTTCATCTTCGCGTTCATCGGCATGGCCGCGCTGGTGACGTTCGTGCCGGCGCTGACCGAGCCGGGCAAGACGCTCGCCGCGTGGGCGAAGTGGGGCCTCGTCGCCAGCCTCTTCTTCGTCGGCCTCGGCGTCTCGCGCGAGGCGCTCAAGCAGGTCGGCGTGAAGCCGCTCGTGCTGGGCGTGCTGCTGTGGGTGCTGGTCGGCGGAGGGACGCTCGCCGCCATCCTCACCCTGGCTTGACGAGCACCGGCTTGCCGGCGTTCGCGATGATCTCCACCGTCGAGGTGTCGTTCAGCGCGCGCCCGTCGCCGCGATCTTCGGTGTTGCTGATGCGCAGCACGTCTCCGCGCTGGGCCTTGAAGAAGAGGCGGTTCTTCTCGTTCTCGTGCTTCTCCTGCATCGCGAGCCCCACGCGGCCGTCAGGGCCGCAGCCCATGAAGCGCGTGCGCCCCTTGCCCGGCAGTTGCTCGGAGACGACGCGGAAGAGCGTGCCCTCGGGCACCGGCGCCCACGCCTCGCCCTTCGGCGCGACGATGAGGTAGCTCATCTTGAGCGACTCCTTGTGCAGCCCGGCGCCGCGCGCGAGGTCTTCGACCAGCTTCGGCATGCGCCATTGGCGCTCGGCGTGGCACCAGTCGGACTCCTTGATGAGCGCCGGGCACGCGCCGCGGAACAGACACGGCGCGCGGATGGCGTAGCCGCGTTCGACCAGCACGTCGCGCACCTGCAGCAGCGCGCGTGACGTCTCGCGGAGCGCGGGCTCCACCACCACCAGCGAGCCGTTGGCGTTCACCCGCTCGAGGATCTTCTCGAGCAGCTGCGCGCGCGGCGCGATCTGCCCGTTGAACAATTCGTTCACCACGTGGCCCATGGTGATGACGTCGAACTTGCCGTCGGGGAGCGGCTTCTCCGGGCTCCACTCGCGCGTGGCGATGCCTTCACCGGCCTCGGTGGCCAGCGTGCGCGCGAGATCGAGCGCGGGCTTGCTGCGATCGGCGGCGGTGACGGTGCTGGCGCCGGCGTCCATCGCGGCAAACGCCATCGGGCCGGGGCCGGAGCCGAGATCCAACACCGCGCGCGGGCGCGTCGTGAGCTCCGAGAGCGTGGCGCGGGCCTGCGCGTAACTCACCGGCCAATAGAAGAGCAGGTACGCGCCGAGGAGCTTCGGGTCGTCCATGTACCGCGCGCCGGCGAGCTGCCGCTCACGCGTGAGGCCGAGCGACAACTGCTTCACGCCCGCGGCGACCTCGCGCACCTCATCGGGCGACAAACCCCGTGCGTCATCATCGTGGAGATGACGGGCATGGCGGCCCTGCGGCGGGCGGCCCTTCGCGCGGTGCTGCCGCCACACGGTGATCAACCGCGGAATCCACTGCTCCAAGTCTTTGGCGGGATCTCCCATGTGATCAGTTGGTTAGCAGAGGTCTGGGCCGAAAACTGGCGACGCTTCTGATCACGCGTACCGTGATTGCTACAGGGCGCTTCACGCCCGTTGCAACGGAGGAACTTGATGTTCGCTCGCCTCGCTCTGGGTCTCGCGCTGCTGACGGCCACCTCGGTGAACGCGGTGTCTCGCTCGCGCGTCTACGTGATCAGTGCAGCGACGCGTGCGCAGGGCGCTACGAGCGAACTCAACGCGCGCGTGCGGGTGCAGATGCGCCACGAGTTGGAGAAGCGCGGCGCGTTCGTGCTCGACGTCGAGGCGCCGACGGCGATCGTGCTGCGGCCGTCGGTGGAGATTCTCCCGAGCGCGCTGCAGCTCAACGTGGTCGGCGTGCGCGCGGCCGATCAGAAGCTCCTGGGCACCATCTCCGCGAAGGCGTCGGGCGCGAGCCGCGACGCGCAGGTGAAGGCGCTCGTGGTGCGCGCGTGCGCCGAAGCCGAGCAGCTGTAGGTCACTCGCCAGCGGGCTTGAAGATCCACGGGAAGGTCACATCGACGACCCCGCCGCCAATGGGTTTCGGGAAGGTCCAGCTCTTGACCCGCCTCACGACGCAGTCGGCGAGCGACGGGTCGCCGAGGGTGTCCTCCGCTACGGTCGCTGCGACAACCTCGCCGCTGGAGCCAATTTTCCACGCGATGGACAGCTTGCCTGCGAGCTTCGGGTTTCCCGCGAGCGCTGCGCCGTAGCAGCTCCTGATCTGAGAATCGTTGGTCGTGATCACGCGCGTGATCTTGTCCTTGTCGATCCCGCTGGGCGGCTTCTTGAGCGAAGCCGGGTCGGCGACGATCTCCCGCCGTGGCTCCGAGGGGTTGAACAGCATCTTGGCCCGCCGCTCGGAGGTCGCGAGGATCCACCCTGCGCGAAGACGAAGCGGGTGCGCGTTCGTCGCCAGGAAAGACGCCGGCAGCCGGCGTGTCAGGCACTCCGCGACGCCGCTGCGCTCGAGCGCGGGGGCCTGCTCCACCACCGTCGCGGAAGCGATGGCGCCGGAGCGCAGCATGGTCAGGTCCAGCGTGATCGCTCCCTCCATCTTTTCGGTGAGCGGGGCGCTCGCGTAGCAGCCGGTGAGCACTTCATCGAGCGGCGCCAGTTGCTCGACCGTCGCGAGCTGGGGTTCTGCCGCATTCGGCGCAGCCGGCGCGTTGAACGTCCACTCGACGACGGTCCCGGCGTCCGCGCGCGCGGGAAACTGCAGGCTCTCCAGTTGGGTACCGATGCACGTGGTGCCGCTCCCGTCGAGCGAGGAGTCGAGGAACGCGAACTTCGAGACCCGGCCGTCGTTCACCTCGAACCGGTACTTCGCGTTCGCCTTCTTGCGCGACTTCGCGTTCGCGAAGCACGGAGCGAGCTCGCCGGCGCGCAGCTCGATGACGTCTGAGATCTCCGCCTCCGTCAGACCGCCATCAACCGAACGAGCAGGCGCCGCCAGCATCACCATCACCAACCAGAGATTCATGCGGCGGTCTTAACAGATAGAAGCGCCGCCATGATTCGCGTGCGAGGCCTCAAGAAGCACTACCGCGTGCACAAGCGCCCGCC
>CAMLFP010000448.1 GCA_946479335.1 uncultured Archangium sp.
AGTTTTCAAAGAGCGAACTGCTTGCTTCAGAACCGCTTCTGCGTTGCCGCTTCGCGATTCGTTTTTCTTATCTACATTCCGTCTCGTTGTTGAGCAACTTCTTTTCTCAACCGCGCTTCGGTTTGTTTTCTGTTGTCGCCGACGTCGTTTCCCCTTTCGGGTCCGGCTCGTCGGAGGGAGGCAGTCTCTACATCCACCGCCTGAAGTTCGTCAAGGCATTCTTTCTGCCTTCTTCGTCGCCGGAGCCGATTCATCGGCCTTTGGCGCGCTGCTTCGGGAGCAGCTGATCAGCGTATTCAACCGGATGCTGCGTGCTTCGCCTCTGACTTCGCTCCGAGGAGCGACTCGCCTCACCGCCGTCCTACCCGCCCGCCAGCCCCGCTCTTTCGAAGCCGTCCGTCGAGGGGGCGCGCCGTATACGTGATCCTTGTTCCGCCTGTCAACAACCCGGCCGACGTTTTTTGAACGTCGCCATCACCCAATAAATCAGGGCACTTGCAGGCCAAGACCCGTCAGATCGACCCGGCCACGCCGGCTGCGCTCGCTGATCACGATGCCCTTGAGGGTCTCGTAGGCGTCGGCCAGCACATCGTTGACGATGAGGTAGTCGTAGGCCTGAACGCCTTTTTCACATTCGGCGCGGGCAGCGAGCATGCGGCGGCGGATGACGTCGTCTGAATCGGTGCCGCGGCCGCGCAGGCGGCGCTCGAGCTCGTCCATCGAGGGCGGGAGGATGAAGATGGTGACGGCGTCGGGGTACTTGCGCTTGATGTTGTTCCCCCCCTGGACGTCGATGTCGAAGATGCCGATGCCGTCGCGCTTCCACGACTGCTCCACGACCTTCTTGCTGGAGCCGTAGAAGTTGCCGTGCACCTCGGCCCACTCCACGAACTCGTTGCGGGCGATCATCTGCTCGAAGGTGAGGGTGTCGACGAAGTGGTAGTCGACGCCGTTCTTCTCCGTGCCGCGCGGGGGGCGGGTGGTGACGCTGATGGAGAACTCCGCCGAGGGAAAGTCCTTCTCCAGCATGTGCGCGAGCGTCGTTTTTCCCGCTCCGGACGGCGCGGAGAGCACGAGGAGGAGGCCCGGGGAGAGGATCACCGGCATCTGGGGTTGGGTATTCATTCGACGTTCTGGACCTGTTCGCGGATGCGCTCGAGCTCGGCCTTCAGCTGCATGACCCGGGCGGAGATTTCAGCGTGCTGCGACTTGGAGCCGGTGGTGTTGACCTCGCGGTGCATCTCCTGGACGAGGAAGTCCATCTTGCGGCCGGAGGGCTCGGGAGAACGGAGCAGCTCGTCGAACTGCTGGAGGTGCGAGTCCAACCTCGTCATTTCCTCAGCAACATCGGTACGTTCGGCGAAGAAGGCGACCTCCTGGGCGAGGCGCTGCGGGTCGACGGCGACGCCCTTGGAGAGCTCCGCGATGCGCTCCTGGAGGCGGGCGCGGTAGGTGTCGACGGCCTGGGGGACGAGCGCCTGCACCTCTTTCACCCACTGGGCGACCAGCTTCAGGCGGGCGTGGAGGTCGGCGTAGAGCGCGGTGCCCTCTTTCTCGCGCATGGCCTTGAAGGCCTTGAGCGCCTCCTCGAGGGCGGTTTCGACGGCCTTGCTGGCCTCCTCGACGGGCACCTGGGGCTCCTCGAGGCGGATCACGTTGAGCGAGAGGGCGATGTCGCGCAGGGAGGTGGTGTCGGGGAGGTCGAGCGCGGTGGCGAGCTCCTTCCACGCGCGGCGGTATTCCCGCGCGAGGCCGAGGTCGACCTGGGGCACGACGCCGGCGGCGGTGCGGGAGGCCCGGCGCACGGTGACGTCGATGGCCCCGCGGGCGACCTTGTCTTTGACCTGCTTGGTGAGCGCGGTCTCGAGGGCGGCCAGCTCCCTCGGGAGGCGCACCTTGACCTCGCAGAACTTGTGGTTGACCGACTTGACCTCGACCGTGAGCGACTCAGCGCCCGCAGACGCCGTGGCAGCTCCGAAACCCGTCATGCTGTGCAGCATGGGGGCTCCGCGTAGCAGGGCCGGGGAGCCCTCGCCAGCGAACGACGGCTACTTGAGCCGGCCCAGGAGGTCGGTGGTCGAGTGGTTCTTGGGGTCTCCCGCGACGGCCGTGCGGCCTCCGTAGGCCTCGACCTCGGCGCGCTCGGGGATGGTCTCGGGCGTGTAGTCGGTGCCTTTGACGTGCACGTCGGGCTTGAGGGCGCGGATCACGCCGCGCACGTCGGGCTCGGAGAAGAGGAAGACCAGGTCGGTGCAGCGCAGGGCGCGCAGGAGCTCTACCCGCTCCGCCTCGGGGATGATGGGCCGCCCCGGGCCCTTGTACGCGCGCGTGGAGGCGTCGGAGTTCACCGCGACGACCAGCTTGTCAGCGAGGGTCTTCGCTTCTTGCAGATAGCGGAGGTGCCCGACGTGCAGCAGGTCGAAGACGCCATTGGCCAGCGCGATGGTCTTGCCCTCTTTGCGCCAGGCCTCGACCTGCGCCTTCACGTCGTCGAGCGTCACGCGCCGCGCCCCAGCGCGCCTTCAATCTCAGCGCGGGTCACGGTGGCGGTGCCCTCTTTCTGCACGACCAGCGAGCCGGCGATGTTGGCCAGCCGCGCGGCTTCGAAGGCGCTGCCGCCCGCGCCGAGCGCGAGGGAGAAGGCCGCGCTCACAGTGTCGCCCGCGCCGGTGACGTCGACGGCCTCGTCGCTGCCGTGCACCGGGAGGTGGAGCGGCTTCTGCCCGCGCTCGAACAAGGTCATGCCGTGGCGCCCGCGGGTCACCAGCAGAATCGGGCACTCGAGCTTCTCGTGGGCGTCGCGTGCCGCCGCCAGGAATTCGGTCTTATTGGTGATTGGCTTACCGGTGAGTTGTGTCAGCTCGGGCTCATTGGGTTTGCACACCGTGAGGCCGGCGTACTGCAAGAGCGAAAACCGCGAATCAACGGTAACAGGAATACCCTTGTTGGCCAGTGTGCGCAGGGCGGCGCGCGTCTCATCGTTGAGCACGCCCGCGCCGTAGTCGGACACCATGATGACGTCGGCCCTGGCCCCGAGCCGGAGGAGCTCCGTGGCGAGGGCGCGGCGCACCCGGGGCGGCAGCGAACCGACCACCACGCCCTTGTCGATGCGCAGCATCTGCTGGCGCCGCGTGGAGACCCCACCCGCGAGGATGCGCGTGCGCGCCTCGGTCTGCGCCACGGACACGCTCTTGAGCGCGATGCCCTTCTTCTTGAAGAGCGCCGCCATCTGCGCGCCGAGGTCGTCACGCCCGAGCACGCCCAGCGCCGTCACCTTCGCGCCCAGCGCGGCGGCGTTCGCGGCGGCGTTGGCCCCGCCTCCGAGTTTCAGTTCTTCGCGCTCGTGGCGCACGATGAGCACCGGCGCCTCGCGGCTGATGCGCTCGGTCTGGCCGTAGACGTAGTGGTCGGCGAGCAGGTCTCCGATGACCAGCACCTTCACGTGAGAGAACCGCTTCAGGAGCGCAGACGGCACGCGCGCTGCTTCGCACTTCGCACGGCGAGCGACAAGACAGACGCGCGGCCGCGCCCCTCAGCGCTTCGCGGATGCGGGCAGCAGCGACGACAACGGCGGCACCTTCAACGTCAACGCGAAGGCCACCGCGCTCCCCGGCGGGAGTCGCTCGGCGTCTTTCTCGGTGGTGGCGAGCGTGGCGTCGAGGGCCCGTGCCTCGCGCTGCGCGCGCGCGAGCTCTTCGGGCGTGAAGACGTGGTGGTCGGCGTACGCGTGGACCGCGACCACCTCACCGCCCGCGCGCTCCACGCTCTGCGTGACGAGGTCGGGCCGCGCCACCCCGAGCAGCAGCACATACCGGCCGGTCAGCGGCGCCAGCTCGGAGCGGTAGTCGACGTCTCGTCTCCACACGTGCGTCGCGCGGCGCGCGTGCGAGGCCGGTTCGCGAAACGGGCCCGCGGGGAGGAGGAAGCCATTTTCGACGTCCACCTCCAGCAGCAGGTCGAGGTCGCGCGCGAGGCGACGGTGTTGGAACCCATCGTCGAGGAGGAGGAAGTTGAAGCCCTGCGCGACGGCGGCGCGCGCGGCGGCGACGCGGTCGGCGTTGATGAAGACCGTCACGCCCGGGCAGCGGCGCGCGATGAGGCGCGGCTCGTCTCCGGCCGCCTCCACCGTCTCGAGTGCCTCTCCACTCAGCGTCAGCGCCCGCTTCGACGTGCGGCCGTAGCCCCGCGTCAGCACGGCGACGCGATGCCCGAGGCGCACCGCTTCGTTCGCGAGGTGGATGACGACGGGC
>CAMLFP010000449.1 GCA_946479335.1 uncultured Archangium sp.
ATCTCCTCGCGGGCGCAGACGTCGCGCGAGTGCCATCTCCCGGGCGCGTCAGCCCGTGCCGCCGCGGACCCTCGTGCCGGTGCGGAGCTGCTAAGTCGAAGCCATGACCTCGGGTGTGTTGATGCTCCTGCTCACGGCGTCGCCGACGGTGGTGCTGCTGACTTCTCACGGTGCGACGGGCGAGCTGCGGTTTCAGCCGCTCGACGCGAAGGAGCTCTCCGCGCCGGTGGTGTCGTTCTCGCACGCGGAGGGCAGCCCGGTGTTGGGCACCTTGCTGCCGGGGACGCGCGCGGTCATCGCCACCGCGGTGATGGCCGACGCGGGTGACCTCTCCTTCGCCTCCGCGCTGCTGCGGCTCGAGGCGAAGCGCGCCCAGACGTTGGCGGGGCAGGTCGTGTACGGCTCGCGGCCGCTGGTGACCGCCGAGGGGCGCGTGTTCGTGTCACGGGGCGTGCCCGGGCTGCTCACCAGCGACGGCCGCGTCGACGCGTTGACCATCGATGAGGTGAACCCGGAGACCGGCGCGCTGCGCACGCTGTATTCCTCGAACGGGTATCTGCTCTTCCTCGCCGGCGCGGTGGGGCGCGAGGTGTTCATCTACGAGCTGGCGCCGGGCGTGGCGCGGCTCATCGCGGTGCACGCTGATTCGCTGGGCGTGCGCGAGCTGGTGCCGCAGCTGCCGCCGCGCGCGCGCGACTTCTTCGTCGACGCGAAGCGCGGGCGCGTCTTCTTCGTGCACTCCGAGGGCGAGGCGTGGCGGGTGGCGGAACTCTCGCTCTCGACGCGCCGGTGGAGCGACGTCGCCGCCTCGCGCGACGTGGCGATGTTGCCGGCGGTGTTGAGCGACGGCGCGTTGACCTTCAACGACGGCCCGAAGGCCGACGGCTACGAGCGCGTGGTCTTCGTCAGCTCCGCGCTGACGTTGGTGCAGCACGAGGTGCCCGGCGAGTTCCCGACGCTCTCCACGCGCGGGCCGAAGGCGCAGCGAGTGCCGGTGCGAGCGCTGCGCGTCGACGTGGCGGGAGTGCTGCCGTGAGCGCGCTCCTCGCGCTGCTGCTGACGGCGTGCCCGAGCTACACGGCGTCGAGCACCAACAACACGTACAACTGCGGCGTGGAGGCGGTGAACGGCACCAACCCCACCGTCGCCCAGTGGCAGGATCGCTTCGACGTCGTCGCGCAGGGCCCGGCGGCGTGGGGCAGCGACGGGCCGGCGGTCAGCAACATCGGCAGCGGCTGCGGCAAACCGAACCCCACCACGCAGGTGCCGGCGACCTTCCCCTGCGAGCTGCTGCGCGCCATCGCCATGCAGGAGAGCGGGTGGCGGCAGTTCTGCGTGCCGACGTCTCCGCCTGATCAGGTCGACGCCGGGAGTTCGCGCACCCTCATCTCCTTCGACTGCGGCTACGGCGTCGGGCAGGTGACGAGCGGCATGCACGTGGGCGAGGCGCCGGCGTTCGACCGCGCGCGGGTGGCCGGTGACGCGCTCTACAACCTCGCGACGGGCGCCAGCATCCTCGCGTCGAAGTGGCGCGCGACGAGCTGTGTCGGCGACAACCAGCCCACCGTGGTGGAGCACTGGTACACCTCGGTGTGGGCGTACAACGGGCTCGCGTACTCCAACAACCCGAACAACCCGAACTACTCGCCGACGCGCGGCGTGTGGAACCCCAACGTGGGTGGCGCGGTGCCGTACCAGGAGCGCGTGTTCGGCTGGGTCGAGCACCCGCCCGACGCGCAGCACTGGAGCGCGGTGGCGCTGGCGTACCCGAGCCTGGGCGACATCCCCACCACGGGCGGCAACCCGGGGACGCTCCCCGAGCCGAAGTGCGCGACGCCGACGAACTGCACCACCACGCGCGCGACGCACCGGAGCGCCTGTGCGCCGCCGCGCGACGGTGGGGTGCCCGACGCGGGCGTGGTGGACGCCGGTGCCCCCGACGCCGGGCTCGTCGATGGTGGCTCACGCGATTCGGGCGTGGCCGATGCGGGCGCCGTCGACGCCGGTACGCCGGTGACGCTGGAGGTGGTGTTGTCGGTGCAGGGCCCGGTGACCCATCGCGGCTGTGGTTGTGGCGCGGGAGATGGCGCGGGCCTCGTGCCGTTGGCGTGGCTGATCAGCATCTGGCGGCGCCGCCGTGGAAAAAGCGCTTGGACTTGAGCGACGGCCACGTCATACGGTGCCGCGCCCTTTTGCCCCCGGAGCCTTTCATGCGCCGCCTCGCACTCCTCGCCGTCGTGGCCGTCATCGCCACGCCTGCCTTCGCCGAGAAGGCGCTGGTGAACATCCACCTCGACCCGATGGCGGGCTTCGGCATCGACCACCTCAAGTTCGTGACCGGCGCGACGCTGAAGGTCGACACCACGGCCATCAAGGCGCTGGGCCCGGTCGCTCCGCAGCTCGAGGGCTTCGGCATCGGAGCGCACGACACCTCGTACCTGCAGCAGGGCGCGCTCTTCGGGGTCGGCATCGGCGCGCGGCTGCGCCTCTTCAATGACGAGAAGGGCTACCTCTTCAACCCCGGCACCCAGCGCCACGGCAACGCGTGGGGCAACCTCTGGCTCGACTCGCACTTCACGTACACCTCGGGCGGCTTCGGCCCCGGCTTCGACGTCGGCCTCGGCGCGGAGCTCTCGATGGTGGAGGGCCTCAACGTCGGCCCCTTCGCGAAGTTCGTCTTCGCGCGGCAGCGCCCCGGCGACACCACGCCCACCATGTTGATGATGTTCGGCATCAGCTTCAGCGTCGGCGTGCCGCAGACCACGCCTGAAGAGGCCGACCACGACAACGACGGCGTGCTGGGCGACAACGACAAGTGCATCGACGAGCCCGAAGACAAGGACGGCTTCGAAGACGAAGACGGCTGCCCCGACAAGGACAACGACAAGGACGGCGTCGAAGACGCGAAGGACAAGTGCCCGAACGCCGCCGAAGACAAGGACGGCATCCAGGACTCTGACGGCTGCCCCGAAGACGACGCCGACAAGGACGGTGTCCTCGACGTCGACGACAAGTGCCCGAAGGTGAAGGGCACGAAGGAGAACAACGGCTGCGCCGACAAGGACAAGGACGGCGACGGGGTGATGGACCGCCTCGACAAGTGCCCTGACGACAAGGGCTCCGCCGACAACGAGGGCTGCCCCGACAAGGACACCGACGACGACGGCACCTTCGATCGCGTCGACGCGTGCCCCAACGAGAAGGGCCCGTCGTTCAACAAGGGCTGCGCGCTGCCCGACGCCGACAAGGACGGCACCGCCGACGAGTTCGACAACTGCGTCAGCGAGCCCGGCCCGGCCGACAACTCCGGTTGCCCGGTGGCGAAGAAGCAGCTGGTGATGATCACCGTCGAGAAGCTGGTGATCAAAGACAAGGTGTACTTCGACACCGGCAAGGCGACGATCCAGGCGCGCTCCAACGCGTTGCTCGACCAGGTGGCGGCCGCGCTCCAGAGCCACGCCGGCATCAAGCTGGTGCAGGTCGAGGGCCACACCGACAACACCGGCAGCGCGGAGACCAACCGCACCCTCTCGGCCGACCGCGCGAAGGCCGTCGTCGCCTACCTCGTGAAGAAGGGCGTCTCCGCGGAGCGCCTCAAGGCCGTGGGCTTCGGGCCCGACCAGCCGGCGGCGTCGAATGACACGCCCGCGGGCCGCGAACAGAACCGCCGCGTCGAGTTCAACCTCACGCGCTGAAGCGCCGCGTTTTGCGTCACTCCCCGGGCCGCCGCGACACCGCGTGCGGCCCGCGGTGTTTCTGTCGCGCAGGTGTCACCGAAAGCCGCGCTGCGTTGCGCTTCCGTCGCTCGACATTCCGGCGCGGGAGCACTAGGGCAGGGCTCGTCTGGCCGGACTCTTTCTCGCAGGGAATCCCTCACATGAACCATTCGCTCCGACTGTCGCTCCTCGGCGTGCTCGCGCTCGCGCTCTTCGCCTGTCCCACTCCCAAGCCGGCGGCGGTCTGCGGCGACGGGAAGATTGGCGTGGGTGAGGTCTGCGATGACGGCAACACCGTCGACGGCGACGGCTGCGCGGCCGACTGCCAGTCGAGCGGCACCACGGGCGGCGGCAGCGGCTTCACCGGCGGCGGCGATGGCACCACGGGCGGCGGCACCACGACGGGCGGCGGCACCACGACGGGCGGCGGCGATGGCACCACGGGCGGCGGCACCACGACGGGCGGCGGCACCGCGACGGGCGGCGGCGATGGCACCACGGGCGGCGGCACCACGACGGGCGGCGGCAC
>CAMLFP010000450.1 GCA_946479335.1 uncultured Archangium sp.
CAGGCGTGGCACGCGCTCTCGGCCCACGTGCGTGACGCGCTAGAGGTGCTGGCCGGGCCCGGGCGCGGCGGCTGGCCGGCGACCATCACCGCCCGGCAGGGCTTCTCGGCCATCAACGTGGAGCAGGCCGTCGCCGCCGTGTGGAATGAGCTCGGCCGGCGCCCTTCGACGAGGGAGGCGACCAGCGAACTCCTCGCGCGCTACGTCGCGAACGCCCGCGTGGAGCTCGGCGGCTCGGCGTCACGCGAGTTCCCTCAAGCCATCGTCGCCCGGTTGGACGCGCAGCGCCTCGCGCGCGGCATCGTGGCGTTGCTGCGTGACGATGAGAAAGATCTCCTCCGCAGCCAGCTCGACGGCGTCGCGGTCGAGGCGTGGGCGGTGGCGCGCGGGGTCTCGCGTGCAACCGCGTACCGCATGCTCGCGCGGCTCAAGTCGCTGTGCCGCGTGGAGTTCGAGACGCGCAGCCGCAACACGCAGCTCGACGTGCTCGACGTGCTGCGCGATCAACTGACGCCCTAGCGAGGCATCGCGATCAGGCCGGCGCCCACGACAGCATCGCGTGGAGGGGAACGAAGAGCTCGTCTCCCTCCGTGCCCAGCAGCACGTCGAACGGCCCGACGGCGATGAGCGGCTCGCTCAGCTTGATGCCGTTGCGCAGCTGCACGGTGACGCGCTGGCCCACGTGCTCGACGAAGGCGCGCGGGTCACTCACCGGCCGCCGCGACGGCTGGCGAGACACCTGCGCGGGCTTCTGGGCGAGCTTGGTGTCGCGCTCCAGCTTCGGCGCGCGCGACTCCCAGGTCGATTTGCGCGCGAGCGTCACCACGTGGAGCTTCTCGATCTTCCCCGAGCGTTCGCCGGTGAACGACACCGGCTGCACCTCGGTCAACACGTCGATCGCGGTGCGCTCACCCATGACGATGCACAGCTCCGTCTTCTCGGCGATGCGCGCGTTGATGAAGCCGTCGATGGCCTCCGGCGCGACGTTGGCGCGGGCCTCCTTGATGGCCTCGCGTTTCCGCGCGCGCGCCCGGCGGGCCCGGTACTCCTCCACCGTCATGCCGCTCTGCACGATGCCGAACGCGTCGGCCAGCTCGAGGCCCGGCGTCTTCTCCGCGAGCGCCCACGCCTCGTCGAAGCGGCGCGCCTCCTCCGCATGCAGCTTGCGCCAGATGCGGCACTTCATCTTCCCCTCGAGCTCGCCCTTGGCGATGCGCGCGGGCACGCGCTCCTTCTGCGCCAGCGCGGCGATGGCTTCGGGGGTCGGCGGCGGGCGTGGCGCCCGGGGCGGCCCACGGAAGGCCGGCTTGCCCGCGGGTCTGGCGCCCAGCGAAGGCCGCGGCGGCGGGGCTACCGTCTGCACCGACGGCGTGGGGCGCGCAGACGGGCCGGGCGTCACGGAGCGGCGCACCGGCACGACGGGCACGGGCGCGGCTCCGGGCGTGGAGGGCGCACCGAGCGGCTTGCGGATCACCTGCACCTGTGGCGCGGGCGTTTTGGGTTTCGGCTTGTCAGTCATCGCCATTCACTTCAGTTGGTCCGAGAGGTCGATGAGCCACCTCCCGGAGTCTTTCACCAGCTTCACTTCTCGCTCACCACCGGCGCCCGTCACCTTCAGTACCGCGCGTGTGTCGTCGGCGGAGACGACCTTGAGCTCCCCCGGCGCACCGGCGCGCCCCGCCGCGAACAACAACACCTCGGGCTCGTCGCGCACCGCGCCCTTCGACGCCTCGGAGAGCGCCTTCGACTTCGCCGCCACCAGCTCCTTGGTCGACTGCGTGAGCAACGACCACGCGGTGCGCGCGTCGCTGCGCTGCAACGCGGTGGAGAACGTGAGGTACGCCGCCTCGGGAGTGCCCGGTCTGGCCCTCGCGCACGCCCCGAGACTCAGCATCGCCACCAGCAGGAACCCGCGCATCGGTGTGCCTCTTAACCGCATCGGCTCAGGCCTGTCGTACCTGATTACGGCCATTCGCCTTGGCGGTGTACAGGCACTCGTCGGCGATCTGCACCAGGGCGGTCATCGAGGTGACGCTCTCGCTGGGGAAGGTCGACACGCCGATGGAGGCGGTCACCTTCACCGCGCGCTTCTCGCCATCGACTTCCGTAGACAACTGCATCGCCTCCACCCCCATACGGACCCGCTCCGCCGCGCGCCACGCCTCTTCCGGGGAGGTCTCGGGCAGCAGCGCCACCAGCTCCTCGCCGCCGTACCGCGCGAGGGTGTCGACGTCGCGCAGCGCCTTGCGGGCCACGGCGGCCACCTCGCGCAGCACCACGTCGCCGAAGGGGTGCCCCCAGGTGTCGTTCACCTTCTTGAAGTGGTCGATGTCGAGCAGGAAGCAGCTCAGCGGTGAGCGGTAGCGCTCGCTGCGCGAGAACTCGGCGGCGAGGCGCTCCTCGAAGTGGCGGCGGTTGACGAGCCCGGTGAGACCGTCGGTGCGCGAGAGGTGCAGCAGCTCCTGGCGCTTCTCTTCGAGCTCCTTGTTGGCGCGGTCCAGCTCGCGGTTCTTGTCGAGGAGCGCGTCCTGCAGGGCCTTGAGGCGCAGCATCGACTTCACGCGCGCTGAGAGCTCCAGCATGTCGAAGGGCTTGATGAGGTAGTCGTCGGCGCCCAGCTCCAGGCCCTCGACCTTCCCGGTGCGCCCCGCGGTCATGAGGATGACGGGGATGAAGCCGAAGCTGGGGGTGGCCTTGACGATGCGGCAGACCTCCACGCCGCCGAGGCCGGGCATCTCCACGTCCATCAACAGCAGGTCGGGCTGATGCGCGCGCATCGCGGAGAGCACCTGCGTGCCGTCATGACACTCGACGAAGTCGTAGCCGGAGCCGTCGAGGCCGGCGCGCACCTGCGAGACGATGGTGCGATCGTCGTCCGCGACGAGAATGGTGCTGCCTTCGAGTGACGAACTCCGGGCGGCCATCGAGCGCAGGCGATTGTGTCACTTCTTGACGAGGCGTGCCCGGTACACCGGCGCGCCGGAGATGAGGTAGCGGCGCTCGCGGGTCGAGGGCGCTTCTTCGGGGTCGTACGGGTGGAACACCAGCGGCCCCAGCGGGTTGTGGAAGCCGGCGTCTTCCAGCACCTTGATGCCACGCTCGCCGACGTCCTGCACGTCGGTGCGGAAGTCGAAGCGCCCGCCCGGCTCGAGCAGCGTCAGCAGGTAGCGCGTGAACTCCGGCTGCAGAATGGCGCGCTTCTGGTGCGCCCGCTTCCACCACGGGTCGGGGAACTGGAGGTGCAGCTGCGAGAGGCTGCCCGGCGTGAAGAGCAGCGGCACCTGCTCGCGCGCGTCGCCCTCGATGACCTTGAGGTTCGTGAGCCCGTGCTTCTCGGCGCGGTGCGCGACCTCGCGCGCGTACTTCTTGCGCCACTCGAAGGCGACGTAGTTGAGCTCCGGGTGGCGGCGGCAGTGCTCGAGCGCGAAGCCGCCGGCGCCACAGCCGATCTCCAGCTCAAGGGGCGCCTTGCGGCCGAAGACCTTCTCCCAGTCGGGCGGGGTCTTGAGGTCGAGGAGTTCAGCGCCAGCAGGTTCAGGTCGGAGCGGGATGCGGCCCATACGAGCGCGCGCCGCTAGCACGAATCGAGGCGCACGTTATACGCCGCTTCCATGAAGGTCTTTTCGTCACTCGCCGAGGCGTCGACCGGAGAACTTGCGGGCTGTGCCCTCGTGCTGGGCAACTTCGACGGGGTGCACCTCGGGCATCAGGCGCTGTTTCAGGAGGCCGCGAAGCACGGCCTCGTCGCCGCGCTCACGTTACACCCACACCCCGGCAAGGTGCTGCAGCCGCAGCTGGCGCCGCGCCTTATCGCGACGCAGGCGCGCAAGCTGGAGCTGCTGGAGGCCGCGGGCGTGAAGGCGGTCATCGTGCAGCCGTTCTCCGTCGAGTACGCGCGGACGACGCCCGCGGTGTTCGAGGCCGGGCTCTTCGACGAGGTCGGCGCGAAGACGGTCGTCGTCGGCTACGACTTCACCTACGGCAGCAAGCGTGCGGGCACGGTGCAGACGCTCGAAGCCGCGGCGGCCACCCGCGGCGCGAAGGTGACGGTGGTCAACGCGGTGAGCATCGGCGGCGTGGTGGTCTCGTCGAGCAAGGTGCGCGAGTACGTGCTCGAGGGCCGCGTGGAGGCCGCGGCGCAGCTGCTCGGGCGGCCCTTCGATCTCGACGGCGTGGTGGTGCGCGGCGCAGGGCGCGGCCGCACCATCGGCTTCCCCACGGCGAACATCGACACGCTCAACG
>CAMLFP010000451.1 GCA_946479335.1 uncultured Archangium sp.
TGCAATGCGCGCTCGCGGGTCTCGACGCCCTCGGCGCGGCGCAGGCCCTGCACCCCATGAGGTCATCGACGGCGAGCTGGTGGAGAAGAAGGCTGCCACGCCCGGCCACGGCGTCGCGCAGGGCGCGGTCGTCTCATCGCTCCGACCCCCATTCAGTCGCAAACCCGGCGGGCCGCGTGGCCCCGGCGGTTGGTGGTTTGCGACTGACACCGAGGTGACCTTCGCGCCGCATCAGATCTTCCGGCCCGACGTGTTGGGTTGGCGGCGCGAGCGCGTCGCGAAGATGCCGGAGGACTTCGCGACCGACGTCATCCCCGACTGGGTGTGCGAAATCCTCTCCACGAACCGCGGCGACGACCTGGTGAAGAAGTTCCGCGCGTACCACCAGGCGCGCGTCGCGCATTACTGGGTGCTCGACCCGCTCGACTCCACGCTGACGGTCTACCGCTGGCAGGAGAGCGGCTACTTCGTCGCTCAGCGCGCCGAGCGCGGAGAGAAGCTGCGCCCCGAACCCTTCGACGCGCTGGAGTTCGAGGTCGGTGTGCTGTTCGGCGACGACGAGAGCGAGCCCTGACCTTCACGCCTTGCGGCGGCCGCGCTCCAGCACGAAGTACAGCGTCGCGGCGAGGCCCAGGCCGACGAACCACGCGTAGACGTAGAGCTCGTCGAAGAAGTTCTTCTCGCCGGTGATGAACCCCGCGCTCTTCAAGAAGCCGGGCACGTTGGGCAGCACGCCCACCACCAGCGCGATGACGGCGTTCCAGTTGAACCCCGCGAACCTGCCCTGCGGCCGGTAGAGCTCCGGCACGTCGAGCTCGCGCTTCCGTAATACCCAATAGTCAATCACCATGATGCCGGCGATGGGCCCCAGCAATGCCGAATAGCCAATCAGCCAATTGAAGATATAGGTGTCAGCCGAGGCGAGGAACTTCCACGGCATCATGATGATGCCCGACACGCCGGTGATGAGACCGCCGGTGCGGAAGCTGATGTGCCGCGGCGCGAGGTTCGCGAAGTCGTTGGCCGGGCTCACCACGTTCGCCGCGATGTTCACCGAGATGGTGGCGACGCCCACGCCGAGCAGCGCGATGACCGCCACCGTCAGGCGCACGAACGAACTCTCGATGAGCGGCGCGTCGAGCCCCGGAGGCGCGGTCGGCGAGGTCAGCTGCGCGAGGATGAACACCGGGTCCCACAGTTGCTTCACGTCGGCGCCCTTCAGAATCGCCTGCGCCGCCGAGGTGATGACCACGCCCATCGCGGAGAACGCCAGCATCGTCGTCGGCAGGCCCAGCGTCTGGCCCAGCATCTGCTCGCGCTGACCTCGGCCAAAGCGCGTGAAGTCGGGGATGTTCAGCGACAGCGTCGCCCAGAAGCCGACCATGCCGGTGAGCGAGGGCACGAAGACCTTCCAGAAGTCTCCGAAGGTCTCGAACTTCGAGGGCTGCGCGAGCATCGGCCCCACGCCTCCCGCGCGGCCCACGGCCCAGAACAGCAGCGCCGCGGCCATCACCAGCACCAGCGGCGCGGCCCAGTTCTCGAACACCCGCACCGCGTTCATGCCCTTGAGGATGATGAAGATGTTGAGGCTCCAGAACGCGAGGAAGGTGAGCGCCGAGGGCAGCGAGAGGCCGAGCAACCGGAAGTCTCCGCCGAGCTGCGCGTAGCCGGGCCACAGCGCCTCCACGAAGGTCTTCACCGCTTCGCCGCCGATGAAGGTCTGGATGCCGAACCACCCGCACGCCACCACCGCGCGCAGCACCGCGGGAATGTTCGCGCCCTGCGTGCCGAACGACGCGCGCGCCAACACGGGGAAGGGGATGCCGTACTTCGTGCCCGGGTGCGCGTTGAGCAGAATCGGCACCAGCACGATGACGTTGCCCAGCGCGATGGTGAGCAGCGCCTGCCACCAGTTCATGCCCACCGCCACCAGCCCGCCGGCCATCATGTACGTGGGGATGCAGTGGGCCATGCTGATCCACAGCGCGGCGAAGTTGTAGGTCGTCCACGTGCGGCGCGAGGGCGGCACCGGCGCGAGGTCACCGTTGAAGAGCGGGCTGGTCTCGATGTCGGGCGGCAACAGCGCCAGCGCTTCTTGCGTCAGAGCGGGGTCGTGCACGGCCGCGACCGTACAGCGTCATGTCGCGACGTGTGCGGCGATCAGCACTCGACGCGCGCGGCCACTCGCCTCAGAGCGGCGGCTGCTCCGCAGGCAGGTTGGTCACGTCGGCCGGCGGTGGCGGCGGCGGGCTCAGGACCGGCGGAGGCGGGACCACCTTCGCTGGCGGCTTCACGAGGAAGTCGCCGAGATACGCCGTGAAAGACAGCATCACCGGCAGGCGCTGCCCGTCTTGCGTGAGGGGAACCACGACCCCGACCTCGACCGCGCCGGTCACCCACGAATACCGCGCGCCGGTCGACGCCATCAGGATCGCGCCGATGCGCAGCTCGGTGTGGTCGTCACAAAAGCCAGCAGTGCAGGTGACGACGTTGCTCGAAGGGTTGAGCACCTGGGTGGTGACGCTGAGCGCGAGGTACGGCCTGAACCCGGCGACGGTGCCGTAGACGCCCAGCCCTCCGGCGATGTGCGGCGAGACCGCCAGGCTGCTGAAGAGCTGTCGCTCCATGAACAAGTGCGAGAAGACGACGCCCAGCGACACCGCCGCCGTGAGCCCGAGGTGTGGATGGAGCGGGATGTCGTGCGCGCCCTGCACCTCGATTTCGCCCGCGACGGTCTTCGGTGATGGCCTCAACCGGTCTACCGGTTGCGCGATGCCGGTCACCGCCGAGGCGATGTTCACCCGCGCGCCGACCGAGGTGCGGTTGTCCTCCATCCGCACCATGCCGCCACCTTCGAACTGCAGAAACGCGTACGCCGTGGAGTTGCTCGCGGCCTCCTTCGGCTTCGCCAGCATCGCGCGCCCCGCGAGGTTCATGCCGGAGTTGCCGGCGAAGCCCTGCGGCACCGTCGGCGTGGTCGTGAACAACGTGCGTCGCGACACCTCCGTCGTGGTTGCACACCCGAGACACGCCACCGCCATCACAAACGCCAGAAACCGCATGGTGCGTCGCCCTTCAGCAAGAGCCGCACCAATCACCGGAGCGACTTCGTGAACCCTGAAATTCGTTTGAGCCTCGCCTCATCGACACGCACGCGCTGTTTGATTTTCAGTTTTTCGACCTTCGCCTTCTTGTCGTTCGCGATTTCTTCGAGCCGCGCGTTCATGGTGTCGAGGTCATCCTGAACCACGAGCACCTGCAGGCGGCCGCGCGGTTGATGATCAGTCGTCACCGGTATCGGCGTCACCGCACCCAGCTGCACGCCCGCGTCGGTGCGGAGCAGCTCGAGCTTCAACAACAGCTCGTCGCGCTTGAGCCCGTTCGCGTTCCCATAGTCTTGATTCGAGAGCAGGTTGCCCAGTGAGTAGGCCACCAACCCGACACCGCCGTCATCGCGCGCGACGTATTCGACCGGCTGCAGCACATGCGGGTGCATGCCGATGACCGCGAACGCGCCGGCCTCGAGCATCTGCTTCGCGAGCTCGCGGTCCTGCGGTTTGGGTTCGGGCTGATATTCGTTGCCCCAGTGCACGTAGATGATGAGCGCGTCGACCTGCGCGGAGTACGTGCGGATCATCGCCAGCACGCCGTCGACCGTGCGACTGCCACCGATGGGCGCGCCGTCGTACTGGAGCGCGGGCACGTGCGCGCCTCCGTCGGGCCGGTTGTTGAAGCCGTTCAAGAACCGCGTGAACCCGAAGAGGCCGATGCGCAGGCCATTCTTCTCGAGCACCAGCGGCCGCCAGGCCTTCTCCTCGTCGAGGTCGCAACCAAAGGAGAGCAGCCCGGCATCGGCGAGGTACGCGCGCGTCGACACGATGCCCTCGCGGTGTTGGTCGAGGCAGTGGTTGTTCGCGAAGCCCGCGACGTCGACCCCTGCGCGCACCAGCGCTCGCGGCAGCTCCGGAGGCGCCCAGAAGACCTTCTCCTCGTCTTCCGGCTTCTTCACCTGCACCACCGGCGCCTCCAGGTTCACCACCACGAAGTCGGCGTCGGCGAACGTGTCGGCGAGCGGCGCGAAGATGGGGTCCCACCCTGACTTCTTCGCGGCGGTCTTGATGGGCGTGTGGGGGATGACGTCGCCTCCGAAGAGCAACGTCACGCCTCCATCATTCGACAGCAGCAGCGA
>CAMLFP010000452.1 GCA_946479335.1 uncultured Archangium sp.
ACCTGGAGCTTGCCGTCACCCGACTGCGCGCGCTGCGCGAAGATGTCGAGGATCAGCTGCGTGCGGTCCAACACCTTCATGCTGGTCGCCTCGCCGAGGTGCCGCGCCTGCGAGGGCGAGAGCTCCTTGTCGAAGATCAGCACCTCCGCGAGCTTCTGCATGCCGCGGAGGTTGATGTCGTCCAGCTTGCCGCGGCCGATGAGGTACTTCGGGTCGGCGTGCCGGCGCAGCTGCAGCAGCTCGTCGACCACCTCCACGCCGGCGGTGCGCGCCAGCTCCTTGAGCTCCGCGAGCGATGACTCCGCGCCTTCACGATCGCCGTCGAGACACACCGCCACGAGGATCGCGCGCTCGCCGCCGCCCACCTTGCGTGCCTTCACCGTCGCCGCCAGCTCGTCTTCCAGCGCCTCCACCGTCGCGCGGAAGTCGAAGGTCTCGTCGTACACGTCGGGCAGCGTCTCGGTGCGCCACAGCTCGCCCTGCGGGTTGTCGGGCAACAGGTGTGCGTAGTGCAGCACCCCGGGGAGCCCGTCGTCCTTCACGCCGATGGCCGCCACCATGTCGAGGCGCAGCAACGCGAGGTCGGTCAAGTCGTCGCGGGTGAGCGGCTCGCTCTTCAAGTGCGTGTGCACCAGCCGCAGGCCACGCAGACGCACCTGCCCGGCGCGCGCGCGGCCGATGTCGGGGAGCTCCAGCTGGTGCGCGTTGCCCACCACCACCACCTCCACCTCGCCCTTGCGGTTGAGCAGCACGCCCACCTGCCGGTTCGTCTCGCGGGAGAATTCGGTGAGGTGCCGCGCCAGCTCGGGGCTGACGATCTCCTCAGGCATCACGCGGCGGCGCAGCGTGTTCTTGAGGTGTTTCAGCTCGCTGGCCTTGAGGCCGAGGAGATTTCCGACAGGTTCGTTCACGTAGCCCGCTTCCTCCTGCGTCTTCGCCCTGACCGCAAGCGTGGCCACGAAGGTAGACAGCGAGGCTCAGAGGCGTAGCTTTGGCCGGGTCGTGCCAGAGCCAATACCTTCAGAACCCACTGCGCGGGCCACCTTGAATCAGCCCACGGGCTGGAAGGCGCGCCTGAAGAGACAACTGCGGAAGCTCTTCGAGCTCCGCAACCTGTACCTCCTCAAGGCGCGGTTGCGCTTCGCGCCCACCGAGGCCCAGCTGCTCTTCGGGCTGACGGTGCTCATCGGCCTCTTGAGCGGGCTGGCGGCCGTCGCCTTCCACCTCGCCATCAAGGGCGTCGAGCACACCCTCATCAACCCCGCGACGCACGCCGGCTGGCCGTGGGTGGTGCCCGCCACCATCCTGGTGCCCACGCTGGGCGCGCTCCTCTGCGGCGCGCTGCTGGTGTACGTCGCGCCGAGCGCGCGCGGCTCCGGCGTGCC
Source organism: uncultured Archangium sp. (assembly GCA_946479335.1). The sequence goes on from CAMLFP010000452.1 coordinate 1,386, forward strand.
GCAGGTGAAGGCCGCGTTCGCCGCCCTCGGCCCGCAGCTGCGCCTGCGTGACTCCTTGGCCAAGTTCCTCATCTGCTCGCTGCAGATCGGCTCCGGCTCGTCGCTGGGCCGCGAGGGCCCCACGGTGCACATCTGCGCCGGCATCGCCAGCGCGTTCCGCCGCATCCCCGGCATCTCACAACGCAGCCTGCGCCGCCTGATGCCCGTGGGAGTCGCCGCCGGCATCGCCGCGTCGTTCAACGCGCCCATCGCCGCCGTCACCTTCACCATCGAAGAGGTGGTGGGGAAGTTGGACCAGGCGGTGCTCTCGGGCGTCATCGTCGCCGCCGCGCTGGCCGCCGTCATCGAGCGCAGCGTGCTGGGCGCGCACCCCGTGTTGGACGTGCCGCAGGGCTACGCGCTCCAGCACGCGTCCAGCCTCGTCATCTACGCGCTCATCGGCGTCGCCGCAGCGATGGTGTCGGTCGTCTTCACCGACGGCCTGCTCAAGACGCGCGCCGCGTTCCGCGCGTCGAAGCTGCCGCGCTGGGTGCAGCCGGGCGTGGGCGGGCTGGTGACGGGCGCGCTCGCCGCCGCGGCGTGGGTGGTGTTCGGCACCCACGGCATCACCGGCGGTGGTTACGACACGCTGCTCTCCGCGCTCACCGGTGAGGTCGGCATCGCGGTGATGCTGGTGCTGCTGGGCCTCAAGGTGCTGTCCACCGTCGCCAGCTACAGCTCCGGAGGCGCCGGCGGCCTCTTCGCGCCCTCGCTCTTCATCGGCGCGATGCTGGGCGGCGTGCTGGGCAGCCTCGACACCGTGCTGCTGGGCCACCACGACGGCCTCGGCGCCTTCGCGCTGGTGGGCATGGGCGCGGTCTTCGCGGGCACCATCCGCGCGCCGATGACCAGCGTGTTGATCATCATCGAGATGACCAACGGGTACTCGCTCATCCTCCCGTTGATGATCGCCAACATGGCCAGCTACGTGCTCGCGCGCGCCTGGCGCCCGACGCCCATCTACGAGGCGCTGCTCGAGCAAGACGGCGTGCACATCAAGCAGAACGTGGTGATGGACGCGCTCGAGGAGGTGCCCATCTCGCGCCTGATGAAGCCGCACGAGCACCTGCGCACCGTGACGCTGGGCACCGTGGCCGGTGAGGTGACGAAGGCCGCCGCGCAGCAGCCGCCGCAGGAGATCCTCCCGGTGCTCGACGGCGAGGGCCGCCTGCGCGGCGTCATCACCCGCGATGAGCTGGCGCTGGTGAACGGCGACCCTGAATTGCAGCTGCTCGCCAACGCGGCCGACCTGCTGCGGCCCATCCGCACCGCGCGCCGCGAAGACGACCTGCGCACCGCGCTCGAGGCGATGATCGCCAACGGCGTGCGCCAACTGCCGGTGACCGACGATGGCGGCCAGCTCATCGGCGTGCTCGATGAAGCCGACGTGGTGCAGGCCTACCTCCGCGGGCAACGGCCGGCGACGCCCACCGACCCCGCGGTGCCCGTCACTTCGCCGTGAGCTGCTCGTCGAGGTAGCGCAGCGCCTCGGGCTCGGTGGCGAACAGCTTCGGCTCGTACCCGATGACCTTGAAGATGAACGACATCGTCACGCGCATCGGCGCGCTCTCGACCACGAAGGCCGCGGGGCGCGGGTCATCCTTGTCGGCGCTGATGCTCGAGAGCTCCTTGCGCGCGGCCGCCGACATCGCGACGCCCCGGCGCGTCACCGTCAACAGCGGCAGCTCTCCGCGCGCCGGCCCCAGCACCTTCTCCCGGTATTCCTGCGCGTGCGCCTGCGTGACCTCACCGGTCGATTCGGTGCGATAGATGGCGTGGCCACCGGGCGTGCGTGCGACTTCGTACTGAATGGGCATGCGGGCACAGAGAGCACGCCATGTGCCAGCCGGTGCCCCTTCAAGAATTCAACGACCTGCCGCCGCGGCCCCCTGAGTCTGATTTCACCGCTGCCGTTTCAAGGTTGCAGCGCGGGCCGGGCGGCTCAAGTACCTTCCCGCGCGCTTGCAGGTTCTCATCACCATCTGGATTGCCGTCGTCGGGTTGAGCGTCGGCAGCTTCTTGAACGTCGTCATCGCGCGCATGCCGAAGGCGGAGCTCGACGAGCCCGAGGCGCACGGCTTCTGGCCGAAGGTGCGCGCGGCGCTGCGCTTCTCGGGCCACGCGTACTCCCGGTTGTGGACGCCGAAGCACTCGGTGTGCCCGAAGTGCGGCCACCAGATTCGCTGGTTCGAGAACATCCCCGTGGTGTCGTGGCTCGCGCTGCGCGGCAAATGCAGCTCGTGCAAGACGCCGATTTCGCCGCGCTACATCCTCGTGGAGCTGCTGACCGGCACGCTCTTCGTGGCGATGCTCTCGCGCTTCCCGCCCGACTGGCAGCTGGTCTCGGGGCTGACGTTCCTCACCTTCTTGATTCCGCTCATCTTCATCGACGCGGAGCACTGGATCCTCCCGTTCGAGCTGACGCTGCCGGGCATCCTCGGTGGGCTGGTGCTGGCACTGCCGCGCGGAGAAAACGCGTTCTTCTTCGCGCTGTGGGGCGCGGTCATCGGGTTCCTCGCGTTCCGCGTGATGGAGTTCCTCGGCTGGGCCGCGACCGGCCAGGAGGCGCTGGGCGCGGGCGACAAGTACCTGCTGGCGATGGTGGGCGCGCAGGTGGGCTGGCGCGGGCTGCTGGGCGTGGTGCTGCTCTCGTCGCTGCAGGGCTCCATCGTGGGTCTGGCGCGCATGAAGCTGACCGGGCGCGCCGGCCCGAAAACGAACTCCAACGAAGTCGTTGGTGAAGGGGCGCCTCCAGAAGAAGAA
>CAMLFP010000453.1 GCA_946479335.1 uncultured Archangium sp.
GCTTGCCGCGGGTCGAGACCGACGCGCGCGCGCTGAAGACGTCGAAGTCGCGCGCCTCGATGACGCCGACGATGCCGCCGTACACGCTGGCCAACAGCCGCACCACGCGGGGGGCGCTGAAGCCGCTCAGGTACGCCGCGCCCTGGAGCCCATCGGCGTAGAGCGCACGCGCACGGGAGATCTGCATCTGGAAGAGCGCGCGGAGCTCGTCGGTCACCACGCCACGCGCCAGCATCGCCTCGTCGACGCCGTGCGCGCGCAGCTCGTCTTGCGGGAGGTACACACGGCCGCGCACGAGGTCTTCCTTCACGTCGCGCAGGATGTTGGTGAGCTGCATCGCGCGCCCGAGCCGGTCCGCGTGCGCCAGGGCCGCCGCGTCACGCGCGCCCAACAGCGGCGCCATCATCAGGCCCACGGTGCCCGCCGCGCGGTAGCAGTAGTCGTCGAGCTCCGACCAGTCGGCGAAGCGCGACTTCACCGTGTCCAGCTCCATGCCGGAGATGAGGTCGTGGAAGGGTCGCTCCGCGATGTGGAAGCGCTCGAGGGTGTCGATCAGCGCGGCCTGCTCGTGCTCGGGCCACGGCAGCCCTGGCGTCACCTGCCCGCGGAACATCGCGCGCACGCATTCGTGCGCGAGGTCGAGCGCGAGGCGCGGCTCGGCGCCCGGTTGCGGAGAATCGACCACGTCATCGAGGCGCCGGCAGAACGCGTACAGCGCCCACGCGCCGAGCCGCCGCTGCCCGAAGAGCGCGATCGACGAGAAGTAGAAGCTCTTCGCGTGGTGGCGCGTGACGAGCCGCGCCGACTGGTAGCCGAGGGCGAGGGCGGTGCTCATGCGGCGGCCTCCTGCGGCGCGTGCGCTTCGAGGATGGCGTCGACCGCGAAGCCGGCGCTCAACATCACCGTCGGCACGCCGGTGCCGGGCTGAATCGAGGCGCCGCACCAGTACAGCGACGCGACGTCGGGGTCGGTCACCGTCGGGCGGAAGGGGCCGATCTGCCAGAAGCTCTGCGCGAGGCCGAAGTTGGAGCCGCGCTCCAGGTTCAACTGCGAGGCCCAGTCATCGGGCGTCACCACGCGCTCCGCTTCGATGAGCGGCTCGAGGTCGCCGTAGCCTTCGCTCTTGAGCCGCTCGAGCACCTGCGCGCGCACGCGGGGGCCTTCGACCTTCCAGTCGACCTCGGCGTTCTGCTCCGGCACGGGCACCAGCACGTAGAGCGCGTCTTTGCCCTCGGGCGCGAAGCCGCGGCCGGTGCGCGAGGGCGCGTTGACGTAGAAGCTCACGTCGTTGGGCACGCGGCGCTTGCTGAAGATGTCGGCGAAGCTGCCCTCGAAGTCGCGGCCGAAGAAGACGTTGTGGTGCAGCAGCTCCGGCACCTCGCGCTGGAGGCCGAGGTACAGCATGTAGCCCGACGAGGTGAAGCGGCGGCGATCGACCTGGGCGCCGCGCTTCGTCGCCACCTTCTCAGGCAGCAGGTGCTTCACCGCGTGCGCGTAGTCGGCGTTGCACAGCACGACGTCGGCGCGCTCGAGGGTTCCGTCCGGTAGCTCCACGCCGACGGCGCGGCCGTTCTCCACCACCACGCGCTTGATGGCGGAGTCGTAGTTCAGCGTCACGCCCAGCTCGCGGCACACGCGCTCCAGCGCGAGCGGCACCGCGTGCAACCCGCCCTCGGGGAACCACAGGCCGTGTGAGGCCTCGGTGAAGGGGAGCAGCGAGAAGACGGCCGGCGCGTCCCACGGGGAGAGGCCGAGGTACATCGTCTGGAAGCTCAGCGCCTGGCGCAGCCGCGCGTCGCGGAAGAAGCGGCCCACGTGCGGCCACAACTTCTGCAGCGCGCCCACCTGGAGGATCGCCGGCACGTTGGGCGGCGAGACGAAGGGCCACACCGACTTGAAGTGCTTGCTGATGAAGCGGGGGAAGGCGGTCTCGTACTGCTTCTGGCCGTGCGCGATGAAGTCGCGGTACTGCGCGGCGCTGCCGGGCTCGAGGCGCTCCAGCTCGGCGCTCATGCGCTCCGGGTCGGTCCACAACGTGAAGCGCGAGCCGTCGCGGTAGTGCACGCGGTAGTGCGGGTCGCAGCGGGTCAGCGTGAGGTAGTCGCTCAACTGGCGGCCCACCGACGCGAACGCCGCCTCCAGCACGTGCGGCATGAGGAGAATCGTCGGCCCGAGATCGAACGCGAAGTCGCCCACCGTCACGCGCCCGCAGCGGCCACCGGGGCCGGAGAGCCGCTCGTGCACGCGCACCTCGAAGCCCGCGTGGGCGAGCTTCATCGCGGCGGTCAGCCCACCGACGCCGGCGCCGATGACGAGCGCGCGCTTCACGCCTTCCTCCGCGCGAGGCCAGCCAGCAGCTGCCGCAGCACCGCCGCGCCCGCCGTCGAGCCCAGCCCCTCGAGCGTGCGTTCGGCCGAGCGGGTGCGTGCGTCGATCAACTTCTGCGTCGCGCGGAGCCCGCCCCACTTGGAGAGCAGTGCGCGGGCGGCGTGCAGGTTCTCGGGCCTGGGGTCTGACCACAGCGCTTCGAGCTCTTCGCGACCGGCGGCGTCGGCGCGCGTCCACGCGGCGATGACGGGGAAGGTGCGCTTGCCCTCGATGAAGTCGGCGCCGCCCGGCTTGCCGGTGGTGGCGTCGTCACCCAGCAACCCGAGGAGGTCGTCGCGCAGCTGGTAGGCGAGGCCCGCGTGACGGCCGACGCGCTTGAGGGTCTCGATCAACGCCGGCGAGCCGCCGCCCAGCATCGCGCCGCAGGCCAGCGGGGCCACGAAGCCGTACTGCGCGGTCTTGAGGTCGGCGACCTTCAGCGTGCGGAACAGCGTCACCGCGGGGAGCGGCGAGTGCGCCAACACGAGGTCGAGGTGCTGGCCCGCGGCGGTGTGCCGGCAGACCTCCAGCATGTACCGCGTGGCGTCGACGCCGCCGGCCAACAGCAGCTCCACGGCGCGCGCGTAGAGGTGATCTCCGGCGATGACGGCGAGGTCGTCACCCAGCTTGCCGCCGCCCAGCGCCGCGTGCAGCGAGGGCCCACCGCGCCGCATCGGCGAGCGGTCGGCCACGTCGTCATGCACCAGCATGAAGGCGTGCAGCAGCTCCAGCCCCATGCCGAAGTCGAGCAGCGCCGCGGGAGGCTCCACCTGCGCGTCTTGCGGCCGCGCCATCAACCACCCCAGCGTCAGCAACGTGGGGCGCACCCGCTTCGCCGGGCGCATCACGTACTCGCGCACCGTCTGCTGGGCCCCGCGCCACAGCCCATCGAGGTTCTCGTCGCCCGCCTGCAGCCGCTCCTCGAGGTGACGCTCCAGCGTCTCCCCGTAGCGGTGCAACAGACCAGCGGGCGTCTTCTCGGCGGTGGCGGTGCTCGTCGTCATATCTCTCTGACCAGATGTTGTGGAGGGTTTGTATAGACTTTGTATAGACCCGTCAATCACACCTATTCCGGGGGCCCCGGGCGTGTTTCAGACAAATTTCAAGACGCGCCTCCGGCGGGCGTGGGCGCGCCAGGAGGTTCGTCGGGGTGGGGTGGGGGTGTGCGCCGGGTCAGCGCACGGAGGTCACGGGAGCTCGCCGAAGCCGGCGTCGAGCATCTCGCCCTTGAAGTTGCCGTACAGGGTGCGACCGAAGCCGAGGTCGCCGCCTTCCTGTTCGAAGAGCACCGAGAAGTTGCCGGCGGTCACCTCGCCGAGGCCGCCGCCGCTGGCGATGACCAGGTCACCGCGCTTGATGCGGGGGAGGTTGCGCACCGGCTCGCCGCCCGGCGCGTGCGTCACCACACAGCGCGGGTGGCCATCGGCGTAGTCACCGACCACCTCGATGGAGGTGCCATCGGCGGGCACCAGGTACTTCACGCCGCCGTCTTCGCTGACGCCGTCGACCTCCAGCGACACCGAGATGCGCGCCACCACGTCGAGGAAGACGCCGCGGTTGCGGAAGTACGTCACCTGCAGCGCCTGATCATTGCGGCGGAGCTCAGTGCCGGAGATGTCGAGCGGGAAGACCTCCGAGAGGCTGCCGCCCAGCGAGTTGTCGAGGCACGAGCACAGCAGCAGCGCGGCCAGCAGCTTCTTCATTGCTCCACCGCGATCTTCAGCGCGCCGGCGTTCGCCACCTTGTGGCCGGTGCTGTCGAGCGCCGTGGGCTGGCGGTACACCACCACCTTCTTGCCCG
>CAMLFP010000454.1 GCA_946479335.1 uncultured Archangium sp.
TGACGGAGATCTCTTCCGCGCGATCCGCAAGGGCAAGGCGTCGGTGGTGACCGACAGCATCGAGCGCTTCGTGGAAGACGGCATCCTCCTCAAGTCGGGGCAGAAGCTGGAGGCCGACATCATCGTCACCGCCACCGGCCTCGAGCTGCAGCTGCTCGGCGGCGTGGAGCTGCGCATCGACGGCCAGCCGTACGCGCCGGGAAAGTCGATGATGTACAAGGCGACGCTGGTGCAGGACGTGCCGAACTTCGCGGTCATCGTCGGCTACACCAACGCCTCGTGGACGCTGAAGGTCGACCTCGCGGCGTCGTGGCTCTGCAAGCTCCTTCACGCGATGGACCAGCGGGGCGCGAAGGTGGTGACGCCGCACGCGCCCGAGGGCGAGGTGCTGGAGAACGAGAACGTCTTCGGCGCGCTGCAGTCGGGCTACGTCAAGCGCGGCGAGAAGATGCTGCTGCGCCAGGGCAAGACCGGCCCCTGGCGCGTCGCTCACAACTATGAGTTCGACAAGGCGATGCTGCGTGAGGTGGGCGACGACGCCGCGCTCACCTGGAGTCCGTGAGGCTCAGCACACGTAGTTCTCGTACTGCACCTCGTCGCCGTCGAGGTAGCCGTCACCGTCGAGGTCGAGGCCGCTGAGCACCCGCAGGCCCCAACCGCCGCCGCACGCGCTCCAGTAGTTCTCGTCGGTGGCGACCGCGGCGTTGTAGCCGTCGTACCCGTTGCAGACGTACGCGTACTGCGTGACCTCGCTCGACGAGAGGGCAAGGTCGCCGTTGAGATCGAGCCCGACGTCGACGCGCACGCCGCCGGTGGGGCCACACGCGTTGCCCGCGTCGTACATCGCCACCAGCGAGGTGTAGCCGTCGTAGCCGTTGCAGACGTACGCGGTGGAGTCCACCTCCGCGGTGTCGAGCGCGCCGTTGCGGTTGTCGTCGGAGCCGCTCTGCACCTTCACGCCTCCGTACGCGCCACACACGTTCCCCGCGTCGGAGGTGCGCACCAGCGCGTCAGCGCCGCTCTGGCCGGTCGCGCCGTTGCACACGTAGGAGGTGTCGTGCACCTCGGCCGCGTCGAGCACGCCGTTGCGGTTCAGGTCGAGGCCGCTCTGCACCTTGAAGCCGCTGCCGCTCGCGCACTGCGCGCCGGTGTACGACTCGGTGTGGGTGACGCCGTCGTAGCCGTTGGCGCCGTTGCAGATGACGCGCACCTGGTCGAACTCCGCCGACTCGAGCGTACCGTCGCGGTCGTCATCGAGGCCGCTGCGCATCACCACGCCGCCGAAGGGGCACTGCGCGGCGGTGGCGCTCACGGTGTCGACCAGCGTGGTGAGGCCGTCGACGATGAGCACCGATGAGCACTGCGCCGTCGTGGAGTCGACCTCCGCGGGCTGGAGCACGTGGTCGTCGTTGTCGTCGATGCCGACCTCGATGCTCACGCCGCCGTACTCACAGACCTGCCCGGGGAGGATCGCGGAGTTCTTCACCAGCGTCATGAAGGCGTTCACCTGCACCGCGCACACGTTGCGCGTGGAGAGGATCTCGTTCGCGTCGAGCACGCCGTCACCATCGACGTCGAGGCCTGAGTCGATGCGCGTTCCGCCGAAGAAGCAGACGCCGGTCGGATCCGCGGCGATGGCGGAGAAGCTCACCAACGTCGACTTGCCCGCTTCTCCGTTGCACACGTAGCGCGTGCTCTGCACTTCGTTGCCGTCGAGCACGTCGTTTGCGTTGGAGTCGAAGCCGGTCTGCACGCGCGTACCGCCGGCGGGGCACACCGCGCCAGCGCTGACGTCATCGACGCGCAGCAGGTGCGCGCGGCCGTTGCAGACGTACTGGGTGTCGTCGATCTCCGCGGCCTGCAGCGTGTAGTCGTTGTTGTCGTCGAGCCCGAACTCGAGCCGCTGGCCGCCGGTCTCGCAGTGCACGCCGGGGAGCTCGGGCTTCACCGCGACGAGGCTGGTCTTCCCGTCGACGCGCTGGTTGCAGACGAACTCCGAGCCTGAAACTTCACTCGCCGCGAGGCGGCCGTCGCGGTCGGTGTCTTGCCCGGAGAGCACCCGCACACCGCCGTATTCGCAGCCGGTGCCAGGAGGGACGGGGACCACGTCGACCAGCGCGTTGGTGCCCGCGCAGCCAGCGAGGAGGACCACGACGAAGAGACTCTGAATGCGGAGGGTCGTGCGCATGTCGGCTCAGACGCGGCGTGCGCCGGACATTCTGTAGAGAATCGTAAAGCGTGGTTTTCAGCGCCCGGCGGCACGGGAGTCACAATGTGTGACCTTCAAAAACGCCCGCTGTAGAACCGCCGGCCATGTCGCTTGAACCGCAGCTCCGCACGCAGGTCGAGAAGGCCACCGGCCGTTCCTTTGCCTCCGCGCCCGTGATTCCCCTCGCAGGCCAGGCCTCGGCGCGCGCGTACTACCGCGTCGGCGCGCCGCCCGATTCGCACGTGGTGATGGTGATGCCGCCGGAGTCGCTCAAGAAGAGCGAAGAAGCGAGCTCAGGCCCCGCGCCCACCGAGCTGCCGTTCATCAACGTGCATCGGTACCTCGAGAAGTTGAACGTGCGTGTGCCGCGCATCCTCCGGTTCGACGAACCCGCGGGGATGATGGTCATCGAAGATCTGACCGATCAGACCTTCGAAGCGGCGCTGAAGACCGGCGATCGCACGAAGCTCTACACGCAGGCGGTGCAGCTGTTGGCGGGCCTGCGCGCGCGCGCCGAGAAAATGCCTGAGGCCGGTTGCCTCGCGTTCACCCGCGCCTTCGACGAGACGCTCTACGACTGGGAGCTCCACCACTTCCGCGAGTGGGGCATGGAGATCTGGAGCGGCCAGAAGCCGACCGACGCCGAACGCAGCGAGCTCGACGCGATCTTCCTGCGCATCGCGAAGCAGCTCGCCGCGGCGCCCCGCGGCTTCACGCACCGCGACTACCAGAGCCGCAACATCATGGTGAAAGACGGCGAGCTGATCGTCATCGACTTCCAGGACGCGCTCCAGGGCCCGCGGCAGTACGACCTCGTGGCGCTGCTGCGCGACTCGTACGTCGAGCTCGATCGCGCGTTCGTCGACGCGATGCTCGACGCGTACATCGTGGAGTTCGAGAAGCAGAGCGGCGAGAAGATCGACGTGAAGCCCTTCAAGGCGTTCTTCGACCTGCTCACCGTGCAGCGCAAGCTGAAGGACGCGGGGCGCTTCGAGTTCATCAACCGCGTGAAGGGCAACCCCGGGTTCCTGGTCTCCATCCCCGCGTCGCTCGGCTACGTGAAGACCGCGTTGGACGCGCAGCCGGAGCTGGCGGACCTGCGCCGCATCATCGCGAAGTACGAGCCGCGCCTCGCATGAAGGCGATGGTGCTCTGCGCGGGCCTCGGGACGCGCCTCCGCCCGCTCACGAACGTGTGGCCCAAGCCGGCGATGCCGCTGCTCGGGGGCCCGCTGTTTCGCTACTCGCTGGCGACGCTGCGTCGCGCGGGCATCACCGAGGTCGGCATCAACACGCACCATCTCCCCGAGGTGATGGAGCGCGTGGCGCGCGCCGAAATCTCCCTCTCCCACGGGGAGAGGGGCGAGTTGTTCGTCTCCCACGAGACAGGCGACATCCAGGGCACGGGCGGCGGCATCCGCGGGCTCAAGAGCTTCCTGCGCGACGACGACTTCGTGGTGCTCAACGGCGACGTGCTGTTCTCCGTCGACTTGAAGCCGGTCATCGACGCGCATCGCGCGAGCGGCGCAGCGGCGACCATGCTGTTGCTCCCGATGCCGGAGGGCGAGAAGTACAACGCGGTCGAGCTCGACGCCGCGGGCCACGTGAAGCGCATCGCCGGCAAAGGGCCCGGCGGCGAGAAGCTCTCGAACTGGCACTTCACCGGTGTGCACGTGATGACGCCCGCGGTGTTCGACTTCATGTCGGCCAGCGGCCCCGAAGACATCAACCGCGACGTCTACGTGCGCATGATGGAGCAGGGCCTCACCATCAACGGGCACGTGCTGCGCGAGGAGCGCGCGTACTGGTCTGACCTCGGCACGCCGCAGCGCTACGCGGCGACGGTGAAAGACGTGCTCTTCGGGCAGGTGCCGCTCGCGCCGTTCGGCGACTCCGGGCCGCTGAGCGGCGCCGAGAAGGGCGCGGGGAA
>CAMLFP010000455.1 GCA_946479335.1 uncultured Archangium sp.
CCTGTCACTGAAAGGCCCTGCGTCGCGTCCCTCAAAATGGCGCGCGATACTCGGCGCCCGCTGTTCTCCTCTCGTGGACAGACTGTGGCCTCCACCACCTCGCAGCTCCCGCTGGCGACAGCGGTGAAGCCCGCCGGTCTTTTCTGCTGGCGCTCGCGGTGCCCGCGCGTGAGACCACCGGCATGGCTTCGAGTCTGTTGCTGTTGCTGGACGACATCGCCTCCGCGCTCGACGACGTGGCGGCGCTGACCAAGGTCGCCGCGAAGAAGACCGCGGGCGTGCTGGGCGATGATCTCGCGCTCAACGCGCAGCAGGTGACGGGCCTCGACGCCAGCCGCGAGCTGCCGGTGGTGTGGGCGGTGGCCAAGGGCTCGCTGGTGAACAAGGGCGTGCTGATCCCCCTCGCGTTGCTCATCAGCCAGTTCGCGCATTGGCTGGTGGGCCCGCTGATGATGCTCGGCGGCGCGTACCTCTGCTTCGAGGGCGTGGAGAAGGTGCTGCATGCCTTGCTCCCGTCGGCCCACGCAGACCGGCGCCCGGCCGCCGCGGCGCCGGTTGATCTCGCGGCGCTCGAGAAGGACAAGGTGAAGGGCGCCATCCGCACTGACTTCATCTTGTCGGCGGAGATCATCGTCATCTCACTGGGCACGGTGGCCGACGAGCCCTTCACCCGCCAGCTCCTCACGCTGCTCGGCGTCGGGCTGGTGATGACCGTGGGCGTCTACGGGTTGGTGGCGGGCATCGTGAAGATCGACGACCTCGGGCTCGCGCTCCGTGGGCGTTCCAGCGCCGCGATGAAGAAGCTCGGGACCGGCCTCGTGCGGCTCGCGCCATGGTTGATGAAGTTCCTCTCGGTCGCCGGGACCATCGCGATGTTCCTCGTCGGTGGCGGGCTGCTGGTGCATCACGTCGCGCCGCTGCACCACTTCGTCGAGGCGCTCGGGCTCCACGCGTTGTTCGCGATGGGCGTCGAAGCGCTGGTCGGCGTGCTCGTGGGCGCGGTGGTGCTGGGTGTCGTCGCGGGCGTCCGCCGGTTGCTCCCGAGCCGCGCGACGCACTGAACCGAGCCGCCGAGCCCGGTTCTCCGGCGAGCGAGCGGCACGGTCAGAAAACAAAATGCCCGCGACCGTGGAAGGCCGCGGGCACCGGGAACTCCGAGTCTGGGCGCGCCTACTTCGCCGGCGCCGCGGGAGGCGGGCGGGGCGGCAACGGCGGCGGGGTGGACGTCATCTGCTGCTTGAGCATGTTCGCCAGCAGCAGCTGCACCAGCCCGCCCTGTGACGACTCTCCATCTCCGCCACCCGCCACCATGATGTCGGGGGTGATCTTGAGGCCGGCGGCGCTGATCGACTTCATCACCTCGACCGCGGTCACGCCCTGCGCGGTGAGCGCGGTGACCTGATCGCGGTACGCCTTGGCCTGCGCTTCACCCTTCGAGGCGATGACGCCGGCCTCGGCGTCGCCCATGCGCTGGATGCGCTCGGCCTCTGCCGTCGCCGTGGTGCGGATGCGCGCCGCCTCACCTTCGGCGCGCTTCTGCGCCTGCTTCGCTTCGTGGTCGGCGATCTCGATGCCGACCTGCGCCTTCATCAGCAGCGCCTGCTGGTCGGCCTGCGACTTGGTGCGCTCGAACTCGATGCGGCGCTCCTCGGCCTTCTTCTTGGCGTCGAACATCGACTGTTCCTGCTCGGCGAGGTTCTTCTGCTGCGTGGTCTTCATCAGCTCGCCGGGGAGGTGGATGTTGGTGATCATCACGCTCACCACCTCCACGCGGTACTTCTGGAGGTCGTCCTTCACGGCCTCTTCAGCCGACGCCTGTTCGGCGGCGCGGTTCTGCTGGTAGGCGATGGCCGGCGACTTCGAGACCTGCGCGCGGAAGATGCCGTCGATCTGCGGGTGGATGACGTTGCGCTCCAGCTCCGCGATGCTGCCCAGCTTCTGGATCACGTACGGCGCGTTCTCCGGGAGGATGCGGTACTGGCAGCGCACCTCGACCTGCATCTCGAAGCCGTCGTGCGAGACGACGGTGAACGGGTCGAAGGGGTTCTTGGTGGTGGAGTCATCCTTCGACCACTCCACGGAGCGCGTGGTGGTCGGCACCACCACCACGATGTAGGCCAGCGGGTTGATGTTGTACGCGCCGGGGCCCAGCACGTTGCGCTGGATGCCGCGGTAGCCCTCGGGCACCACGTGCCGCGTGTTGTGCGCTTCGTCGGGCGAGTGCACCAGCTCCTCGGGGTCCTTCCCGACGTTGCTGATCAGCACGCCCACCTCGCCCTGCTTGATGATGGTGGTGGGCTTCAAGCTCACCGAGAAGAGGAAGGGGTTCACGTAGTACCGGCCGGGGCGCAGCACGCTCTCCTGCGGGCCGCGCAAGCCCCCCGCGTCGAGGAAGGCTTGCCCGTCCTGGTAGCTGTTGTGCGTCTTCATCTCGGGCGTGTGGCCGACGACGTCGTTGCGCGCCATGGAGACGCCGTCCTTCGCCTCCACCACGCCGATCTGGTTCTCCTGGATGGCGACCGCGTCGGCCAGCTCCACGTGGAACATGTCGGTGAAGATGTTGAACGTGCCGGGGCGCAAGAAGTCGATCTGCGGGCCCTTCTGGCCGCCGTTCTTGAGGAACACCTCCGCCTTCTGGAAGTTGTCGTGCCCGTCGACGCTCTTGGCCAGCAGCTGCCCCTGGTTCAGCGCGATGCCGTCGGCCGCGGTCACCACCCCGATGGTGCCCTCGGGCACGCGGGTCTTCTTGATCTTCTGCACCTGAAAGAGGCGCGGGTGGATCTTGTACGTACCGTTGGTGAGGAAGCGCAGCTGCTTGCCGCGGATGCCGCCCTTGGTGAGGAAGCTCACCGGGTCCTGGAAGTTGTCGTGCGACGCGCCGGCCTTGTCTTCGGCGAAGATGCGGCCCGACGGCATCGACTCACCGTCGACCGCGGTCACCACGCCCAGCTCGTCGGGGCCGATGGTGATGAACTCCGCCTTCTGCAGCACGCTGACGAAGGGCCACGCGACGAAGTGGAGCCCCGGGCTCAGGTACCGCGCTTGGATACCGACCTCACCGGAGGTGGCGAAGACGCGGCCGGCGTCGAGCTCCTTGCCGAAGTAGCGGCGCTCGGTGATGGCGATCTGCGTCGGGCCGACGTTCACGATCCAACGCGACAAGAGATACAGACCGCCGATGATCAGCAGCAGCCCGAAAACGAGGACGACGATTCCTTGCATGGTCCCTCCCGAAAGTGCGCGGCGACGCTAGCCGCTCCCTCTTCGCGGTCTCAGTCTTTTTGGACGTAGCACTTGAAGTCGTTCCACCCGTTGCCGGTGCGGTCGGTGACTTCGCGGTGGTTCTCGCCGGCGATGGCGATGAACGGTTTGCTGTCGGCGCCGAGGCGGCCACGCCAGCCGTCGAGGCTCCCGCCGGTGAAGGTGATGATGCCGTTGACGACCTCGATGGCGCCGCTGGTGTTGCTGTCGGAATACGTGTTGCCCTCGATGTTGAACGCCGGCACCGGCACCGGGTTCCACCGCGGCGCGAGCTGGCCGTTGGGCGCGATCGCGCTCTGCACCTGAAAGCAGCCGTAGCGGCCATCGAGCGCCGAAGGGCCGGAGCTGGCCTCGCGCGTCGCCGCCTGCTTCCCGTCGTCGCTGAGCGCCGCGAGGCCGCCGCACAGCAGGCAGCTGCCGACCAGCGCGGCGAAGACGACTCCCATCACCAGCACGATCTTCTTCATCGTCAGCCTCTCTGCCGGTAGCACTTGAAGTCGCCGCGCCGGGCGCCATCGGTGCGCACCGTGCCGTGCTCCGTGCCGTGGAAGAGCACGAACACCCGCCCATCGTCAGCGCCGGTGGCGCCGCGCCAGCCGTCGTAGGGCCCGCCGGTGAAGGTGACGACGCCCCCGGAGTGCTCCAGCGTGCCGCTGCCCGACGCCGTCTCGTAGCGCGCGCCCGAGATGTCGAAGGGCGGCATCGCCGCGGGCTTCCACTCGATGTTCATCCCCGCGGTGCCGCCCACGATGATGCTCAGGGTGAGGCACGCGTAGTGCCCGTCGAGATCTCCCGCCGCCGCGGCCGGCGACGCGCTGGGTGGCGGCGTGCTCGAGGGCGGCGCGTCGGCCACCGCAGGAGGGGCATCG
>CAMLFP010000456.1 GCA_946479335.1 uncultured Archangium sp.
AGCGTCGGCATATCCGAAGCGATGTTCAAGGACGCCGAGCTGAATGTGATGATGACCGAGGCCGACCGAGCGCTTTATGCCGCAAAGAAAGCCGGGCGCAATCGGACCGTAATCCACGTAAATTCGGCCAATGTCGTCGTGCCCGCCTCGGACCGTGACGAAAACCCTATGGACAACAATGCCGACCGCCAGGTGGCGGCGCTGAACCGGATATCCGCAATTGCCAGCCGGTGAAGGTGTAACCATTTGGTGACATATGAAGGAACGCCTGCCGCCCTTCCCAAAGCGCCAAGCGCGGAATAAACCATCAGCATGACAGCGACGTTTCCCTTTCTCAAAATCGATTCCGCCACCCGCCACGTTTCACTCGATGCGCGCGACCCGGCTTTTTACAACGATCCGAACCCCGTCTACGCCGCCCTGCACGCGCAATGTCCCACTTTCTACTGCGAAGAGCAGCGGCAATGGTTTTTCACCTCTTATGACCATGTCAGCTCGCTGCTGCGCGACCGCCGGTTTGGACGACAGATCCTGCATGTGGCAACTCGTGAAGAGATCGGCCTGCCAGAGCCGCTTGAGCATGTGAAGCATTTCGACCTGGCCGAGCAGCATTCGCTTCTGGAACTGGAGCCGCCGGAGCATACGCGGCTGCGCACGCTCATCAACCGCGCCTTCGTGTCACGGCATGTCGACAAGATGAAGCCGGAGATCGAGGAACTCGCCAACCGGCTGATTGACGCTTTCGAAGAGAAGGGCGAGACGGAACTGCTTTCCTCCTACGCCGATATCATCCCGGTAACGATGATCGCCCGGTGCGGGCGCTGGATGGCAGCTCGATGGACGGCGGCGCACCACGGGAGGCCTACTCGCTGCTGGTGTTGTGAAGGCGCCCGCTGATTTTGCGCATGACCCCCGGTGGAGCGAGGTAGCTTGGTAACGCCGTGGCGCAGGACACAGACCTAGGTGGGTACCAGCTGGTGGGACGTCTCGCGGTCGGCGGGATGGCGGAGGTCTACCAGGCCAAGGCGCGGCCCACGACGCAGCGCAGCCCCGGCGAGCCCGACGACATCGTCATCAAGCGCCTGCTCCCCAGCTACCGGAACGACGCGTCGTGGGTGAAGCAGTTCGTCGACGAGGCGAAGCTCACCGTGCGCCTGCGGCACCCCAACATCGTGCGCACCTTCCGCTGCTTCAAGGCGGGCATGGACTACCTCATGGTCCAGGAGCTCGTGAGCGGGCGAACGCTGGCCTACATGCAGGACGCGTTTCGTCAGGCGGGCGCGGCGATGCCCGGCAGCGCGGCGACGTACATCACCATCTGCCTGCTGAAGGCGCTCGACTACATCCACAAGGCGAAGGTCGGGGAAAACGGCGCGACCATCGTCCACCGTGACGTGAACCCGGCGAACCTCCTGCTGTCGGTGGCCGGCGACGTGAAGCTGACCGACTTCGGCGTGGCGGAGATCGAAGGCGCGATGCGCGGCGACTCCGGCGCGCTGCGCGGCACCATCCCCTACATGTCTCCCGAGGCGGTGCTGGGCCAGGCCGTCGACCACCGCGCCGATCTCTTCGCGGCGGGCGTCATCTTCTGGGAGCTCCTCTCGGGCCAGCGGTTGTTCGCCGGCGAGTCGGAGATGGAGATGATGCACAAGGTGCGCGACTGCCGCGTGCCGCCCGCGACGCGCTTCAACCCCGAGGTGCCGGAGCAGGCCGCCGCCATCGCGCGCAAGGCGCTGCAGCCCGACAAGGCGCAGCGCTTCCAGACCGCCGCGGAGTTCGTGCGGGTGCTGGAGATCCTCGCGAAGCGAAACGGTTGGCCGGTGAGCGTCGACGCGCTCAAGCCGCTGCTGGGCGGGTGAGCTTCAGGGCGGGCCGGGCCGCACCGTCGCGCCTGCTCACGGCACCTTGACCGGCTGCAGCCCGTCGTAGCTGGTCTTCTTCGCGGGCAGCACCGCGGCCTTGGGCTTCACCACCCGCACGCGCTCCAGCCGCGGGCCCTCCTTGGAGTGGACGATGAAGGTCCACCCGTTCTCGGTGGTGCGGTCGCCGACCTCCGGCAGGGCGCCGGCCTTGTGCGCGAGGAAACCGCCCAGCGTCTCGAACTCCCCTTCGGGGAACTTGAAGTCGAAGGCGCGCGTGAAGTCCTGCACGGGGAGCATGGCGTCGACCAGGAAGGAGTCGTCGGCCTGCTTCTCGAACGCGCGCACCTCTTCGTCGAACTCGTCGCGGATGTCGCCGACGATCTCCCGCAAGATGTCTTCGAGCGTCACGATGCCGGAGAAGCCGCCGTACTCGTCGACCACCACCGCCATGTGGATGCGCTGCTTCTGCATCTCGCGCAGCAGGTCGCCGATGGGCTTGACCCACGGCACGTACACCGCCGGCCGCAGCAGATCGCTGAGCACGATGAGCTCCGGGTGCTGCAGCATCGGCACGATGTCGCGCACGTGGAGGATGCCGGCGATGTGGTCCACGTCGTCGCGGTACACGGGGATGCGCGAGTGGTTCTCCTCCGCCACCAGCTGGAGGATGTCGTCGACCGGCGTCTCCAGCGAGAGCGTGATGACGTCGGTGCGCGGCACCATCACGTCGCGGCAGGTCTTCTCGTTGAGCTCGAAGATGGAGCGGATGAGCTGCGGCGCCCCGCGGTCGACCTCGTCGCGCTGCGCCTGGCGGATGAGCTGCTTCTCCAGCTCCTCCAGCGGCGGCGGCGGCGCCGTGAAGCTGACCCGCGTGCCGAACGGCCGCAGCAGCACGTTCATCGGCGCCACCAGCAGCTTCACCATCGGCGAGAGCACGTAGATGGCGCCGGTCACCAGCCGCGAGAAGAGCAGCGCCCACGGCTCCGGCTTCTGCAGCGCCATCGAGCGGAACACGATGTCGACCAGCGTCGCGATCAACGCCACCAGGAAGGCCGACGAGATGGGGCTCACCCACTGCAACCAGTCAGACTGCACCAGCTCCGAGAGCGGCACGTCGATGATGCGCGGCACCACCAGCCCGCCGGCGCCCACCGCGATGAAGCCCGAGAGCACCAGCGCCAGCCGAATCGACGCCGCGGTGGCCTCCGGGTCGGCCCGCAACCGCTGGATTCGCCGCGCCCGGTGCGAGTCCTTCGCGAGCTCCTTGATGCGCTCGTCCGAGAGGGCCTGCAGAGCCGCCTCCATCGCGGCGAAGAGGCCGCGCACCAGCAGGAGTGCTCCGAGAATGGCCCACAGGCCCCAGGTAGGCATTGCCTCCATCTTCTACTCCACGCCGCCCCCCAGCGCCGGGGAGGCTGAAAACACCCGCTGTTCTGAGAGGTTGCCCACCTGTGGCACCATGTGGCCGATGCGGCTGCTTCGTCACACTTTCGCTCTCCTGGCGCTGACGGCCAGCGCTGCGCACGCCTGGCCCGTCGACTGGATCCACGACGTCGAGCCCGGCAAGGAGCGCTTCCTCAAGCTGCCCGCCGTCGACTGGTTCGAGGTCGAAGACCCGAAGGTGCTCGACGTGGTGTGGCAGCCCGAGTCGAACGAGCTGATGCTCATCGGGCTCAAGCCGGGCCGCACCACGGTGCTGCTGGGCGCGGAGGGGAAGGTCGCCGCCTGGCGGGTGCGCGTGGGCACGCCCGCCGTCACCAGCGACGCCGCCTACGCCGCCGCGAAGAAGGCCTGCCCCGACCTCCGCCTGACGCCGCTCGAAGACGTGAAGCTGAGCGTCTCGGTGCACACCGACGCGTGCCGCCTGGCGCTGCTCAAGTACTTCGAGACCGACGTGGTGGAGGCGCGGTCGCTGGACCTCCAGTTCGAGAACACCGTGCTGCAGGCGCAGCTCAAGAGCGTCGAGGAGGGCCTGCGCGCGGTGACCAAGGGGCGGGTGAAGGCGCGCTACGTCGGCGCCGGGTTGGTGATTGAAGGCGCGACGACGCAGGCCGAGCACCGCAAGGTGCTGTGGGAGATTCTGAAGCGCACGCTGGGCCGCTTCGCCATCGATGACCGCATCGAAGAGCCGGAGCCGGAGCCGGAGCCCGATGCCGGGGTCAGCGGCGCTGCGCGCCCGCGATGAGCGCGGCGACCACCGGCACCGACGCGCGCCCGATGAGGAACGACTCCGCGCCGAAGAGCTCGG
>CAMLFP010000457.1 GCA_946479335.1 uncultured Archangium sp.
AGAGCCGCGCTGGTGAGGAGCAGGACCGCGATCACCCCGTCATGAATCCGCACTTTTCGTGTCATGCGCGGAGCGTGACGCGCGGGCGGGGCGACCACCACGCGCGTTTTCAAGAATATGATTCCTGAAATCGGGAAAGTGAGCTCACCCCCGGGCGGGGAGCATCGCGCCCGGCTGGGGGGCCGGCGCCGCCTTGCCCATCGAGAACAGCGGCCGGTACGCGGCGCGGTGCTGCCACGCCAGCACGCCCAGCAGCGCGACGATGGCGATGGGCAGCCCGACGCCCGACTTCATGACCAGCGCGTGGAACGCGAAGATGTTCACCACCACCGGCGCCAGCAGCACCGCCCCCAGCGGCACCAGCCGGTTCGACAGCAGCATCAGCCCGGCCACCAGCTCGGTGAGCTTCACCAGCGAGAAGAGGTACGTGCCGCTCAGCGCCTGCACGTAGGTGCCCGCGATGCCCTCGGGCAGCGGCTGCTCCGGCATCAGGTGGAAGAGCCCCGCCGCGCCGAAGACGGTGAAGATCAGGCCAAGGAGGAGGCGGGGGAGGTGCGTTGCAAGACGAGTCATGATGAGGCTCCAGGAGCAAGGGTTGTTGCTGCAGGCGCACAAGTAAGACTGTTGCCAAAAGCTCGCTAGTGGTGCGCGCGCCAACAGTTCGTTGTTAACTACGCAACCCATGGATTGGAGCCGTGTCCCCGTATTCCTGAAGGTCGTCGAGCAGGGCAGCTTCACCGCTGCGGCGAAGCTGCTGGGCGTGCCCAAGTCGACCACCAGCCGCTCGGTCACCACGCTGGAGCGCGAGCTGAACGTGCAGCTCATCAAGCGCACCACGCGCGCGCTGGAGCTGACCGAGGCAGGGCGCGCCTTCTACGCGCGGGCGAAGGCGGCCGGCGCGGCGCTCGAGGAGGCGCAGGCGGAGCTCCAACAGAACGCCGACGAGGTCTCGGGCCGCGTGCGGCTCTCGGTGCCCAACGACGCCATGCCGATGGTGTCGGTGGTGTCGGCGTTCGTGAAGAAGCACCCGAACATCGAGGTGGAGCTGCTGGTCTCCAACCGCCAGGTGAACCTCATCGAGGAGGGCGTCGACCTCGCGCTGCGCGCCGGGAAGTTGGACGACTCGTCGCTCATCGCGCGGCGCCTCGCGCAGTCAGACCTCGGGTTGTTCGCGAGCCCCGATTACCTGCGCCGTCACGGCGCGCCGAAGAAGGTCGACGACCTCTCGAAGCACGAGCTGGTGCTGTTCCGCTCGCGCACGGCGAAGCAACGCGTGCGGCTCGAGTCGACTGCCGGTGAGGAGCGCGAGGTGCAGCTGCACGGGCAGGTCTCGGTCGATGATCTCTCGTTCGTCCGCGGGCTGGTGCTCGGCGGCGTGGGGTTGGGCCTGCTCCCCATCTTCTTCATGGAGGTGCGCGCGTTCGGCCAGCGGCTCGAGCGCGTGTTGCCCGACTGGCGCGTCACCGGCGGCGGCGTGCACATCGTGATGCCCGCGCAGAAGTACGTGCCCGCGCGCGTGCGGCTCCTCGCCGACTTCATCTACGAGAACTTCAAACCCGGGACGTGCACCAAGCACTGAGCGCGGGCGAAGTCGCGCGTGCGGTCAGCGCTGAGGCGCGGCGACGAAGTACGGGCACAGCAGCACCGGCTGCGGCGGGTACCTCGGCGGCGTGCCTTGCTGGCACATCAAGAAGTGACTGCGCGGCGTCTTCACGTCGCGCTTGTGCACGCACGCGTGGCAGCGGCTCGACGCGAAGGGCGTCGCGGCGCCGCTCACGGGGTGCAGTAGAGGCGGGTGCAGGTGCCGTTGTTGCAGGTCGCGCTGTCGACGCACTCCCCCGATGAACACGCCGCGCCGACGCTCTTGCGCGCCGCGCAGACGCCGGTGCTCATGCCGTTGGAGATGGTCGTGCAGTACAGCGACGGGCTGCACATCTCGTACGCGTGCGCGCTGTTACAGGCGCCGCTCAGCGCGACGGGGGCCGCGCAGGTGCCCGGCGTCTGCGAGTCGCCGTTGCACCAGAGGCCAGACTGACACTGGCTGCTGCCGGTGCAGGTGCCGTTCACCGCGCGCCGCGCGACGCAGGTGCCCGTCGGCTCCCCCGCGGAGTAGTCGCAGAAGTTGGTGGGCGCGCACTGCGCCGTCGCACCGCAGCTGGCGCCGACCGCGCCGTACTCCACGCACACGTTCGCGGCGCCGCACTGGAGGCCGAACTTGCACGGGCGTGCGCTGTCGCAGGTCTCGTTGACTGCGCGGTACGGCGTGCAGACGCCGTTGAGACACGAGGTGCCTTCGCTGCACTCAGGCGAGGTGTTGACCGTGCACGCCGCGTTGGCCGCGAGGCGCGTCTCGACGACGCACGTCTGTGCGGCGGAGCAGTACGCGCCCTGAACGCAGAGCTGCGTGTCCGTCACGCTGCCGGTCGGCGCGCACGAGCTGCCCACCGCGACGCGCGGCGTGCAGGTGTCGCCGTACCGGTAGCTGGAGAGCGCGCAGTCCTCCCCGTACATCGTGCTGCTGGGCTGCCCGTCGGCGACGCGCGCGGCGCAGGTGCCCGGGCAGGTCGAACGGAGATCGCACCACGCGTTCCCTGTGCACTCCGACGTGGTGAAGCAGTTGCCGCCCATCGCCACGAGGCCGGTGAAGGCGCCCGTGCACCCCGAGGGCGGGTACTGGTTGCACGCCGTCGCGTTGAACTGGTCGATGCAGGCCTGGGCCCCCGTCGCGTTGAACTGCATGCGCCCCGCGGTGAAGCCGTCGGGCACCGTGCAGTTCGTCTGCGCCAGGATCGATTGCGCGTAGTCGGCCGAGTAGGTGCCGCACCGCACGTTGTACCCGTAGTACGCGCTCATCGCGGCGGCGCAGAAGTCTGCGTAGGTCGTGACGGTCCCCGAGCCGCCGCCGGTGGTGCCGGAGCCGCCGCCGGTGCTCCCCGAACCGCCGCCGGTGTTGCTGGAGCCGTTGCCGCAGAAGCCGAGGTTGCAGGTCTGCGGGCCGCACGCAGTGCACGCCGCGCCGGAGAGGCCACACGCGGTGGCCAGCGTGCCCGGCTGGCATTCGCCCGACGCGTCACAGCAGCCCGCGCAGTTCGACACGGAGCACTCCTTCTTGCTCTCACACGCCGTGAACGAGAGAAGGACCACCACCACCAGAGCCTCGAGAGTCGTGCGCACGGCGGCGCGCCTACGTTCCGCGCGGCCAAGATTCAAGCGCAGGTTGCTCGTGTTCTCGCTGCGGGGGTGGACACCTTGAAGTAAGACTCGCGGCGCGTGCGCGCGGCCATCTCCCTCACTGTCCTCGTCGCGAGCGTGGCCTTTGCTCAAGCGCCTGACTCGCGGTTCTCCGCCGGTGGTTATTTCCGCATCTCCGCGCGCCCCGACTTCCAGGGCGGCAACGGCAAGCTCGGCTATTGGAACCTCAACGGCCGCCTGATGAACGAGGGCACCTACGCCGCGCTGGAGATGAAGTTGGATCTCCTGCAGGCGCCGCCGGGCAGCAACGACATCTGGGCGTCGCTGTACGCGCGCGTCGAGGGCGGCTCGGTGACGACCGCCGACTCCGGCAACGGCAACCTCATCAACTTCCGCGTCAGCCAGCTCTACGCGCGCGTCGGCAACGTGCTGGCGCCGAACCTCATCTTCCAGCTCGGCACGCTGCAGTACTTCTTCGGCAACCTGGGCCTCTACGACATGCGCCCGGCGCAGCTGTTCGACGACACCATCGGCCTGTCGGCGCGCTACTCGACCGCGAACATGGACCTGCTGGTGGCGGTGGGCGACTCGGGCTTCGCGCTGCGCGGCACCGAGTACGTGCCCATCGCGACGGCCGGCGCGGCGGCGCGGTTCCGCATCGGCGAGCACGTCGAACTCGGCGGCGGCGGGCAGGTGTCCATCGAGCCCTTCGTCGGCGGCAACAAGTACTCGTCGTACGTGACGCCGGGCGTGACCTACGAAGACTTCGTGCGCAAGGAGGTGCTGCGCCGCTTCCAGGAGAACAACCCGACGCTCACCGCTGATCAGTTCCCGCTCCCCGTGCAGTCGGCGAACTTGAACGTCTCGTGGCGCGCGGTCTTCTATTTCGGTTTCGGCAA
>CAMLFP010000458.1 GCA_946479335.1 uncultured Archangium sp.
AGATCGCCGGCGAGCGGCTCCTCAAGCTCCAGCGCGACGCCGAGGCGCTCGAGCAGCAGCTGCAGCAGCTCGACGAGACGCCCGCCGAGGCGCCGGCCTTCGCGGCGAAGAAGAAGCCTGCCCAGCCCGAGTCGCTCCCCTACCGCGAGTACACGGGTCATGGCGGTCAGCGCATCTGGGTCGGCCGTGGCTCAGCGCACAACGACGAGCTGACCTTCCACGTCGCCCGCCCGCACCACGTCTGGTTCCACGCCCGCGGCGTGCCCGGCGCGCATGTGGTGGTGCCGCTCGAGAAGCACACCGCGCTGCTGCCCGAGGTGTTACTCGACGCGGCGCACCTCGCCGCGCACCACTCCGACGCGCGCGGCGAGCCCCGCGTGGAGGTCAGCTACGTGCCCGCGAAGTACGTGCACAAGCCGCGCGACGCCGCGCCGGGCGCCGTCACGTACACGCGGGAAAAGACGCTGCTTCTCAAGCTCGAGCCCGCGCGGTTGGAGCGTTTGCTCGCGACTGTTTGATCGCCCGCCGAACCTCGTGTTAAGCGCGCGCGCCTTTGGGAGTGGGGCAGGGTACCGCCGTTTTTGTGGCGTCCACGCGGCCGTCACGTTGTCGGTTTGCTAACGGCGGGGCGGGGTGGGGCGAAGAAAGTTCAATGATTTCGAATCATCGCCAGCCCGGCGCGAGCGGCATGCAAGTTGCCATGAGCGGGTGGTCTGGCCTCTGGAGGAATGCGTGACGCGTGCGCTGCTCGCAGTAGTGATGATGGTGACGCCGGCGTGGGCGTTCGCGCAGAGCGCGCCCGACGCAGGAACGCCTCCGCAAGACGCTTCTTCCCAGGCGACCTCGACGGACAGTGAGGAGGGCGAGCAGACCGAAGAAGGTCAGCAGCAGCAGGCGGGTGGCGCGCTCGCCAACGCCGTGCAGGCGCGTACGCCTGAAGCGCAGGCGGCGCAGAGCGGCTTCCAGTTCATCGCCGAAGAAGACCTGTACCTGGGCACGGGCACCTTCATCAACCCCGACCTCTACGCGTCGTTCTACACGTACCTCACCATCGTGCCGCAGTACCTGTTCTCGGTCGGCGGGCAGCGCCTCGTGGCGAGCGCCAACTTCCGCGCGCTGTACGAGTTCACGATGCCCGACAACGCGACCGGGCGGCGCTTCAGCATGTACGACTCGTCGCTGAGCCTCTCGGCGCCGGCGCTCTTCAAGGAGAAGTGGCTCACCGGCATCGGCTTCTCGCCCAGCGTCGGCCTCACCATCCCCACGTCTCCGGAGAGCTGGAACGCGGGCCTCATCACCACGCTGCGCCTCGGCCTCGTGGCGTCGCGCTCGTTCCACTTCAATGACCAGGGCGCCGGCATCGACTTCCGCGTCACGCTCAACGGCACGCGCTCGTTCCACACGCAGCGTCAGACCGGTATCCGCAACCCGGCGATCACCGGCGGCGCGCAGCGCGACGCGCAGGGCAACCTGCTCTCGGTGTGCCGCCCGGCTGACACGCTCTGCGCGGTGGCCGCCAACAACACGGAGTGGACCTTCTCCGCGAGCGCGTACACGCAGGTGCGCGTCAACGGCAACCTGCTGATCTACGTCGGCTACACGTACCTCCGGTACTGGAACTACGCGGTCGCTGACTCGGTCGATCAATACACCTCGCAGGCGGTGACCAACGATGGCCAGCCCGCGGCGAAGCCCGGCAACGGCCAGCGCGACTACACGTCGACCTTCGTGGGCGCCAGCTACCAGATCAACGACCACTACTCGGTCGACCTCGGCGTGCAGACGGGCCAGAGCCCGCTCAAGCCCGACAACAAGACGGTGCGCTTCCCCTTCTGGGCCACCAGCAATCAGGCCGCGAACGCGACCTCCATCTACTTCAGCCTCACCGCCGCCTACTGACCCATGTTCCAACCGGAGACTCGTATGAATCGTCGCTCCCTCAACTCCGTGGCCGTGCTGCTCGCCGCGCTCACCGTGGCCGGCTGTGCGCAGAGCAACGGCGACCTGGTGCAGGTGCAGCCCAACGTGGTGCGCAAGGCCGACCTGCTCGACGGTGTCTGGTACTTCCGCAACACCGTCACCTGGACGCCCTTCAACACCCAGTTCACCTACCCGGGTCAGACCGGCAACATGGAGAAGCTGGTGTGGGAGATCCAGCAGGGGTACCTGGTGGGCTACCGCTCGTACCCGTACGTGCTGGGCGCTGACCCGGCCATCGACGAGACCTCGCGGGTGTCGGGCACTACCGCGCGCTTCTGTGACATCGACGGCAAGTGCGCCGGCGGCCAGAAGTACTACGGCTCGCCGGTGGTGGCCTTCCCCATCACCAGTCACTTCGACATCCAGCGTGGGTACAACGCGGCGACGGGCGAGCAGACCAACGTCATCAGCGAGAACACGTCGGACCGCCCGTGGAACGAGCGTGAGTTCATCCGCGTGAACTGGGCGGCGAACATGCTGAACCAGGCGTCGGGCATGAACTGGGGCACGGTGCAGAACGCCAACGACCCTGGCAAGACCACCAACGCGAACTGGATCCAGGCCAACGAGCCCGACAGCGACCCGTTCGACTGGCCGACCTTCGAGTACACCGATCGCAACGGCGACGGCACCAAGGAGCTGACGTACTTCGACGTGACCGGCCGCTACCTCGCGCGCCCGGACAGCGAGCACTACGAGTTCGATGACGGCACCGGCATCGACGTGCCGCTC
This sequence comes from uncultured Archangium sp., assembly GCA_946479335.1. Next base: position 2,713 of record CAMLFP010000458.1, read on the forward strand.
TGCTACTTCGCGCCCGGCATCTACGAGTGCGCGGCGTCGGAGATCCACGTGCGCATCTCGGTGGCCAAGGTCGACGTGGCGCACTCGCAGAACTACGAGCCGCTGGTCTACGGGACCGACCTGATGGCGTACTTCGGCTTCTTCCGCACCGAGCGCCTGAACTACGACAAGAAGTTCGGCTTCACGGAGTCGGCGCGCATCCTCCTCGCGAACCGTCACCGCATCTACAAGGAGTACTACACGACCGAGAACGGCAAGGTCACCGACACGCCCATCCCCGTGGCGGACCGCGAGCTCAAGCCGGTCGTCTATTACTTCACGCCGGCGGCGCGCATGGGCGGCCAGAGCCGCTACGACGAGTTCTGGGAGCCGGGCCGGAAGATCGAGTCTGAATACGATCGCGCGTTCCGCCGCGCGGTGGCGGCCGCCCGCGGCTCGACGCCCGAGGACAAGGCCAACTGGGAGGCGCAGCCCCAGATGTTCTACCTCTGCAACAACCCGGTGAAGTCGGGTGACCCGGCGGCGTGCGGCAACGCCGGCTTCGCGCCGAAGATCGGCGACCTCCGCTACAGCTTCGTGAACACCGTCGCCGAGCCCGTGGCCAACGGCCTGCTGGGCTACGGCCCGTCGGCGGGTGACCCGGAGACCGGCGAGATCATCTCCGCGATGTCGAACACGTACACCTGGGGCGTCGACCTCTACGGCGCCGAGGTGAAGAACTGGGTGCTGCTGCAGAGCGGCGAGCTGAGCATCAACGACTACATCTCGGGCCAGATGGTGAAGGACTACATCTCGCAGAACCCGGCCTACAACATCCGCAACCGCGCGGGCGCGCTCCAGTCGGAGCTGCAGGGCATCGCGACGCGCAACGAAGAGTCGAAGGGCGTGTTCGAGCGCCCGACGGCGCGCATGCAGGGCGTGATGAACAAGGTGCTCGCCGACCGCACCACCATCGCGTCGAACGGCACGCTGCAGAAGGCGGCCGAGGAGCTCAAGAAGCACCCCGAGCTCGAGGCCACCATCCTCGACAACCCGGACGTCGCGGGTGACGTGCTGAACCTCCTGCCTCCGCCGCTGCAGGCCGCGCTGGCGAACGACCCCGCGCACATCCGCGAGGCGTCGCGCAAGATCCTCACCGACCCCACCAGCATGTACAACTGGGAGAAGCGCCGCATCGAGTGGCTGTCGAAGAACAACATCACCACCTTCGACTTCTACGACCGCACGCTGGTCGCCTACGCCGCGACGCTGCTCGACCAGCGCGTGAAGGCCATCAACGACCTCAAGGCGCAGGGCCTCTCTGACGACGAGGCGAAGCGTCAGGCCGACGAGGGCGTGATGAAGACCGTGC
>CAMLFP010000459.1 GCA_946479335.1 uncultured Archangium sp.
CTTCGCCGCGCGGTTGCGCAAGATGTACTGAGTGCGCGGCGGGTGACGGATCAACTCCGCGGGGGCAGGCAACGAAGCGCGCATGATCATTCGTACCTTGTCGTTGTGTGGCGTGTTGCTGTGCGCGTGTGGCTCGCCGGGTGGTGGCGATGGCACCGGCGGTGGTGATGGCTCGAGTTCCGTCACCTGCACTCCGTCGGCGTCGTTGAAGTCGGACGTCTCCAACGGGCGCACGGTGGTGACCGCGACGGGCGCGGTCTCGTGCTCCGGCGCGACCGACCTCTCGCTCGAGACTTGTCTGCAGCGCGACAACGGCGGCACCTTCACCGACGTGCAGTGTGTCTCCGACACGCAGAGCGCCGTCGCCAGCCTCTCGCTCGACTCGGCGGCGGGCTGCATCGGCACCGCGACCTTCCGCGCGCGCGTGGTGGTCAACGGTCAGACCCAGACCTCCGCGGCGCAGTCGGTGACCTGCCTCTGACGTGCAATCGACGCGGCGGGGCTGCGTAGAGGCGACACCATGCGCACCCTGCTCGCCCTCACGCTCGCCTCGTCGCTGTCTGCCTTCGCCGCCAACACGTCGGAAACGCGAAAGGTCTCGGCCTTCGACGGCATCAACGCGTCGGGCGGGCTCACGCTCGAGGTGAAGCCGGGCGAGCCCGCGCTCACCCTCGAAGGCGAGCCGGAGGTCATCGCGGCGTACGTCACCGAGGTGAAAGACGGCGTGCTGCACCTCCACCGCGACGCGCGCACGTGGCGCGACGTCTTCCGCAACCAGCAGGTGACGGTGCGGGTGACGACGCCGGCGCTCAAGTCGCTGGAGGTCAGCGGCGGCATCGACGCGACGGTGCGTGACGTCATCAACCAGCGCGCGTTCTCCACGCACCTCTCGGGCGGCATCAAGCTGCGCGCGACGGGCATCTCGTCAGACACCGTGAAGGTCGACGCGTCGGGCGGCGTGCAGGCCACGCTCGAGGGCAAGGCGAAGACGGTGGACGTCGACGTCTCCGGCGGCACCACCCTCGACACGCGCGCGCTGCAGGCGACCGCGGTGACGCTCGACGCGTCGGGCGGCTGCGACGTGAAGGTGCACGCGTCGAAGTCGGTGAAGGGCGAAGCGTCGGGCGGCGTGAGCATCGACGTGTACGGCAACCCGCCGGAGCTCCACGTGGAGACCTCCGGCGCGGCGACGGTCGACCGTATGAACTGAGGAGGGAGTTCGATAGACGCAGGCGCATGATCGCTCCGCTCCTCGTTGCGTCTCTGCTGGCTGCGCCTCCCGCGAAACCGGCCGTTGCCCCGAAGCCCCCGCCGAAGTCGAAGCCCGGGTACTCCGTGCAAGACCAGGTGAACCTGAAGCGCCTCTCGGGGCTGCAGGTCTCGCCCGATGGCAGCAAGGCCGTCTTCGCGCTGCGCACCACCGACCTCGAGGCCAACAAGGGCCGCGTCGATTTGTGGCTCATCAACACCGACGGCTCCGGCCTCACGCAGTTGACCTCGGGCGAGGGCAACGAGACCGACCCGGTGTGGAGCCCCGACTCGAAGGCGCTGTACTTCCTCGCGGCGCGCAGTGGCTCGAGCCAGGTGTGGAAGCTGTCGCTCACCGGCGGTGAGGCGCTGCAGGTGACGAAGCTCCCGCTCGACGTCGACGCCTTCACGATTTCGCCCGACGGCAAGACGCTGGTCTTCTCGTCGGAGGTCTTCGTCGACTGCGACACGCTGGAGTGCACCGCCGCGCGCCTCGCCGAGAAGAAGAAGAGCTCCGCGCAGATCTACGACTCGCTGATGTTCCGCCACTGGGACACGTGGAAGGACGGCCGCCGTTCGCACCTCTTCGCGACGCCGGTCGCGGGCGGGCCGGTGGTGAACCTGCAGAAGAAGCAGAACGCCGACTGCCCCACCAAGCCCTTCGGCGGCGCGACCGATTTCGTGGTGAGCCCCGACAGCCGCTCGGTGGTCTTCGTGGCGCGCGACGTGGGCCGCGAAGAGGCGTGGAGCACCGACCTCGACCTCTTCCAGGTGGGCCTCGACGGCAGCAAGGCGCCGGTGAAGCTGACCACGTCGAACCGCGCCACCGACACCGGGCCGGTGTTCTCCCCCGACGGCAAGTCGCTCGCGTACCTCGCGATGAGCCGCCCGAAGTTCGAGGCCGACAAGTTCCACGTCGTCATCCGCGACGTGGCCAGCGGCGCCGAGCGCGCCATCGACGGGTGGGACCGCTCGCCCTCGTCCATCACCTGGAGCCCCGACAGCAGCGCGCTGTTCCTCACCGCCGACGACCTCGGGCAGGTGGCGTTGTTCCGCCTCGACGTGAAGAGCGGCGAGCTGGTGAAGGTGTACGGCAACGGCAACATCGCGGAGGTCGGCGTGACGCCGAAGTTCCTCCTCGTGGTGCACGACTCGCTCAAGTCGGCGGCCGACCTCTACTCGCTCGCGTTCGACGGGCAGGGCGGCCTCAACAAGCTGACCGACGTGAACGGCGAGGCGTTCTCGCGCTTCCAGCTCGGCGAGCCGGAGCAGTTCAACTTCAAGGGCTGGAACGGCGAGACGGTGTACGGCTACCTCGTGAAGCCCGTCGGCTTCGACGCGAAGAAGAAGTACCCGCTGGCGTTCCTCATTCACGGCGGGCCGCAGGGGAGCTTCGGCAACCACTGGCACTACCGGTGGAACCCGCAGACCTACGCGGGCCACGGCTACGTCGCGGTGATGATCGATTTCCACGGGTCGACCGGCTACGGCCAGGGCTTCACCGACGCGATTTCAGGCGACTGGGGTGGCAAGCCGCTCGAAGACCTGCAGAAGGGCCTCGCGTACGTGCTCGAGAAGTACCCGTTCGTCGACGGCAAGAAGGCCTGCGCGCTGGGCGCCTCGTACGGCGGCTACATGATCAACTGGATCGCCGGAAACTGGAACGAGCCGTGGAAGTGCCTCGTCTCGCACGACGGCAACCTCGACGAGCGCATGGCGTACTTCGACACCGAGGAGCTCTGGTTCCCCGAGTGGGAGCACGGCGGCACGCCCTGGGAGAACCCCGAGAGCTACGCGAAGCACAACCCCATCGACCACGTCGCGAAGTGGCGCGTGCCGATGCTGGTGGTGCACGGCGGCCGCGACTACCGCGTGGTCGACACCCAGGGCATGTCGGTGTTCACCGCGCTGCAGCGCAAGGGCGTGCCGTCGAAGTTCATCTACTTCCCCGACGAGAACCACTGGGTTCTCAGGCCGCAGAACTCCATCGTGTGGCACGAGCAGGTGCTCGGCTGGCTCGACCAGTACACGAAGTGAATCTTTGAGAGGCTTAGCAGGCGTTCGAAGCGGTCAGCTTCAAAGAAGGGCGACGTCGACGCGCACATGGAAATGACGCCTGCAGAGAAACTTGCGGCCGAGTTGGTGTGGAAAGAGTTCTTCGAGACGGGAGCGTGGCCGGATCGACACAAAGTGTTGGTCGCTCTTGATGCCAAGGGCTTCCTTCTGTCCGACGCTTGGCGAGTGCTGCGGGGAGTTTCGACCAATCCGAACTACCAAACGCCTTCGAAGGAGCCGGCAAGGCTCTCATTTGACGGGCTTCTTTCTCTCGCCGCGGCGAAGACCATGTTGGCGCCGCTGGGTCGCGTGGCTGCCAGGTTGGCGCAACACTGCATCGACCACCCGATGGCGAAGGATGGTCGTCGTATTCCGGCCATCTGGGCTTCTTTTCGAGAATTTTGGCCGAACGAGATTGAATGGCACCGCACGACGGAACTCGTTCGCGAAGGGATGCTTGAACAACCTTTTCGATCAGGTGGGACCGGAGACGAACTGAGAGTCTCCATCGACTGTCTTCGCTTTGTTCACGTGAGGACATTGGACGACGTTCGTGAAGTTTGGGCGGCGAGGCACCCTCGAGAGAAAATTGGCAATTATCCGGCAGGTCGGCATCTCGATTTCCTGCAGCGAGTCTTTAAGGTCGCGACAAACAACCTCGCTTGGCCTATCGCGCCTGAGTTTGCCGTCAACGAAAGAAGTGTCGGCTTTGTACCGGAGATTCAGCACGATCTTGCTGATGGGG
>CAMLFP010000460.1 GCA_946479335.1 uncultured Archangium sp.
ACCTGCTGGAGGGCACGAAGGAGCTCCCCGACGTGCGCTCGGTGACGCAGATCCTCGGGTTCTTGAACAAGGGCTTCGCGGGCGTACAGCGCATCCCCACCACGCGGGAGTCGATGGGGAACCTGTGGTTCTTCCTCGAGGGCCGCGAAGACGTGAAGCAACTGGTCTCCGGCGAGCGCGACGAGGCGATGGTGGTGGTGCGCATCCCCACCACGCCGGCCAACAGCATCGACGAGCTCAAGTCGCTCATCGAGAAGGCCGCGCAAGACTCGCTGCTCACCGGCGCCGCGGGCGGCAAGGCGCAGCTCCACGCGCTCGCGCGGAAGTTCGCGCTGCCGGAGAACGCCATCGACGCCGCGGTCGACTCCGCGCTCGCCCCGCTGCCGGTGGACACGCAGGCCGCGCTCGACGCGAAGGCCCGCACCAGCGTGCGCACGTGGCTGGCCTCGCCCGACTCGCCGTACGCGCCGACCGACGCGGAGTGGACGAAGCTCGACGAAGCGCTGGCCGCTCCGGAAACAGAGCGCCTCGCGAAGACGCTGGCCGTCGCCGGCACCTTCGCCGACGTCGCCGGGCACGAGCAGGAGTTCACCGAGACGATGCTGGCGCGGCTGCGCGACGCGAACCTCCTGGTGCGCGCCGAAGCGCTCGTCGCGCAGCTCGGCGCTGAGGTGCCCGAAGCGTTCCGGCTGCGCGCCATCGGCGTCTTCGTCGACCTCCTCGAGCCGCAGGCCAACGCCGGTGAGAAGGCGACCGTCGAGGTGCTGGGGCTGCCGGTGGTCGCGCCGGGCCTTGAGCACGCGCTGATGCTGGGCCTGTGGGAAGGCCTCACCGCGCTCATCATCATCGGGGCGCTGGTGCTGCTGCTCCTCTCGCGTGACGCAGACTTCGCGCTGAAGGCGGCGCTGGGCGGCGCGGTCGCGTCGGCGCTCACCGTGGGGACGACGGGCGCGTTCGGCTTCGGCATCGACTCCGGTTCGGCGCCGTTGTTCCTGTTGCCGCCGGTGCTGGCGTTCGCCGCGAGCGGCAAGCCCTTCTCGACCACGACGCGCACGGGCTTCTTCGTCGCGCTCGGCGTCGCGAGCCTCGCGTTCCTGGTCGTCGGACTCGCTCCCGTCTCGCGCATCGGCGTGACGCTGGCCTTCGCGTTCGGCGCCGCGGTCGTCGCGGCCCACGTCGCCCGGGAGCGCCGTGACCCTCGCTGAGACGCTGGCGGCGGTGACTCCCGCCGACGCGAAGGAGGCTGCGGACCTCCAGGTGATGCGCGAGTTCGCGGCGTCGCTCGCGGAGCCCTTCTCTCGCGCGCAATGGCCCGCGCACTTCACTGGCAGCGCGGTGGTCGTCTCACCCGACGGCGCGCGCGTGTGCCTGGTGCTGCACGCGAAGTTGAATCGCTGGCTGCAACCGGGCGGGCACGCCGATGCCGTCGACGGCGGTGACCTGGCGCAGACCGCGCTGCGCGAGGCACGTGAGGAAACCGGCCTCGAGGTTGCGCTGCAGTCGAACGCACCGCTCGACGTCGACGTGCACGTCATCCCCGCGAGGAAAGACGAGCCCGAACATCGCCACCTCGACGTGCGCTACCTCGTCATCGCGAAGAACCCCGACGCGCTGGCGCACGACCCGAGCGAGTCGCACGGCGCGCAGTGGCTCACGTGGGTCGATGCCCTCGCGCGCGCCGACGAAGCGCCACTGAAGCGATTGTTGATGAAAGCGCAAGAATCCCTCTCCCATGGGGAGAGGGTCTCGCGCAGCGAGGGGTGAGGGGCGCATCACGCGCAAAAACTCCCCTCACCCCAGCCCTCTCCCCGCGGGAGAGGGGGTTTCAGTTACGCCTTCTTCGTCAGCTCGACGTCGATGGTGATCTCGACGTTGTCACCGACCACCACACCGCCGGCCTCGATGGCCGCGTTCCAGTGCAGCCCGAAGTCCTTCCGGTTGACCTTGGTGGTCGCGCGCGCGCCGCGCTTCAGGTTGCCCCACGGGTCCTTGTGCTCGGCGGAGAAGTCTTCGACGTCGAGCGTGACGGGCTTCGTGACTCCGTGAATCGTCAGCTCGCCGAGAACGCGGAAGCGCTCGCCGCTGCCCTCGAACTTCTGCGAGGTGAAGGTGAGCTCCGGGAACTTCGCGACGTCGAAGAAGTCGGCGCTGCGGAGGTGGTTGTCGCGATCAACCGTGCCGGTGTTGATGCTGGCGGCGTCGATCTTCACCTCCAGCTTCGAGTTGGCGAAGTTGGCCTCGTCGAGCTCCAGGGTGCCCGAGTACTTCTCGAAGCGGCCCTTGGTCCACGAGACCATCATGTGGCGGATGCGGAAGCCGACTTCTGAGTGCGCGTTGTCGATGACGAAGGAAGACATGAGTTGCTCCAGGTGCGGATGAGCCGGTGGATTCCGGCGACGCACCAGAAGTACGCATCGCCGCGCCACCGGGCCATGCGCATTGCCGCAGAACACTGTTCCAGAAACGGAACAATCGCTGCGCGCACTCCGCTTTACGGAACGACGACCTGCACGCCCTGCGACTCGCCACCGCCGCGGCCCACCGCGCTGACGGCCCACGTGCCTGAGGTCACCGTGAAGTCGACCTGCGCGTCGCCCTTCACCGCGCGCAGCTCCCACTGGCCGGCGGAGACCTCGCGGTAGAGCAGGAACGCGCGCACCGACGCGGGCATCGGGTTGGTCACCGAGAGCGTCGACCCATTCAGCGACACGAATGGCACCGCGGGCGCGACGACCGCGTTCGCGCGCGGCAAGGGCGGCGGCACCGCGGGCTGCGCGTAGAGGTTGCGCCCGAGCAGGTCGTTCAAGCCCTTCCCGTTGCTGCGAATGTTCGCGAAGCGGAAGTGCACGTCACCCAGCACGCCGGAGCTGCGTTTGGTGCGCGAGTACTCGAGCTGCGACTGCATCTCCGAGAGCGGCCAGTTGTTGGCGTCGGTGAGGTGGTAGTCGGCGTGCCCGGGGAAGAGGTGGCGCCCGTTGAGCCGCGCGGCCCACCAGTCGACCAACGTCGCGTAGTCCTGCGCGGAGCCCAGCTTCCAGTAGAGCTGCGGCGCGAGGTAGTCGATGGAGCCGTTGCTCAACCACGACACCGCGTCGCACGAGATGGCGTCGTAGGCGCTCAGGCCCGGCACCGGTTGGCCGCTCTTCCAGATGCCGAAGGGGCCGATGCCGAAGCGCACCGTCGGGTGGTCGCTCTCGATGAGCGCCATCACTTCAGCGACGAGCTGGTTCACGTTGTCGCGGCGCCAGTCGGCCAGCGTCATCGTGCCGCCGTCGGCGGTGTACGCGCTGTACGTCGCCGAGTCGGGGAACGGCGTGTTCGACGAATCAGGGTACGGGTAGAAGTAGTCGTCGAAGTGGACGCCATCGACGTCGTAGTGGTCGAGGATGTCACCGACGACGGCGACCACGTGCTCGCGCACCGCGGGCACGCCGGGGTTCATCACCGGCGTGTTGTTGTACGTAATCGAGTACTGCGAGAGCGCCTTCACCGTGCCGCGATACGGGTTGAGCCACGCGTGCACCTCGATGCCGCGCGCGTGCGCCAGCGGGAGCAGTTCTTCGAGCGGGTCCCACCCCGGGCCGGCGTCGGCGTTCGACGTGAGGGCGCTGCTCCACGGCTCGCCCTGATGCGACTCGTAGAGCGCGTCGGCGTACGGCCGCACCTGGAAGAAGAGCGCGTTGAGGCCCGCGTCGGCGGCCTGCTCCACCAGCGCGCCGAGCGACGCGATGCCCGCGTCACGCGAGAGGTTCGCCGCTGACGGCCAGTCGAGCCGCGAGACGGTCGCCACCCACGCCGCGCGCAGTTCACGCTCGTGCGTCACGTTCACCAGCGTGAGGCCCGCGTCCTCCACGCCGGAGTCCGGCCCCCCCGCGTCCACCGCACCCGCGTCGACGATGCCTGCGTCATCACCGGCATCGACCGCGCCGGAGTCCACCGTGCCGGCGTCGTGACCTGCATCGACGGCCACGCCCGCATCGCCGCACACCCACTGCGTGCCGTCGTACACGCACGTCACCGGCACAT
>CAMLFP010000461.1 GCA_946479335.1 uncultured Archangium sp.
ACTCGAACGGAATCACCGACACGCGCTCGCCGGGTTTCACCTTGAGCGCCTCGCGCGCCTCCTTCGGCAAGAAGATCTCCTGATCAGCCCAGCGCACCGGCGTGCGCACCGCGCGGAAGTGGTTCGACCCGCCTTCGCGGAACACGCCCACCAGCACCTCGGCCGCCTCCTCGGTGAAGAACTCCTTGCCCACCGTCGCCGTGCGGAAGTGGCGGATGAGCGACACCTCGCTCATGTTGGCCTCGTAGTGCGGGCCGCCGTCGAACGGGTCGATGTGGTTCGAATAGCGGAAGCCGATGCGCTCCAGCATGCGCTTGACGCCCGCGGTGTTCGGCCCGACCTCGCCGATGATCTTCTGCGCGTTCGCGGGGAAGAGCGTCGCGTAGAAGTCCGTCGAGGGGAAAAGCTCCTTGATGAACTCCTTGTTCTTGCGCGAGAGCTTGTCGGCCTCGGTGTAGTCGAGCCCGGTGAACTTCTTGCCGATGCTCTCCCAGAGCAGCGAGCGCCCGTCGTCGAGCAGCGGCGGCAACAGCTCCGCCAGCACGCGTTCGCGGAAGTCGGCGCGGTGCATCGCCATGAAGAGGAAGCGCACGTACGAGAGCTGCTTGCCCGGCTTGTCGGGCCCGCTGCGGTGCGGAGGGTCGACCACCAGGCCGCCGATCTCCGTGGGCCCGTCGTAGTTGTACCCAATCGACAACACCTTGTGCCTGAAGTGCTTGTCGATGCTCGCCGAGTAGTGCTCCGCGTCGGTGACCGCGAAGTAGATGTGCGGCGCGTCCTTCGTGCCGTGCTGCGCGATGATCATCGAGGTGCCGATGATGGCCTTGCGCCGCGGGTCTTCGAGCACGAAGAGGTACTCGCGCTCGAAGGGGTTCTCGATCTTCCCCGAGAAGCTCTGCGTCGAGCGGTCGATGAGGCTGCGCAGCACCTTCTCGTTGTCGGGGAGATTGACGCTGTTGAGTGTCTTCGCGAGCCGCTTCAAGCCCGCGAGGTCTTTCCTCGCCACATCACGGAGCAGCAGCATGGCGCCGCGTTTAACTCAGTTACACTGAACCACCCATGACGAACTGGCTGCGGCAACAACTGCCCCAGATGGAAGAAGCGCTCGCGGCGTTGGTGGCGCTCAACTCCTTCTCCGCGAACCGCGAGGGCTGCCAACGCGTAGCGTCGAAGCTCGAGGAGCTCTTCGCCATCGACGGTCTCACGTGTCAGCGCGTCCCCGGCCGCGCGCACGGCGACCACCTCGTCTTCCGCAGCGAAGGCCCGGGAGCGCCCATCGCGCTCCTCGGCCACCTCGACACCGTGTTTCCACCGGGCACGTTCGAGGGGTACCTCGTCGACGGTGCGCTGCGGCGTGGCCCCGGCGTGTTGGACATGAAGGGCGGCCTCGTCGTCATCGCGTGGGCGCTCAAGGCGCTGGTGCGTGAAGGCAGGCTCCCCGCGCTGCGCATCGTCATCGTGTCTGACGAAGAGGTCGGTTCGCCCGAAGGCGCGCCGTTGATCCGCGAGGCCATCACCGGGTGCTCCGCGGCGCTGGTGTTCGAGTCGGGCCGCGCCAACGACGCCATCGTCACCGAGCGGAAGGGCACCGGCAGCGCCACCGTCACCGCCACCGGCAAGGCCGCGCACGCCGGCAACGCGTACTGGGAGGGCGCCAACGCCATCTGGGCGCTCTCGCGCTTCGTCGACGCCGCGCAGAAGCTCTCGAAGAAAGACGACGGCGTCACGGTGAACGTCGGCACCATCACCGGCGGCACCGCGAAGAACACCGTGCCGGAGCACGCCAGCGCGGGGCTCGACCTGCGCTTCCCCACGCAGGCCGCGTCAGACGCGCTGTGGCGGTCGCTTCACGACGCGGCGCACGCGCACGGCGTCGACGGCGCGAAGGTCGAGGTCACCCCGGGCCCCGGGCGCGCACCGATGGAGAAGCTGCCGGGCACCGCCGCGCTGGTGTCCCGCTACGCCGCGGCGGCACGCGCGCACGGCTTGAGCGGCGACGAGGCGCCCCGGCAGGGCGGCGGGAGCGACGGCAACACCGCGGCATCGCTGGGGATTCCTACCATCGATGCCCTCGGCCCGCGCGGCCGGTTCTTCCACACGAAGGACGAGTACATCGAGGTCGAGACGCTGATTTCGCGCGCGGCGGCGCTGGCCGATTTCCTGAAGGGCAGTTGAAACTTCTCCCGGGCCGGGCGCATGGTGCCTTCGTGTTGAAGTTGCTCAAGCGCACTCCCGACATCACCCCCGAGACGCCCGACGGGGCCCTGGTGCGGCGCGCACAAGCCGGCGAGTCGGCGGCGTTCAAGGCGCTCTTCGAGCGGCACGTGGTGGCGGTGCGGCGCTTCTTGCGCGACCTGCTGCGCAGCGCCGACGCAGCCGACGACGCGACGCAGGAGTCTTTCGCCCGCGCGCACGCGCAGTTGGTGAAGTTCCCCGACCACGACCGCTTCAAGCCGTGGATGCTGGGCATCGCGCGCAACGTGGCCTTCGAGCACATGCGCGTGCGCTCGCACGACGAGCTGAATGAAGAAGAAGACGGCGTGCCGGCGGCGGTGATTCCCTCCCCCGACCCGGAGAGCGTGTTGCTCGACGCGGAGCTGGAGAAGCACTTCACGCAGGCGCTGGGCACGCTGTCGGAGAACCGCCGCGCCGCGCTGCTGATGCGGCTCGACCACGGGCTGGCCTACGAGGAGATCGCCGAGGCCTTCGGCTGGTCCATCCCCACGGTGAAGAATGAAATCCACCGCGCGCGGTTGAAGCTGCGCGCACATCTGTTGCCTCACCTCACGGGAGAGCGTCCATGAGCCGCTGCGGACGAACTTCACAGTTGGAGTCGTTGCTGTCCCACGAGTCACCGGAGCTCCGGGCGCACGCGCGCGGCTGCGCGGTGTGCCGTCACGAGCTGAACTGGCTCGAGAGTGAGGCCGCGTTGTTCCGGCAGCGCGCGGGCCGCGATGAGGTGGCGCACCTGTGGGAGGGCGTGCAGGCGCGCTCCACGCCCGTCGCGCACCCGTGGCCGAGGATGTTCGCCGCCCTGGCCGCGGCCGCCGCGCTGTTGCTGGTGTCGCTGCCGTCACGTCACGCGGAGTCGTCGGGCGACGAGGTGCTCGAGAGCGACGCGTTGATGAGCCCCGCGTTGCACCTCGACGAGCCGTGTTCTCGGTTGCCGAGCGGCGTGGGCTTCACCTGCCAGCCGGCGGTGCTCGCCTCGCGCTGAACTCGCGAAGGTGCGCTTACGTCGCCCAGCCACTCAACGCCGCCAGCCGTGCGTCGCGCACCTGCTGCGCCGCGGTCACCGTCAGCGCGTCGGCCTTGAACGAGCCGAGCCCGACGCACGCGAGGTGCGACCACATTGCGACCGGCATCGCGTGCACCACCGAGAGCGCGCCCGCGAGCGGGATGTGGAGGTTGTCGACCCAGCCGCCGTTCTGGTGGAAGGCGGTGCTGTGCAACGCGATGAAGCGCTGGAAGAGCGTGTCTTTGCCGTTGCTGGAGGGCTTCGCGTAGTGCGCGATGACCGCCGCGTGCAGCGTGAGGCGCATCGATTCACTGTAGGCGCGCGTGGTGTCGTCGTAGCCGGGCTCCGCGGCGGCGAACTTCTGCTGGGTGCGCGCCATCTCGGCCCACTGTGACGCGCTCTGCGGGTCGAGCCTCGCGAGCACGTCGTAGAAGTCGGGCTGGCCGACGTGGCTGATGAGCTCCGCGACGCCCGCGCGACGGCCGGGGGCGATGTCGTGGATCGCGCGCGTGAGCGTCGCCCGCAGCGCGCCGGTGACCTTGTCTTGCCGCGCCGCGGAGATGGGCGTGAGCACCGCGTGCGGCGACTTCGGCGAGGGCGGGCGGGAGTCGGTGAGCAGCCGCGCGAGGGTGGGCGCCAGGGCGACGGCCGACGCGGGCATTGAGGTGACTTTCATGCGCGCGCGGAACGTAGGAGCCGCTCCGCGGCGCTTTCAAAGTGCGTTCTGCCCCGCGTCTCAGGCCTTGGTGCCG
>CAMLFP010000462.1 GCA_946479335.1 uncultured Archangium sp.
TCGCCTGACTTCACGGTCGACCCCGCCGCGCATCACTCGTCGCCCACGCTCGTCGTCGACCCTGCGGCGCACCACGCATCACCCGACTTCGCAGTCGACCCCGCCGCGCATCACTCGTCGCCCACGCTCGTCGTCGACCCCGCAGCGCACGCTGCGTCGCCTGACGTCGCGGTGGACCCTGCGGCGCATCACGACTCGCCCACGCTGGTGGTCGACCCGGCGCCTCATCGGGGTTCGCCTGAGATCGCCGTCGACCCCATCGCCCATCATGAAGCCCCGTCGGTCGAAGCGCCGTTCACGTCATCGCCCACCTTGATGGGTGCGGCGCCGACACCACCGCCGCCTCCATTTGAGTCGTCGCCCACGCTGGTCTCCGACGCGTCCCTCGCGCCCGCATCGCCGGTGCTCCCGACCAGCTCCGACCGTGGGCTCTGGAGCGCGCTGCTCGACGCGGTGCGGGCGGGCGTCGGGCTGGCGAGTCGCGCGACGCAGCTCGATCACTGGGGCAAGGACGCGTCGCTCGCCGCCTCGCTGCGACCGTTGGGCGAGCTGCTCTACGAGCGCTACTTCCGCGTGCAGGTGGAGGGCGCGCAGCACCTCCCGACCGGGCCGTGCGTCATCGTGGCCAACCACGCCGGTGCGCTCCCGCTCGACGGGCCCATGTTGCACCTCGCGCTGCGCCGCGAGCGCCCCGACCTGCTCGAGTCGCGTTGGCTGCTGGAAGATCAGGTCTTCCACGCGCCCTTCGCCGGCGTGCTGGCCAACCGCCTCGGTGCGGTGCGCGCGAACCCGGAGAACGCGCATCGGCTCCTCGATGAAGGCCGGCCGATCATCGTCTTCCCCGAGGGCTTCCACGGGTTGTCGAAGCCGTTCTCGGAGCGCTACCAGCTGCGCCGCTTCGGCCGTGGCGGCTACGTGAAGATCGCGGTGCGCCGGGGCGTGCCCATCGTGCCGGCGGCCATCGTCGGCGGTGAAGAGTCGATGCCGCTGTTGGCGAAGGTGCCCGCGCGGTTCCTCGGCGTGGAGCATCTGCCGATCACCCCGCCGCCGCTGCCGACGCGCTGGTTCATCCGCTTCGCGCCGGCGTTCGATCTCTCCGACGCGCCGCCGCAGGCCGAAACCAACCTCGCCTGGGTGGAGCGGACGAACCTCAGCGTGCGCGATCAGATCGAAGCGATGATCACCGACCTGCTGCGGCAGCGGACGAGCGTGTTCTAGCGATCAGTTCAGCGCGCCGGTGAAGTCGACGACCTCGATGGGCTCGTTCGACACGCTGAAGCGCACCTGCTGGCGCTCGCCCGCGGCGTCGCCGGAGATCTGGAACGGCATCGGGCGATCGAACTTGAGGGTCGCGTCCTTCACGAGGAAGTCGTGCAGCCCCTTCTCGGGGAACCACTTGCCCTGCCAGATGGCGCCGAGGTTCGCGAGAATCTTGGTGGCGGGCACGTCGGCCACGCGGAGGTTCATCATGCCGCGGCGCTTGCCGGCGAAGGGGAACATGCACAGCTCGAAGCCGTAGAACGGCACCGTGCCCGCAGACGCCATCGAGAGCGGGCCGCTGTACATCACCGCGCCCGGCGCGAAGGTCTCCACCGGGGTGCCGTCAGCGCCCATGCGGTACGCCGTGGAGCCGCCGTTGATCACCTCGGCGTGCACGGTGAGCGGCTGCGTCAGGTAGTACGGCACGGTCTTGAAGGTGACCGACGAGAAGTACCCGCCGGCGCCCGTCATCAGCCCCTTGAGCGCGCCCTGGCCGAAGTTCTGCTTCACCCAGTTGTAGTCGTTGAGCAGCTTGCCATCGAGCCCGAGGCCCGCGAACGGCGCCACCTTGCCCTCGATGTTGAGCATGTCGATGGTGCGGTAGCTGGGCGCCTCGCCCGCGCGCGCGCGCAGCACGTCGTCGACGAAGCCGTCGCCCCAGGTGCTCGAGGCCTTCACCAGCGACGCCACCGAGTTGCCGGTGCCCAGCTTCAGCACGCCGAAGCGCGGCGCGGGCGTCGGGTGGTACTGGCGGCGCTGCGCCACCTGGTTCAAGATCTCATTCACGAAGCAGGTGATGGTGCCATCACCGCCGCCGAGGAACACCGTGCTGTACCCGCGATCGACGACCTGCGTGGCGATGCGGCGCGCGTCGAGCTCCGAGCGCGAGAGGTAGAGGTCGCCTTCCGGCAGCACGTGCGAGAGCGCCCGCACCACCCGCTTGCTCACCTTGCGCGCGTTCGCGTTGAGCAGAACGGCGACCCGGTGATCGGCCTCACCGGGAGCGGCAACAACACTGTCGGGACGAAGGGGTTGAGCCCACATGGCGGTTGGGTCACAGCACAGACCCTGCCAATTGACCCGCCGCGTTAAGAGCGCGGATTCACACGTGTAATCCCTCGGTCTACCGCCCCTTTCGCCACCGGTCGGTGGCACTTGCCGCGTAAGAACCTTCGCAGTTGAAGGGTTTACGCGTGGGTTGACGTGGGAAAGCCTGTGGTTACGTTGCCTCCGACTTGGTGGGAGCAGATTCCACCAACAAATTCAGAGTCTTAAGGAGACACACAGTCATGGGTAAGATCATTGGCATTGACCTGGGCACCACCAACTCTTGCGTCGCGATCATGGAGGGCCGGGAGCCGAAGGTGATCGTCAACGAAGAGGGCAGCCGCATCACGCCCTCGGTCGTGGCGTACACGAAGGACGGCGAGCGTCTGGTGGGCCAGGTGGCGAAGCGCCAGGCCATCACCAACCCCGAGCGCACCGTCTACTCGGTGAAGCGCTTCATGGGCCGCCGCGCGAGCGAGACGACCGAAGAGGCGAAGCTGGTGCCGTACAAGGTCGTCGCCGGCCCCAATCAAGACGCGCGCGTCGAC
Organism: uncultured Archangium sp.; assembly: GCA_946479335.1. The sequence goes on from CAMLFP010000462.1 coordinate 2,856, forward strand.
ATCGACGGCAAGCAGCTCTCGCCGCCTGAAATCTCGGCGCAGGTGCTGCTGAAGCTGAAGCGCGCCGCGGAGAACTACCTGGGTGAGAAGGTCACCGACGCGGTCATCACCGTGCCGGCGTACTTCAACGACGCCCAGCGCCAGGCCACGAAGGACGCGGGCGAGATCGCCGGCCTCAACGTGCGCCGCATCGTCAACGAGCCCACCGCGGCCGCGCTGGCGTACGGCCTCGACAAGAAGCACAGCCAGAAGGTCGCCATCTACGACTTCGGCGGCGGCACGTTCGACATCTCGATCCTCGACATGGGCGACGGCGCGGTCGAGGTGCTGGCCACCAACGGCGACACGCATCTGGGCGGTGACAACATCGACCAGCGCGTCATGGAGTGGTTGATCGCCGAGTTCAAGAAGGAGACCGGCCTCGACGTCAGCAAGGACAAGATGGTCATCCAGCGCCTGAAGGAGGCCGCGGAGAAGGCCAAGATCGAGCTCTCGTCGGCGAACGAGACGGAGATCAACCTGCCCTTCCTCACCGCTGACGCGTCGGGCCCCAAGCACCTCAACGTGAAGCTCTCGCGCGCCAAGCTCGAGGCGATGGTCGATGACCTCATCGAGCGCTCGCTGGAGCCCTCGCGCAAGTGCCTGAAGGACTCCGGGCTGCAGGCCTCGCAGATCGACGAGGTGGTGCTGGTCGGTGGTTCGACCCGCATGCCCAAGGTGCAGGAGGCCGTGAAGAAGCTGTTCGGCAAGGAGCCGAACCGCACGGTGAACCCTGACGAGGTCGTGGCGGTCGGCGCGGCCGTTCAGGGCGCGGTCCTCTCCGGCGACGTGAAGGACATCCTGCTCCTCGACGTGACCCCGCTGTCGCTGGGCGTCGAGACCATGGGTGGCGTGATGACCAAGCTCATCGAGCGCAACACCACGATCCCCACGCGCAAGCAGGAGACCTTCTCCACCGCGGCCGACGGCCAGACGCAGGTCGAGATCCACGTCCTCCAGGGTGAGCGCGAGATGGCGGGCGACAACCGCAGCCTCGGCCGCTTCCACCTGACGGGGCTGCCTCCGGCGCCGCGCGGCGTGCCGCAGATCGAGGTCACCTTCGACATCGACGCCAACG